>SFGI01000018.1 GCA_004557645.1 [Eubacterium] saphenum | reverse complement strand
CTCATTCTAATCATCTTCGTTCGACTTGCATGTGTTAAGCACGCCGCCAGCGTTCATCCTGAGCCAGGATCAAACTCTTATATTAAAGTTTAATCGCTAACCAGTTAATCTGGCTAATTACCTCCGGTTTTTCTAAACCGGCAAACTGTCTTTTCAGTACTTTGCTTCGCAAAGCCGCTTGCGCGGGTGGGGCATCTTCCCCACTACCTTATTAGCATTCGTTTCCGTTTGCTTGAATTGACTATGGGTTGTGTGTTCATAGTACGCTATTCTATTTTCAAAGTTCACAGCACTTCCGCAGTGCAATGATTATTTTAGCAAAGGTATGTCATATTGTCAAGCAAAAAATTCAACTTTTTTCAAAAAAATTTCAAAATTCGGAAAAGCCTTGAAAATCAAGGCTTTTTCAATGAATCAAATGATAAGGTTCAACCTTCCAGCACAACTTTTCTGAAGACCTCTCCAATATTTTCTGCGATCACCAGTGCCGCTTTATTATCATAAGAAGTAGCAGATTTATTCACCAGCACCAACTTGTTCCCTCTGTAATAATTCAGCAGCCCTGCCGCAGGGTAAACATTCAGGCTGGTCCCGCCAATGATCAGCAGATCCGCCTTGCTGATAAAATCCACAGACTGATAAATCGTTTCCTGATCCAAGCCTTCTTCATACAATACAACATCGGGGCGCACGATACCGCCGCAGGCATCGCAGCGTGTGATACCCTCGTCGGCTGTCACATAATCCAAATCAAAGGTTTTGCCGCATTTCACGCAATAATTTTTATACAGCGTACCATGGAGCTCCAATACATTTTTGCTGCCGGCTCTCTGGTGCAGGTCATCGATATTCTGGGTGATGACCGCTTTCAGCTTGCCCATTTCCTCCAGCTTTGCCAGTGCCTTGTGGCAGTCATTGGGCTTCGCATCGGGATACAGCAGTGTTTTCTTATAGTATTTGAAAAAAACCTCAGGGTTCTGTTCAAAAAATGTATGGCTCAAAATCACTTCCGGGCGCACGCCATATTCATTGATCGCCTGAAAAATACCATTTTCACTGCGGAAATCAGGAATGCCGCTTTCCGTAGATACCCCCGCGCCGCCAAAGAAAACGATATTATCGCTTTCATCGATCCATTTCTTCAACTGTTTCCATTTTTCATCCATCAGAACCCCTCCTATCTCATCTTTCTCAATTTCTTTCATTATATCACAAAAACACTCTCTTCGCAGAACTTTCTTTACGGAAACACCGGTCTATTCTTCATCCATCGTATGTATGGCATTGTCATGCAAAATTCCTGTTTGACCAACAATCTCTGAAAAAGCTGTTAAATCCATCAGAAAATACCGGTGATAAAAATTTCCAGACCAATGAAAATCAGGATCACGCCGCCCAAAATGCTAGCCTTACCTGCCAATTTGGTGCCGACCTTTTTCCCAATATCCAGCCCCCAAAAGCAGATCACAAAGGTCACAACCGCAATGATGATCGCTGCCAGCAGCGCCATGCCAAAATCATAATCGGCAATGGTAAACCCTACAGACAGGGCATCGATGGATGTGGCTACGCCCTGTACCATCAGCGCAGCGAAACCAACCCCATGCAGCTCCGCTTCCTCTTCGCCGCCCTTGAGGCCTTCCCGCAGCATGCTCCCGCCGATATAGCCCAGCAGTGCCAAAGCAATCCAAGGGATCAGCTTTTCAAATGCCTGAAAAGTATTTACAATGGTATGAATACAGATCCACCCTACCATAGGCATCAGTGCCTGAAAGAAAGCAAATACCCCAGCAATGCCGCACATACGGCTTTTTTTCATTTGCGGCTCATTGAGCCCATTTGCCAAAGAAACGGAAAAGGCATCCATCGCCAGCCCAACCCCCAGCAATACGCTGTTGAAAAAGAACATAAATCCAATCGTCATAAAAAGCTCCTCCTCTATCCTATATGACCTTTCCATTCTTTCTAAAACAAAAAAGCCCAAGTATGGTGAAAACCATACCTGGGCCGTTCGTTCTATAGACAGACTCCATGTATAGCTTTCCAGTTATACATGAGTCTCGCATTTTAAAACAAGCCAGATCCTTTATCGACCAGTATGTTGACTTGCTACGCAGTCCCCTGCGCTTGCTACTCCCTCACGAGTACTATTAGTATAGTCCAAAAAATGCCCTGCGTCAAGGGATCAGATACAACCTCTCTTCCGCAAAAACTCTTCTATTTTTCCAATACAGATTTTCAGCTGTTCCATGCTGTAGGCATAGGAAATGCGGACAAATCCTTCGCCGCTTTCCCCAAAGGCATCCCCAGGCACCACCGCAACGCCCCCCTCAAAGAGCAGCCTTTCGCAAAACTGCTGAGAGGTCAGTCCTGTCAGCCCGATGGACGGGAATACATAGAATGCCCCTCTGGGCTCAAAACAGGTCATCCCAAGGCGATTGAATTCCCCCAACAGATATTTTCTTCTCTCATCATAAGCCGCCCGCATCCGGGCGATATCGGCATCACAGAGGGCATCGTCCCGCAATGCTTCAATGGCACCATACTGACTGGGTGCAGGGGCGCACATGATGACATAAGCATGTACCTTCCGCATCGCCTGGATCAGCACCGCCGGGCCAGCTGCAAAACCCAGTCTCCAGCCTGTCATAGAGAAGGATTTGGCAAAGCCATTCAGCACGATAGTTCTTTCCCTCATGCCATCCAGCGCAGCAATGGAGAAATGATTCTTTCCGCCATAGGTCAGTTCCGCATAAATTTCATCAGAAATCACCAATAGATCATGCTTCAAAATCACAGGCACCAGTTTTTCCAGATCCTCTTTTTCCATGATCGCCCCGGTGGGGTTATTGGGATAGGGCAGGATCAATGCTTTTGTTTTGGGCGTGATGGCTGCTTCCAATTCCTCGGGCTGCAGTTTAAAGTCATTTTCCGCCTTTGTCTCCACCACAACGGAAACACCATGCTCCAAAGCGATGGCAGGCTTATAAGCCACATAGGAAGGCTCTACCACCAAAATTTCATCCCCCGGCTCGATGACGGTCCGCAGTGCCACATCGATTGCCTCAGAAGCACCGATGGTGCACAAAATTTCCTGGGCAGGGTCATATCTCAATCCAAAACGACGTTCCATGTAATGAGCGATGGCCGCCCGCAATTCCGGCAAGCCCATGTTCATAGAATATCTTGTTTTCCCTTCTTCCAAAGACTGCATCGCCGCACGGCGCACCCGTTCCGGTGTCTTGAAATCCGGCTCGCCCACGCAAAGGGACAGGGCATCGGGCACCTGTGCCGCAATATCCGCAAATTTCCGAATCCCTGACCATTCCATTTCCTCAATATGTTTCGCAATAAAATTTCTCATCTCACTGACGCCTTCTCTCCAGTCCTTCTCTTTTGTTTGCATAAAAATCTTCTGTCAAAGCTTTGCATCATACAGGGCATCACTTTTCGGCTGCGCCAAAGGCAGTCTCATGCCGTTCACCAACATATATTTGCCGCCGTCTGTCAGCTTTCCGATGACAGCCGCCGCAATACCTTCTGCCTGCAGCTTTTCCACCAGCTTATGGCCATCCTCTGCCGCAATGATCATGGTCCCGCTGGAAATCAAGCCCAGATAATCGATGCCCATCGCTTTGCAGATCTTCTTTGTTTCTTCTTTGACGGGGATGCTTTCCACAAACACATCTACCCCCAGACCGGAACATTCCGCAACTTCCCAGACTGCACCCAAAATGCCGCCTTCCGTAGCATCATGCATGGCGGTTGCCCCATGGGCAAAGGCAATCTCTGATTCCTTCCCGACGGAAAGATAATTCTTCATATCCTGGGCAGTTTTCAGTTCTTCCTCTGTCAGATAGGCTCTCAATCCTTCCTCCCATTCCTTGGCAAGGATGGCTGTGCCCTCTGTACCTGCCCATTTTGTCATCACAACATCCTGCCCTGCCTTTGCACCGCCGGTGGAAAGGATTTTTCTCTCCCTTGTTTTCCCAATGACCGCTGCGGAGATGACAGGCTTGCAGACCACATCAGTCACTTCTGTATGACCGCCCAGAATCTCGATATTTCTTTCCTCTGCTGCCCGGATGGCTCCTGTCATCATTTCTTCCAGCAGGGCTTCCTCGCTTTCAGGGGGCAGCAGGACCGTCAGCAGCACGCCAACAGGCTCTGCCCCTGCGGAATAGATATCGTTGCAGTTGATCTGTACCGCCAGATAGCCGATATCCTTCGCCGCCCCTGTGATAGGGTCTGTGGAAAGGATGCAGAATTCTCCACCCAGGTCGATGGCAGAGCAATCCTCCCCTGTTTTCGGGCGCAGGATCACATCATCCCGTTTCACTCTGCTTTCCATCATGGGCTTCATCACGATCTTCTCCAAAATCTCGGGAGGTATTTTGCCGATCTCAAACATCATTTTTCATCCTTTCCTTTGCAAAAAGCCCCTGCGGGAGCATGACATCTGTCATGCTGTCTCCCGACAGAGGCTTCCAAATTTCTATTTTCTATTACTGGATACCAAAGTTTTCACCTGTATTTGCAGATGCATCCGTTGTTCCTGCCGTTTCCGGTGCAGTCGTTTCCGGTTTCTTTGTACCCACTGTCACTTCGTCTGCCGCCGCACGATAAGAGCTGCTGCTGAACCATTCGTTGCTGATGAGCTTGCCGCCTTCGTAAACCTTTTTGCGTACGCTGACCTTACAGCCGGTTCTGCCCTTGGAAGTCACTTTTCTTTCGCCTTCCGGCATTTCGGGGTCTTTTGTCACGATCTCAGCAGGTTTATCGATGGTTCCTTCGTAAACCGTTTCAAATTCTACTTTTCTGCTGGAGCTATGCACTTCATGACCATAAATATTCATGACCAGCTTGCCGCCGCTGGCGTAAGCTTCGATCATAATAGGATATTCTGTATTATTCCTGAATTTCAGGTCTTTGTATGTCCCCGCAACGGCAGCATCTCTGCCCAGAGGCACATACCCTACCGTCATGGAGTGGGGAGAACGTTCCACGATATCCAGTTCTGCCAGAATCGCTGCGTTATACAGCGTAGACGTTACCTGGCATACGCCGCCGGCCATGCCCTGTTCCACCTTACCATTGACATATACGCCGGCATTCTTATAGCCGCCTGCCGCTGTCTGGCTGCCCAGGTTCGCATTAGCGGAAAAAACTTCGCCCGGCGCAACAACTGTACCATTGATATAATTGCAGCCAACGGCAAGGTTGTTATTTCTGTTTTTATCACTGTTTGTATAAGTCGTATAATATGTACCGATCAGGTCTGTCACATGGGAGTTATCCTCTGCTGTCACCTTAGGCTCTGTCACCTCTGCCACGATATCCGCTTTGCCGCTCATCCGTGTTTCCATGACTTTCGCCACATTTTCTGCAGTTTTTTCCTTATCCATGGCAAGGCCGGTCTGTTCATCGGAAATGATAAATTTGCCGTTCTTTCTGATTACCGTACTGTCTACCGCTTCCTGGTCGAATTCTTCCGCCACCTCTGTCAGCTTGGCATCCAGCAGTTCCTCGTCATATCCATAGACCAGTTCGATATCCATACCGTTTTTCAGCAATTCGGAACCCACTGCAAAGCGTTCCTCCTCTGTGCCTTCACGGCCTGTCAGATATGCCTGCTTGACTGCGCCTTCCACATCATAGCCTGCGCCGATGTCCTCAAAGGGAATCTCCCATTTCTGTTCTTCCTCTTCCTCGCCATACTGCAGCGTCAGGATCTGTCCAACGATCTCTTCTTTATATTTATCGTGAAGCTTCGCAACAGCTTCCTCCTCGCTCAGGCCTGCCACATCTTCTCCGTTGATGGTGATACCCTGATAAATGCCTTCCGCCGCCAGCAAATCTCTTACTTTGGCTTTCTGTACCTGATGATACCCAAAAACAGCTACAACTGCGATCAAAACCACAACTACAGCGATCACCAAAGGCTTTTTATTTCCATCGCCTTTTTTCTTTTGCTGCTTCTGACGCTTCTGATGCTTCTGCTGTCTCGGTCTCTTCCTTTCCTGTTCCAAACTTTTCGCCCCCTTGCGCTTTCTTTTCGCCCCTTATCGAAGCAATTTTTCTACAAATTCCAACCATTCCTGTCAAAATAACGTAGTTTCACTTATCATAACGAAATATAATATAAAATACAAGACTAATTCATCGAAAAATCCTTACATTTTTGTTACGATTTTCTGTGTAAAATTCCAGTTGCTGGAAACCACTTCCTATATTATATCAATCAATAAATGCCATAGAGCAGGAACGGTGCGATCAGGCTCAGCACCATAGCCGCCGCCAGAATAATGGCGATCACTGCAGATATTCTCTTTTTCATCTTATATTTATCAGCCGGTTTCATTTCCTTTTTCCTTCTTTCCATCCTTATTTTTTATGTAAAAAACTTCTCCGCATCCAACCCCATTTCTGCCAGAAAGCGGGAAGGCTTCGTTTCTTTTTCATATCGCTTCTTTATGGCAGAAAGACAGAGCTTTTCGCCCGCCCTCGTCATTGCCACATAAAACAGCCGCCGTTCCTCTTCGATCTCTTCCAGTCCTTTTTCATGGGGCACCACGCCTTCCACCAAAGAAGGCAGAAATACTGCCCGAAACTCCAGCCCCTTTGCTCCATGCATGGTCATCAGGGAAACGCCCTTTCGTTTCTGGCCTTTCTTCTGGGTCTGTTCTTTGATCTGCTGGCTCAGATCCTCCAGCCTCTGCCGGAACATAGTCACATCGGCACAATCCTTTGCCGTTTCCATGATCTCATCGGCGATCTCCCACAGCACTTGGGCACTGGTTCGCCTGTATGCCGCAAATTCCTCCAGATATTCATCATATCCAATGACTTTTCTGACATATTTCAAGCCGTCATAGGGCGATTTTTTCCGCACATGGCTCAGGTCGATCCGCAGGTTTTCCAAATGTTCTTCCTGCCACCCCTTCAGGGACGGGCAAACAAAAAGACTCCGCATCAGATTATAGGGCATTGTCTCCGCTTCCGCCAGCAGGTCTTTCCCGATATATCGCTTCGGTTTATTCAAAATACGCCGCAGCCCACCATCTGATTCCTCATTTTCCGCCAGCAGCAGATAGGCCAGCAGATCCTTTGCCACCCAATGCTCATAAACGTTCCCACTGTTGTCCCGCAGGTCGTAGGGGATGCCCCGTTTATACAATTCTCTGGCAAAGGCACCGCCCTGCAGATTCGTACGATAAATGACGGCGATCTCCGTCAAGGGTACGCCCTCATCCAGCAGCTTGGCGATCTTTTCTCCGATGCATTCTGCTTCCTTTGCCGTATCCTCTGCCAGGAAGAAGGTCACCTTATCGCCTTCCTCGCCGATGCCCTTCATATTTTTCACAAATCTGGTTTCGTTGTTTTCAATGACCTTTTCCGCCAGGGAAATGACCCGCTCTGTAGAACGGTAATTGGTATTCAGTGTTACCTTTTTCGCATCAGGATACAGGGTCGGGAAATGCAGCAGGAAGTCCGGTCTTGCGCCACG
Organism: [Eubacterium] saphenum; assembly: GCA_004557645.1. GTDB lineage: Bacteria > Bacillota > Clostridia > Lachnospirales > Anaerotignaceae > Anaerotignum_A. The sequence goes on along the minus strand of SFGI01000018.1, from coordinate 35,860 downwards.
GAAGGCGTAGATACTCTGGTCATCATCCCCTACCACGAAAAGATTCCGGTGCTTTTCCGCCAAGATCCGCAGACATTCGAACTGGGCTTTATTCACATCCTGAAACTCATCCACCAGAATGAATTTATATTTCCCCTGCCAATAGGCTCTCACTTCTGCATCCTCGTTCAAAAGCTGATAGCAAAGGGTCAGCATATCATCGAAATCCAGTTTCTCGTGTCTCTCTTTATATCTTTCATAGGCGTTGTACAGCTTGCGAAATTCTTCCACAGGCATTCCCGCGGGTTCAAAGGTCTTGGGACTTTCCAATTCACTGTTCATCAAAGAAAGCTGAGAGAAAAACTGAGAGATATATTCTTCTATATCAGGAATGTCCCATTTTGCCTCTTCTATGATATGCCGCAGGACATTCCTTCTTTCCTCTTCCTGGAACACCCGCTCCACACCCCAGCCATATTTGCTCCGCAAAATACGAAAAAAAACACTGTGGAACGTACCAAAAGAAACGCCCTCGGGGCCTTTTGCCCGTTGAAACCGCTCTTTCATCTCATCCGCCGCTGCTTTGGAAAAGGTCAGCGCAAGAATTTCTCTTGGCCTTGCCAATTTTTTCTCCAGCAGTCGCAGGATGCGGCAAAGCAATACGGTTGTTTTCCCGCTGCCCGGCCCTGCCAATACCAGCATGGGCCCTGTTTCGTGACAGACCGCCTCTTTCTGAGCTGCATTTAGTTTCTTGCCCACTGTCCTTCCCCTCCTCTCAGCAACTTCTCTAAGAAATCAGTATATCACATCTTATCATAGAAAAGCAAAAAAACAGTTCTTGCCGCTTCTTAAGAAATTCTTACCAAAATCCTAACAGATTCTTTGTTGTAAAATTTTTGTTTGTATATTAAAATATTAAACGCATTGAAGAAGCAATGCAATCAATCTATCCAAATGAAGGGTTTTCTCTTTCTTTCAGGAAAACCTGCAGGAGGTTTCTTATGAATATCGGTATTTTTTCCGACACTTATTTCCCACAGCTCAATGGCGTGGCAACATCGATCCGAACCCTCTCCAACGCTCTGCGGGAAAGAGGTCATAATGTGTATATCTTCACCCCCTCCGACCCTCGCTGTGAAGGTCAGCCGGAGGAAAAGGATATTTTCCGTCTGCCCAGTGTTCCTGTTTATTTCGTAAGGGATTATCGTGCGGGCTACATTTTTCCGCCCCATATCCTGAAAAAGATCTCCAAACTGGAATTGGATATCGTCCATACCCAGACAGAATTTCCACTGGGCTTTCTGGGCAAGCTGGTCTCCACCACCGAAGGTATCCCCATGGTGCATACCTATCATACTATGTATGAGGATTACGTCCACTATATCGGCGGCGGTCATATCATTTCACAGGGAATGGCACGAGATTTCAGCAGTGCATTCTGCAATGCAGCCATGGGCGTCATCGCCCCTACCAGAAAAACAGAGCAGCTGCTCACCAGCTATGGTGTCACAAAGCCCATTTCCATCATTCCTACGGGCATCAATACTTCCCATTTTCGGAAGGAAAACTTCGACCCTGCGGAAATTTTGGAACTGCGAAAATCTTTGGGATTGGAAGCGGATACCCCCGTCATCATCTCCATCGGCCGCATCGCCAAGGAAAAGAGCATCGACGTGGTCATCTCTGCCCTGCCCAAGCTCATCGAAAAACTGCCTGATTTAAAAATGGTCATTGTAGGCGAAGGCAATGAAATCGAAAATCTGGGCAAATTCGCAGAATCCATCGGCGTCGGCGATCATGTCATGTTCACCGGCGGCAAGCCTTGGGATGAGATCGGCAAATATTATCAGCTGGGCAATGTATTTTGCAGTGCCTCTGTTTCCGAAACGCAAGGCCTTACCTTCGCAGAAGCCATGGCTGGGGGCATCCCCGTCGTAGCAAAAAAGGATGAATGTATCGAAAATATCATCACCGATAACGAAACAGGCATGCTTTTCGAATCCAACGAAGAGCTGCCCGATCTGCTCTATCGCGTCCTTACCGATAAAGCATTATCCTCTCGCCTGTCCCAAGCCTCCATACAGGCTATGGATCGTCTTTCCGTTGACGCTTTTGCAGACAGCGTGGAACAGCTTTATGAAAATATTCTGGAAAACGGCGAACGACCCAAACGGATCGCCGCCCCTGCCATTCCTTTGGTCATTGGTGTAAAAGCCGCCAAAGGCATCACAAAGCTTCCCTACAAGCTGGTGCGCAGTTCCCGAAAAAAGGCCGCATCTTTCCTTTCCGCTTCGAAAGAAGAATAAGTATTTGGCGGAGCCTGCCGTGCTCCGCTATTTTTTTAAAAACTTTTCGAAAAAGTGCTTGACAAAACCTTTTCCATATTGTATGATAGTTCCTGTGCCAAATGAATATGTGAGTGTAGCTCAGCTGGATAGAGCGTCTGACTACGGATCAGAAGGCCGCGTGTTCGAATCATGTCACTCACAGAATAAACCGCAAACCATAAGGTTTGCGGTTTTCTTTTTATATCACAAAAGCCATGGGCTAGCCCATGGTTTTTGTGATATAAAAAGAAAAGGGCGGTATTTCTACCGCCCTTTTTATCGTGGGAAAACATATAGATCTTCGAATAGATTATTTGTCCAGCTGAGGAGCAACGTCGTCCATCCATTTCATCAGACCGCCCATTTCTGCGTCTTTGTCCCAAACATATTTCTTTGTTTCGGATGCAACTACGCCAGACAGACCGATCAGAGCAACCAAGTTGGGGATGATCATACATGCATTCAGCATATCAGCTACGTTCCAAACTACTTCCAGAGCAGCTACACAACCAGCGAATACTACCAGTGTCCATGCAATACGATAAGGTTTGATTGCTTTAACGCCTACCAGATATACCCATGCACGTTCGCCGTAGTAAGACCAACCAAGGATTGTGGACCATGCGAATGTGATCAGACCGAATGTCAGAACAGCAGGGCCAACAACGGGAATTTCATTGAACGCTGCAGCTGTCAGGTTTGCACCAACCAGACCATCCATACCAGCGGGGTCTTTGATGATAGAGGATACCAGAACCAGACCTGTCAGCAGACATACAACGATTGTATCCCAGAATACACCAGACATGGAGATCAGAGCCTGTCTGGAGGGGTTTCTTGTAGCTGCACATGCGTCTACGATAGGAGCGGAACCCAGACCAGATTCATTTGTGAACAGACCACGGGATACGCCGGCACGGATACATGCTGCGATTGTAGCACCAACGAAGCCGCCGCCTACTGCTGCAGGGTTGAAAGCGCCTTTGATGATTGCGCCGAATGCTGCGGGGATGTAAGCTGCATTGATGAAGCAGATGATTACACAACCCAAGATGTACAGACCAGCCATGAAGGGGATCAGTTTTTCACATACTTTGGAGATGGATTTTACACCACCCAGGATAACCAGACCTGTCAGAACTGTCAGAACTGCTGCTGTAGCAAATTTAGGGATACCAAATGTGCCCAGGCAGGATTCTGCGATAGAGTTACCCTGTACCATGTTACCCAGACCGAAGCCAGCGAAACCTGTGAAGATTGCGAACAGAACGCCCAGCCATTTCTGACCCAGACCTCTTTCCAGAGCGTACATAGGACCACCAATGTAAGAACCGTCAGCTGCTTTTACACGGAATTTAACAGCCAGCAGACCTTCGGAATATTTTGTTGCCATACCCAGCAGACCTGTCATCCACATCCAGAATACAGCACCAGGGCCGCCTGTGCCGATGGCTGTAGCAACACCTACGATGTTACCAGTACCGATTGTAGCAGCCAGAGCTGTTGCCAGCGCTGCGAAACCGCCGATATCACCGGAAGCTTCTTTATCGGGTGTAACAGACAGTTTAATACCAGTGAAAGTTTTTCTCTGGATACATTTTGTTCTGATGGACAGGAAAATGTGTGTACCAACCAGCAGAACCAGCATAATGGGCCCCCACAGGATGCCATTTGCCGCAGTTACAAAATTGTTAAAAGATTCCATTTATTATTCCCTCCCAAGAATATGAATAGATAATTACGCGGCTGAACCTTCATGTCCTTCCCTCAAAAACATTGAAAAATCATTCCCATACCCACGAAAAAATGAGAAAAGTTTTTTTCAGAAGATTTTGAAGAAAACCCAATCAGATTCATTTACCTGTTATTATTTTACCTGATTTCCAGGAAAAAACAAGTACTTTTTTATAGTAGTTCGCATGCCACCTTTTCGTTTTTTAGTTAAACTGCATATTTTAATCATATATTTTTATTTATTTTTGCAACATTTTTGTTGATTCAGTCGAAGGAATCCAGCAACTAAAATTTGTGCGAAAAGAGATAATTTGAACGAAATACACGGAATCTTAACACTTTTTTTATAACAGGAAGTACAAAAAATAACTCATTTCACTCCCGAACGGAACATTTTTTAAATCACACACTTTCATACAATTTCTTCCATTTTGAAATTGTGCAATATCCCTACCGATTTTATTTCCATTATAAAACTGTACTTACAGTTTTTCCCATTTATATCTAGGGATATCTCCATTCATTCAAAAATTTTTCCCCTTTATTTTCAACCTATATCTTTCATATTTGTCAAAAAAAGGAAATCTCTTTTCATATTTCTCATTTCATACTAGAATAAACGCCATGCTTTTTAAAAATATAAATCTAATATTTCAACACTTAAAAATCTATTTTAATAAAATAAAACATCTATTTAGATATTTTCCTGAACGATTCCTTTTCTTTTCAAAAAAAAGAAGCGATGCTTTGCATCGCTCCTCAAATTTGTCCGCCAGTCAGTGACAATGACCACCGCAATGATGATCATGCTCGCTGCAGTTTTCATGGTCATGGTCATGATGATGGGTACATTCCACCGCAGCATTGAATTCCAGTGTGCCATCTACATAGGCCTGGGCTTTTTCGTCCGCATTTCCGCTGACACCACCCCGCAGTTCGATCCCTTTTGCCGCCAGTGCTGCTTTTGCACCGCCGCCAATGCCGCCGCAGATCAGTACTGTTGCGCCATTCAGCAGCAGGAAATCTGCCAACAGGCTGTGGCCGCTGCCCATTGTGGGTACGATCTGTGTATCGATGATCTTACCATCTTCCACTGTGTAGAATTTAAATTCTTTTGTGTGTCCAAAATGCTGGAACACTTCACCGTTTTCGTATGTTACCGCAATTTTTGTTTTCATTTCGTTTTCTCCTTCAACTCTTATCTCATCTTTTCCAGGAAATCTACCATAGGATCCAGCCATTCGCCTTCATATTCTTCCGCTGCGCCTCTGTCACATTTTGCTGCAATGGCAGGGTCAATGGGCAGCTTGCAAACCACAGGGATATTATGTTTTGCTGCGATTGCTTCAATCTGGCTTTCCCCAAAGATCTTATGGATGCCTCCGCAATCGGGACATTTGAAATAAGACATATTTTCCACGATGCCCAAAATAGGCACATTCATCATTTCTGCCATTTTTACGGCTTTATCTACAATCATACTTACCAGTTCCTGAGGGGAAGTTACAATAATGATGCCATCGATGGCGATAGACTGGAATACTGTCAAAGGAACATCCCCTGTGCCGGGAGGCATATCGATAAACATATAGTCTACATCGCCCCAGACAACATCTTTCCAGAACTGTTTTACAGTTTCCGCAATCACAGGACCCCTCCAGACAACAGGATCGGTATCGTTATCCAGCAGCAGATTAACAGACATCATTTCGATCCCTGTTTTGGATTCGCAGGGCAGCATCCCCAGCTGCGTACCATATGCCTTTTCTGTCACACCAAAAGCCTTGGGGATGGAAGGACCTGTGATATCCGCATCCAGGATGGCTGTCTTTTTACCTTTTCTGTTTGTCAGCACCGCCATTGTGGAAGTCACCATGGACTTGCCAACGCCGCCTTTCCCGCTGACAACAGCAATGACCTTTTTAATATTGCTGTGTTCATTGGGTGCCACCAAAAAATCTGCAGGTTTGCGGCTGCTGCAGTTGGAAGAGCAGCTTCCGCAATTATGAGAACAATTTTCGCTCATTTGTATTCATCTCCTAAATATCAGTTTTCTCTTTTTTGCAACAGATCTGTCCGCATTTCCTTCCGCATCCGGCATTTTCCCGCTGGCAAAGATCGATATCTCCGCCTTCGATGAACAGCATCTTGCCATTCACCAGGGCATCCGCCAGTTTCCGTCGTGCATCATTATAGATCCCTTGCACCGTCGTCCGGGCAATGCCCATCTGTTCTGCACATTCCTCCTGGGTATAGCCCGCCAAATCGATCAGGCGAATGGTTTCATATTCATCCACCGCCATGATGATGCGTTCCTCGCCAGTTTCACTGCCCATAGGGGCGAAACTGTTGTTTCGGGGCATCCCGCAGACACGTCTGCATTTTCTCGGCCTCGCCATAGAAACGCCTCCTTATTTCTGACATATGTTGCTTTCTATAGTATACTCCTATTCCGACATATGTCAATATCTTTTTATGCAAAAGGAATTTTGTACGAGTTTCAACCTTTACGCAGAAACTCTTTTTTCTATTTATATTACCTTAGCAAAAAGGACTATTTCTTTAGACGATTCTGATCTTATCCTTTGTGATCTCTGCCAGTGTGGCACAATTGGTCATGGTCATGGCATCTTTCAGCTCTGCCTTCAGCTTTTCTGTATAAAGGGCAACGCCTTCCGCACCGCCGCCATAGGCTGCGATCACATAGGGTCTGCCGATGAGCACCCCATCTGCCCCCAACGCCAACATCTTGAACACATCATCACCGGTACGCACACCGCCGTCAACCAAAACTTTCACACTGTCCCCCACAGCCTCTTTGATCTCAGGCAATACCTCCGCTGTAGAAAGGCCATGATCCATCACACGACCGCCATGATTGGATACAACGATGGCATATGCCCCTGCTCTCACGGCTTTCCGGGCAACTTCCGCCGTCATGATACCTTTCACCACGAAAGGCAAATCGGTAGCCTCGGCAATTTCCTTCAGCTCCGCTTCTGTTTTCAGCATCATGGGAGGATCTGCCAATCCTGCATGGGGCAGGCCTGCACTATCGATGTCCATGGCAAAAGCGATGGGATCTACTGCTTCCACCTCTTTCAGCCGTTCCTTTACCACTTCCACAGACCAGGGCTTTAAAGTGGGTATGCCCCACCCGCCGTTTTCTTTGATCGCCTCCAGTGGCTCATAAAAATTCTCTGGTCTGGGGCCGCCGCCGCCAAAGGCAAGGATCCCCGCTGCTTTTGCCCCGGGCATCACCGCGTCACAGTAAAGCTTATCGGTCATATCTTCTGTATAGGCATAGGGGATCAGCCCCATGGGTGCTACGAAAATGGGAGCTTCAAATTCCTTGCCAAACAATTCGATCTTCATGTCTCTTTCCTTGTTTCCGCCGGTCACGTCCATTTCCAGCCATACATGCTCCGCCAGCCATGCAAAATTTCGCTGAAACGTACGGGAAGAACCTTTCCCCGCAGGGCCGGGCATCACACCCTTGCAGGCGATCCCATTACATTCGGGGCAGACCCCGCATCTTGGCGCCATCCGCTTTCTAGCGTTTTCCAAAACTTCCTGATATGTCATCTCTCTAACCTCCCCAGTTGTTCTTTTTCCAATACTTCTGGGCAAATGATAACACATCTTTTTCCCTTTGCAAACATCAATTTGCTTTTCTTCCTATAAAATGCTACACTAGAAAAAGGATATACCAAAGGAGGAAGCCCCATGCTGATCTATATCGTTTTGATGCTCGGCATCGCCATCTTTTTTTATAAAGAAAGCAAAAAACTGCTGGAGGGTCGTTCAAACCTGCTGCAGGAATACTGCAATGACCCCGCATCCACAAAAAAAGCCCTGAGCCTGCTGAGAAAAATATTTCTCACCTCTGCTGCCAGTGCTGTTTTGATGGCAGTCTGCTTCGTGATGACAAAAGTGACCGGCACCATGCCCAAGCCTGTGGCTGCCCTCTCCATTTTATGCTATGCAGCCGGCTTCATCGGTGCCATGTTCCAGTTGAAAAATTTTTAGCAAACAAAAAAGAGTCCATTTGGACTCTTTTTTTATCGAAGAAACATTCTCAGTAATGTATCCTGCAATTTATTGCAAGGGGCATATCTGACAGGCAGATCCATCCAGGTATGCTTGTTCACGATGCTCTTTTCATGGCTGAAGGTATCGAAGCTCTTCTTGCCATGGTAACTGCCCATGCCACTCTGTCCTACGCCGCCAAAGCCCATTCTGCTGGTTGCCAGATGGATGATGGTGTCGTTGATGCAGCCGCCGCCAAAGGGTACATGCTTCAGGAAACGTTCCGCCACAGCCTTGTTCTGGGTAAACAAATACAACGCCAAGGGTTTTTCTCTTTCCTTGATGAAAGCTTCCGCTTCCGCCATACTGTCTACAGGTATAATGGGGAATACAGGGCCGAAAATTTCTTCCTGCATAATGGCATCCTCAGCCGTTACATTGTCCATGATAGTGGGCTGGATCTGCATGGTCTCTTCGTTCCATTTTCCGCCGAATACCACTTTTTTCTGGTCGATCAAACCGCATACCCGGTCGAAATGCTTCTGGTTGATCATTTTTACATAATCACCATTTTCCGTGGCATTTTCGCCGTACATCTTCACGATCCATTTTTTCAGATGACCCAAAAATTCATCCTTTACACTGCGCTCTACCAGAATATAGTCCGGGGCAACGCAGGTCTGCCCGCAGTTCAGCAGTTTGCCAAAGGCGATACGCTTCGCCGCCAGATTCAGCTTCGCGGATTTCTCTACGATACAAGGGCTTTTGCCGCCCAATTCCAGTGTCACAGGGGTCAGATGTTTTGCTGCCTTTGCCATGACTTCCTTCCCCACGGTCACGCCGCCGGTAAAGAAGATATAATCAAACCGCTGATCCAGCAATGCCTGGTTTTCCGCTCTGCCCCCTTCTACCACCAGCACATATTCTTCAGGGAAGCATTCTCTGAGGATTTTTCGGATGACAGCAGAGGTGGCAGGGGCATACGCAGATGGCTTTACCACACAGCAGTTCCCTGCCGCAATAGCGCCGATCAGGGGTTCCATGGTCAGCATAAAAGGATAATTCCAGGGAGACATGATGAGTACTACCCCATAAGGCTCCTTGATGGTAAAGCTGTCGCAGGAAAACTGAGCAATGGGGCTCAACACATATTTTTTTCTTGCCCATCCGTCTATATGCTTCAGCATATAGGACAGCTCCGCCAGCGTCATGCCGATTTCGCACATATATGCCTCTGTTTTCGATTTATTCAAATCCTTCCGCAGGGCCTCATAAATTTCCTCCTCATGGGTGCGAATGGTACGGCCCAAGCGTTTAAGCGCTTCTTTCCGAAAGGACAATGTAATGGGTTTTCCCCCTTGAAAGAACTCCCTCTGCTTCTGAATCTTTTCCTGCATCTGCTTCCACCTCACTTTTCTCCATAATTTTTTCGTACATAATCTCCAGCTCTTCGGCATCCATCAAAACAGGCACAGGGTACAGGGGGTTCCCCTCCTCTGCGGCATGCTTTGCCAATGCAGGGATGTCTTTTTTCCGAATTTCCTTGATGGTTTCGGGAATTTCCATATATTGATTCATATCCTTTACCCACTGGATAAAAGCCGCCGCTGCTCTGCGGTCACTGGTATGCTTCGGTACCATACCAATACATCTTGCCAGCTTTGCCAGCTTTCCATAGCAGGCAGGGCCATATTCTTCTAAGAAATAGGGCAGGATGACTGCATTTGCCAGCCCATGGGGCACGCCATATTGCCCGCCCAGGGAGTGGGCAATGGCATGGACATAGCCCACATAGGAACGGGAAAAGGCAATACCAGAACAATAAGCTGCCTGCAGCATATTCTCTCTTGCTTTCTTATTCTGCCCATCGTCATAAGCCTTTTTCAGATTTTCATAAATCAATCTGGTGGCATGCTCTGCCATAAATCTGGTTTCCCTTGTGGTGCTTCTACCGATATAGGCTTCCACCGCATGGGTCAGTGCATCCATGCCCGTTGTGGCTGTGATATGTTTCGGCAGCCCCAATGTCACATGGTAATCCAATACCGCATATCTGGGGATCAAAGAAAAATCATTGATGGGATATTTATGCTTTGTGCCGCTGTCAGTGATGACTGCCGCCAATGTTGTCTCGCTGCCTGTACCGGCTGTGGTGGGCACGGTGATGAGCAAAGGCAATCTCTTGCAGATCCGCAGCAGCCCCTTCATTTTATGAACAGGCTTTTTAGGCTTTACGATTCTGGCACCTGTCACCTTGGCACAGTCCATGGCAGAACCGCCGCCAAAGGCAATGATGGCCTTTGCGCCGCTTTTCAGATACAGCGCTCTGGCTTCTTCAATATTGGTGATGGTAGGGTTTGCCACCACCTTATCATAAACCGCACAGCGGATGCCTGCTTCCTTCAGTCCTTTTTCCAATCTCTCGGTCAGCCCCAGGCCACGTACATCCTGATCTGTTACCAGCAGCACTGCATCGATATGCTTCCGCAGCAGCACCTTCGGAATATCTTTCACTCTTCTCAAAATTTCAGGCTCTCTGTAGGGCAGAACAGGCAATGCCGCACGGAATGCCCCTTGGAATGCCCTGCAATATATCTTTTGTAATGAATCCATTTTATTCTCCTTCTTCTTCTTTTTTCTTCTACAATTTTTCATCATACTCCCATATCATTTCAGCGTCAACCCAAAACGCAAAAAACTCCGCAGGAAATCTCTTTCCTACAGAGCATTTTTTTACATTATACTACAAACAGTGTCACCATTCCCAGTACCACAGATGCCGCCGCCAACACCTTGGCTGTCAGGAAGGATTTTTCGCTTTTCCCACAAATCTTTACCAGCAGCCCAATCACAGCAAGGGCACCAAACCCCCAGGCGATCAACTGCTCCTTGATATAATTCGTGGGATAGCTATTCGCCGTCATCCATGCGATCACCATGCCCCACACCGCCATAAAGTAGAATACAGCCTTCTGCCCTTTTTCTCCTTTCAAAAGGAACAGAAGCACCAACCCCATCACGCTAATGATACTCATTACCATAAATAAAACTAACAATAAACCTAATGCCATTTTTCATTCCTCGCTTTCTTTTTCTTTTCTGAGATCATCATAGCACAGCAGTCTAAAGAAATTTTCCAGGCAATTCTAAAGAATTCTAAAGATGTGATCCCTCAACCTCAGAAAGCGTGATCTGGATAGAAAAAATCCCTTCCTCTATGGAAACCTGCACCGTCCCGCCATACAAAGCAGCGATCCGCCGGATGCTTTCCAATCCGATCTGATTGCTTTCCACCGGAACCGTGTCTATTTTAACCCCATTCCTTTGGCAGATACGCAAACGGTGATCCACAGCATCGATCTGCAATTCCACAGGCTGCTCCCGATCCGCATATTTTTCCACATTGGAAGCAAGATTATCAAAGATCCGCCGCAGCTCCTGAATATCGAAAGGTCCACAAAATGCGGGACAATTTTTCGTATCTACCACACAAGGGAACGTCTCCTCCAGAATTTCCTCCCATTCTCCCGCTAGCTGCTCCATCAGCAGCCTGCCGTCCTCTATGGTTTCTAAATTCCTGCTACCGCTGTCCAATAATCTGTCTGTCAGAGCCTTGATCTGCTGCCCTTTTCGCTGCATCAGGGCGATGTATTCCTGCATTTCCCCCTGTTCCAACGTCGTTTTCTGCCCCAAATAATCAGAATAAGATAACATGGCCGTCAGGGGTGTACGGATATCGTGGGAAAGGTCACGGATCAGCTGTTCCTTTTCTTCCCGAAGTTCCTTTTCCCTCTGCCTGAGCCTGCGTTCCGTTTCCGAAAGGAAATTGATACTTTCGGCCAGTTCTGTCAATTCATTGTCTCCCTCAATGGGCATGGTAAAATCCATCCGATGGGTACGCAGGGCTTCCACCCCCTGGATGATCTCCCGAAGATAAGCCATTTTCTGCCCCAGAAGAAACAAAAACAGAGCAAGAAATAAAAGCACTGCCGACAGCAGGCTGATGCTGCGGATCCACGCCTGCAGCGTCAGCAGCTGTCCTTCTGTCAGCACGATATTATTTTCTAAATGATAGGTCGTAGCAATGGCATTTGCTGTCAGATATAAAAAGCCAAAGAAAAATAAAGCAATTGCCGCCGTGATGCATAAAAGACCCATAATCTCCCTGGAAAGCTTTTTGGTATTTTTTCTTTTTTCACTGGTCAACATAATACCCCCGTCCCCAGGCTGTCTTGATATATCTGGGGTTTCTGGAATCATCCCCCAGCTTCTTCCTGATATTTTTGATATGCACCATAATGGCGCTGTCCCCTACCGCATCTTCTTCCCAAATGCTTTGGTAAATATTCTCCAGAGAATAGATCTTCTTTTTATGGGTGACCAATAATTCCAGTATTTTAAACTCTGTATACGTTAAGACAAAAAGCTCCATGTTGGAAAAAGGCTTGACAATATAATCATCTGCCCCCACGGAAAAGCCCATGACCTTGTCCGATTCCCCGGAATAGGCTGTCAGAAAAATAATAGGAGCATCCATTTGTTTTCGGATTTCCGCCCCTGCCATAAAACCAGATAGTTCCGGCATATTCACATCCAAAAGATACAGATCGATCTCCTGGGAAACAAGGTTTAAAACTTCTCTCCCATTTTCTGCTGTCACAACCGTATAGCCTTCCCCTGTCAGCAGCAGCTGTAAAATATCTCTGATTTCCTTTTCATCATCTGCAATCAAAATACAGGTCTTTCCATCCTTCATTTCTCCACCCCTTTCTGATTTTTCTATATTATACAGAATCTCACTTCCGATTTCCAGCAAAAAGAAAAAGCCCAGAGTATAAATACTCTGAGCCTTTTGATTTGCAATATGTTCGCAGAGAACCGATTATCTCTTGGAGAACTGAGGTGCTCTTCTCGCTGCTTTGAGACCGGGTTTCTTTCTTTCTTTCATACGAGGGTCTCTTGTCAGGAAGCCTGCTTTTTTCAGGGAAGGTCTGTAGTCGCCATCTGCCTGAAGCAGTGCTCTGGAGATACCGTGTCTGATTGCACCTGCCTGACCTGTGAAGCCGCCGCCGCAAACGTTAACCAGAACGTCGAATTTAGCTGCTGTTTCTGTCAGTTCCAGAGGCTGACGAACGATAACTTTCAGTGTTTCCAGACCGAAATATTCGTCGATGTCTCTTTTGTTGATTGTGATTTTACCGTTGCCGGGTACCAGGTATACTCTAGCTACGGAAGATTTTCTTCTGCCTGTGCCGTAATATCTAGCTGCTGCCATTATGCTTTCCTCCTCCGATTAAAATTTGAATTCCAGTGTTTCGGGTTTCTGTGCTGCATGAGGGTGTTCTGCGCCAGCATATACATGCAGTTTGCCGAACATCTTTCTGCCCAGAGCATTTTTAGGAAGCATACCTTTTACAGCATGTTCGATTACTCTTTCGGGATGTGTTTCCAGCATTTTGTCCAGTCTTGTTTCTTTCAGACCGCCTGTCCAACCGCTGTGGTGACGATACATTTTCTGTTCCAGTTTTTTACCTGTAACAGCAACTTTTTCCGCATTCACGATGATCACATAGTCGCCCATGTCAGCGTTGGGTGCGTACTGAGGTTTGTTTTTACCTCTCAGAATGTTTGCAACTTCAGAAGCCAGACGGCCCAGTGTTACGCCTTCAGCGTCGATCACGTACCACTTTTTTACGATGTCCGCTTCTTTAGCGATGTAAGTAGTTCTCATGGTTTTTACCTCCTGTCATAATATTTTGTTTGACCCGTTGACTTCGCCATACCGCAGGAAGGATATGGTCGATCTCCATTATGCCTGCTTTCGCCTGCATAACTTATTGGGTCCCACCTTGAGAAACATATATTTAAAGCTGATTTCAGCCTTAAAATCATATCAACAGCCCTTATATTATAATCTTCCGTTTTCACCATGTCAAGAGATTTCTTTGAAAAATCAAGGAAGATCATAAAAAATCTCCAGCAACGTCAGCCCTTGGGGCTCTGCCGTCTGCCCCGCTTTGGCGCGGTCTTTGCTTTCGATGATGCCCGCTACCTTTTCAGGCGGGATTTTCCCCATGCCGACTGCCAGCAGCGTCCCCGCAATGATACGCACCATATTATAAAGGAAGCCGTCCCCCGTCACCAGTATCCGCACGCTCTCTCCGGAGCGTTCCACGTGGCAGTCGAAAATGGTTCTGACCGTAGTGGAAACCTGCGCCCCTGCAGCGCAGAAGGCCGCAAAATCATGAGTCCCCAAAAAGGCTTTCGCCCCCTCATTCATTTTATCCATATCCAAAGGCTTCTGCACATAAGCAGAATACAGCCGTTCCTTGGGGTTCTTCACCGGGGCATTCCAGAAACGATATTCATAGGTCTTTTTTACACAGTCAAAACGAGGATGGAATTCCGCCGGAACCTCCTCCGCCTTCGTTATAATAATATCCGACGGCAGTAAAGAACGAATCGCCAGAGGAATCTTTTCCACAGGGATAGTCGTTTCCACATCGATGACCGCCCGCTGCCCCAAAGCATGAACGCCTGCATCCGTACGGCTTGCACCAATACATTCCAGTTCCGGGTCTTTGAACAGCTGCCGCAGGGCTTTTGTCAGTTCCCCCTCTACCGTGATGACTTCGGGGTTTTTCTGTTTCTGCCAGCCGGAATACTTCGTCCCATCGTATGCGATTGTTAATAATATCCGCTTCAAATCCATACATCCTCCTTATGCCCATGGTGCAAAAAACGGAAACCATTTTTGAAAAAGCACCCTCCAGCGGAGAGTGCTTCGTCTCTTAAATGATAAAAGGCACTGCCTTTGCCACAAAACGCAGCCCAATGATGACTACAGCATAAGCCGCCGCCATTCCTGCCGCACGGTAATCGCTGCCCTTCATCTTCATCATATTCATTCTAGTACGGTGTTCATCCCCATGATAGCATCTTGCTTCCATGGCCATAGCCAGTTCCTCCGCTCTGCGGAAAGCCGAGATAAACAAAGGCACCAGAATCGGGATCAGGGCTTTTGCCTTCTGGATCAGGTTGCCGGTATCAAAATCGGCCCCCCTTGCCTGCTGCGCTTTCATGATCTTGTCTGTTTCATCCAGCAGCGTAGGAATAAAACGCAGGGCAATGGTCATCATCATAGCGATCTCATGGGCAGGCACACCAATTTTTTTGAAGGGCTTCAGGATGTATTCGATGGCATCCGTCAGTTGGATGGGTGTTGTTGTCAATGTCAGAATCGAAGACCCAACGATCAACAATACCAGTCGTACGCACATTTTAATTGCCAAAAGCACACCCTCCATGGTGATGCTGAAAATGCCCACCTGCACCAGCACAGTTTCCCCCCGTGTCATGAACAGGTTGATAAATGCCGTAAATAAAATGATGATCATGATACTTTTCAGCCCTTTGAGCATAAATTTCAAAGGCACCTTGGATGCTTTGATCACCAGCGCCATAGAGGCAATGACGAATAAATAGCCAATAAAGGTATTGACCAAAAATAATGTTACGATAAAAATAAATGTGACAGTCAGTTTCAGCCTAGCGTCCATTCTGTGAATGGGAGATTCCGCAGGATAATACTGACCGATGGTAATGTCTCTAATCATGCTTTCACCTGCTTTACCAATTTCAACAGGGCTTCCTTGGCTTCTTCCACAGTGTAAACGTCTGTGGGCACATCATAGCCCATTTCCTTCAGCTTTGCAAAAACGTAGCTCACCTGCGGTGCCGCCAGTCCCATTTTTTCCAGTTCCATAGGGTGGGAGAAAATTTGTCTGGGCGTACCTGTCATAGCTACCTGTCCTCTGTGCATCACGATGATACGGTCCACCAGCTTCGCCACATCTTCCATGCTGTGGCTTACCAGAATGACTGTGATGCCTCTTTCTTCATGCAGTTTGCGGATGGCCGCCAGGATCTCATCCCGACCCTTGGGGTCCAGACCCGCTGTTGGCTCGTCCAAAATAAGGACTTCCGGGTTCATCGCCAAAACCCCGGCAATAGCCACGCGGCGTTTCTGCCCACCGGAAAGCTCGAAGGGAGATTTTTCATAAAGCTCAGGGCTGATGCCTACGATATCCAGTGCAGCAACGACGCTTTCGTGGATCTGTTCTTTTGTCCAGCCCAGATTCGTAGGACCAAAGGCAACGTCTTTATACACTGTCATTTCAAAAAGCTGATATTCCGGATACTGGAAGGCCAGACCGATGCGTCTGCGTACTTCTTTCAGCTTTGCTTTGTCTTTATGGATATTTTCATTATCCAGCAAAATTTCGCCACTGGTGGGGGAAATAATGCCATTCAGGTGCTGGATCAGCGTGGACTTGCCGGAACCGGTGTGACCGATCAGACCAATAAATTCCCCGGTCTGGATCTCGATATTCACATCGTTCAGTGCCACTTTTTCGAAGGTCGTCCCTTCGTTATATACATGGGTCAAATGGTTGATTTTAATTGACATACTGCACCTACCATTTCTTCGATCGTTAAAATATCTGCGGGCAGATCGATACCCTCTTTTCGCAGCAGATAGGTGACTTCTGTCACCTGAGGTACGTCCAGCCCGTACTCTTTCAGTTTATCCACCTGCACAAAAATTTCTCTGGGCGTTCCCTGCATCACCAGGTCGCCGTCATCGATGACATATACTCTATCCCCACGAACTGCTTCGTCCATATAATGGGTGATGAGGATGATGGTAATGCCTTCTTCTTTATTCAAACGCTCAATGGTTTCCATAACATCTCTGCGGCCTACGGGGTCCAGCATGGCTGTAGGCTCGTCCAAAACGATACAGTCAGGCTTCATAGCCAGCACGCCTGCGATGGCGATTCTCTGCTTCTGCCCACCGGAAAGCTTGGAGGGCGTATACGCAGCAAATTCGCTCATGCGTACTGTTTCTAGGGCTTCATCCACCCGTATTCTGATTTCTTCAGAAGGAACCCCCATATTTTCGGGGCCAAATGCGATGTCTTCCTCTACCACTGTTGCAACCAGCTGGTTATCGGGGTTCTGGAATACCATACCCGCACTCTGGCGAATATCCCAAACATGACCTTCTTCCTGTGTGTTCATGCCTTTTACCCAAAGGGTTCCGCCTGTAGGCTGCAGCAGCGCATTGATATGCTTGGCAAATGTAGATTTACCGGAGCCATTGTGACCCAAAACCACAACAAACTCCCCTTTTTCGATTTCGATGTCCACCTGCTTCAAGGCAGCCACTCTATGTTCTTCGGTGCCGTGGTCGGTTTCTATCACTTTGGTGTATTCATAAGTCAGACCTTCGGCCTTCACCATTTTCATATTTTCACCTATTTCTATGGCAGATTTTCTGCCTTCCAAAGTCCATGGCATAAATGCTCACAGCTATCGATATGATACGTTTTTTTCGCCAAAAAGTCAATAGAAACGGCAGAATTGCCGCGTTTTCTCCCCTATTGTATCGGAACATTCCCTTCCAGCATCTTCCAAATCTTCACCTTAAGAAAAATGTTCGTTTTTTGACATGTCCCCGTAATATTCCTGCAACCTGCCTGTAACCAACCTGTTAGGCTGCTGTAACCTACGAAAGAAAGATTTGTGTTATGATAGAAATACAAAAGAACACAATAAAAACACAAATCTCACGTAAAGGAGGAGACATCTATGAAACAATTCGTATCTAACTTGGCTGCCATTGCAGCAGTAGCTTTTACCCTTTCCTTTTTCACTGGGATGTCTGTCTCCGTGATGTATCAGGAACATCAGACATTAAAGCCTTTCATCGCAGCGCAGACCCTTGTACAGGAGGATGCGGCGGCGCTTTCCGCCGCTGATTTCGACACGGCAACTCCCGATTTTTCGTAAAAATAAATTCTAATCTCTCCCTTTTTAGACCTCGCAAAATGCGGGGTCTTTTCTTTTCCACTTATCCATTCCACTAGGCACAAAAAAAGAGACTTGCATTTGCAAGTCTCTTATTTTTTATGGAATTAAACCAGTTCCAGGATAACTTCCATTGCGCCGTCGCCTTTTCTTGCGCCCAGCTTCACGATTCTTGTGTAACCACCGTTTCTGCCAGCATATTTAGGTGCGATTTCATCGAACATTTTTGCTGCCATGTCAACTTTTTTGCTGTTCTTTCTGATTTTTTTGCCATCAGCAGGAACTTCTGTTACGGGGTACAGGTAAGACAGGATCTGTCTTCTAGCTGCCAGTCTGGAAGCTTTGTCTTTTTTGATTGTTTTCTGAACTTCGTCGTAAACTGTTACTTTTTTGCCGTTTACAACTTCTTTCACACGTTTGCCGTTAGCGTCTTTTTTTGCTACTTTAGCTGTTACTGTAACTTCTTCGAAGTTGTCTTTTTCTTTTACAGCCAGTGTGATCAGTTTTTCAGCGATTCTTTTTACTTCTTTCGCTCTTGTTTCTGTTGTTTTGATTTTGCCGTGGTACAGCAGATTTGTTACCTGGTTTCTCAGCAGAGCTTTTCTCTGGGGTGTTGTTTTACCAAGTTTTCTATAACCGGATGCGTGCATGGTTAAATCCTCCTCATGGATACCCGTATGACTGAGCCCGTCTCCACTGCTTCTTCGGTCTTATGTGGAGCCGTAATCACACGGTAAATACTAGTTACTTTACTCTATATGACGAAATCATTCGTCACTAGGCTTCAGGGAAAGACCCAGTTCCGCCATTTTGTTCAATACTTCTTCCAGGGACTTGCGTCCAAGGTTTCTAACCTTCATCATTTCTTCTTCTGTCTTATTTGCCAGATCTTCTACTGTGTTGATACCAGCACGTTTCAGGCAGTTGTAAGAACGTACAGACAGATCCAGTTCTTCAATGCTCATTTCCAGAACTTTTTCTTTCTTGCCTTCTTCTTTTTCTACCATGATAGAAGTATCTTTCGCATTATCAGACAGGTCAATGAACAGGTTCAGGTGTTCATTCAGGATCTTCGCGCCGAAGCTTACAGCGTCATCGGGTGCGATTGTTCCGTTTGTCCAAACTTCCAAAGACAGTTTGTCATAGTCAGTGATCTGACCAACACGTGTATTTTCCACCAGGAAGTTTACTCTTGTAACAGGTGTGAAAATACTGTCTACAGGAAGCATACCGATTGGCTGATCGTCTTTTTTGTTTTTGTCTGCACCAACATAGCCGCGGCCCTTGTTGATTGTGATCTCCATATACAGCTTGCTGCCTGCACCGCCGGAAAGTGTTGCGATATGGTGATCGGGGTTCAGAATTTCAATATCGCTGTCGCATTTGATATCGGAACCTTTGACTTCACCTTCGCCTTCCACATCGATATAAGCAATTTTAGGCTCATTGCCTTCGCTTGTATTTTTGATCGCAAGACCTTTCAAATTCAGGATGATTTCAGTCACGTCTTCTTTCACGCCGGGAATCACGCTAAACTCATGAAGTACACCATCAATTTTCACATTGCTTACTGCTGCGCCGGGCAAAGAGGACAGCAGGATTCTTCTCAGGGAGTTACCCAGAGTTGTACCATACCCTCTTTCCAGGGGTTCTACTACAAACTTACCATATGTTCCGTCCGGTGCCATTTCGGCAATCTCAATGCGAGGTTTTTCAAATTCAAACACTCGTTCAAACCTCCCTTTTTTATGATAGAGTGCCGCAGGGCAAAAAGCCCTACGGCGATTACTTTGACTTCACTGCACAATCGATGATTATTTGGAGTACAGTTCGACGATCAGTGTTTCTTCAACGGGAACATCGATCTGTGCTCTTGTGGGTTTTGCCAGAACTGTGCCGCTCAGTGCATCGTGGTTAGCGGACAGCCATTCGGGAACGATTCTGCCTTCTGTTACAGCCAGAACGTCTTTGTATCTCTGGATTGTTTTGTATTTTTCTTTTACTTCGATCACATCGCCAACCTTAACCTGGTAAGAAGGGATATCTACTGCCTTACCATTTACTGTTACGTGTTTGTGACGAACGATCTGTCTAGCTTCTTTTCTTGTTCTGCCGTAGCCCAGACGGAACATTACGTTGTCCAGTCTCATTTCCAGCAGCATAAGCAGGTTTTCACCGGGGATACCTT
This sequence comes from [Eubacterium] saphenum, assembly GCA_004557645.1. Classification (GTDB taxonomy): domain Bacteria; phylum Bacillota; class Clostridia; order Lachnospirales; family Anaerotignaceae; genus Anaerotignum_A. The sequence goes on along the minus strand of SFGI01000018.1, from coordinate 15,730 downwards.
CTTTTTTAGCGATCTTTTCAGCCTGTGCATAGTAGCCTCTGAACTGTTTTTCCAGAACGCCGTAGATGAATTTTGCTTTCTGTTTTTCTCTCATCTGAAGGCCGTATTCGGACATTTTTTTGTTTGCTCTCAGATTCTGTTTTTTAGATTTTTTATCAATACCCAGATAGATGGGATCCAGATTCAGGGATCTGCATCTTTTCAGTACGGGAACTCTATCTCTTGCCATTGTTCTACACCTCCTGATTCGTTATACTCTTCTGCGTTTGGGTGGTCTGCAACCGTTGTGAGGAACGGGTGTAACGTCTTTGATAAGTGTTACATCCAGGCCTGCTGCCTGCAGAGCACGAATTGCAGCTTCACGGCCGCTACCGGGGCCTTTAACGAATACTTCGATTGTCTTCAGACCGTAGTCGGAAGCAGCTTTTGCAGCTGTATCTGCAGCCATCTGTGCTGCATAAGGTGTGGATTTTCTGGAACCTCTAAAGCCCAGCTGACCAGCACTTGCCCAAGACAGAGCATTACCTACTGCATCAGTAATTGTAACGATTGTATTATTGAAAGTGGACTGGATATGAGCCTGGCCACGTTCTACTTTTCTTTTATCACGGCGTCTGCGAGTTGTTGCCTTTTTCACAGTTTTCTTTGCCATTTGCCTCAAACCTCCTTACGAAATATCAATTATTTCTTCTTGTTCGCAACAGTCTTTCTAGGACCTTTTCTTGTTCTTGCGTTTGTTTTTGTTTTCTGACCTCTAACGGGCAGACCTTTTCTATGACGGATGCCTCTGTAGCAACCGATTTCGATCAGGCGTTTGATGTTCAGAGCAACTTCTCTTCTCAGGTCACCTTCTACAGTCTGAGTTCTGTCGATGACGTCACGGATTCTGGAAACTTCTTCATCTGTCAGATCTCTCACTCTTGTATCCAGGTTTACACCTGCTTCATTCAGAATACGAACAGCACTGGAGTGGCCAATGCCGTAAACATATGTCAGGCCGATTTCTACGCGTTTTTCTCTAGGTAAGTCTACACCAGCAATACGTGCCATATATTCTTGCACCTCCTGTAATTTTCACAATACGATTCAAATAAAAATGTTTTTCACATAAACACAGTGCGATACTCGTTGGGCATTACGAACAAAGGAGATAGACCGTCAGTCATGTTGCTTACGCGCTCACAAAAATGCGCCGCCTTTGCCATTAACTGTATGCTCCTCCCAGTATAGTTGACGGATTTATCAGTTCCGGCTCTTTGGGGTATCGCCCCTCAAGCCCATAATAAATTATCAGCCCTGTTTCTGTTTATGTTTGGGATTTTCACAAATAACCATTACACGACCTTTTCTCTTGATGATTCTGCATTTTTCACACATGGGTTTTACAGAGGGTCTGATTTTCATTGTGATCGCTCCTTCCTTATTTTGCTCTCCAAATGATGCGACCTTTTGTCAGGTCATAAGGAGACATTTCAATTAACACTTTGTCACCGGGCAGGATGCGGATGAAGTTCATACGCAGTTTGCCGGAAATGTGCGCCAGGATCTGGTGGCCGTTTTCCAGTTCCACCTGAAACATAGCGTTGGGTAATTTTTCCAGTACGGTTCCTTCTACTTCGATTACGTCATCTTTAGACAAGACCGTAAACCTCCTTAAACATGAAACATCCCGTATCTTATTGATACTTTTTCAATGCCTTCTTGATCTCCGCATCAAGGACACTGCTTCCCTGCTGCAGCTTTTCTGCCACGCTTTCTACTATATAAGTAGTCGGCTGCACGTGCATCTTCTTTTTCCGCTTCGGCTTTTCCAGTTTCCGACGTTTGCCGTCCACCAGGAAAAGGTATTCACCCTCCACAGCTGTAATCATCTGCACATCGCCTTTATCGTGACCACTTTTGGAATAAACCACTTGGCCGATCTGATATTCCAACGATATCACCTCATTTTCCTTCGTTAAACGTAAGAATTTCCGGTTCTCCGTCCGTGATCAGAACGGTGTTTTGCTTGGAAAATATCGCTTCCCCAAGGTGACTTTCGTCATCCTTACCGCATAGGTACACACTTTATTTTCATAAGCCTATCAAGTATACAATATTTGTTTTCTTTGCGATACTCCATATTAAAGGTTACTATATATATAGTAACCGATTCTCGATGAAAACAGATCGGCAGAGACGTTGCCGTCTCTGCCGATCACCTCCCCAAGCAAACGATTTTCTCGTCTGCCATTTTTCATTTCTTATTTATCCAGACCAGCGATGATCGCTTTTGTGATCTCATCGATCGCCTGTGTACCATCTACTTCAAACAGGATGCCCTTCTTTGTGTAGAAGTCTACCAGAGGTTCACTCTGTTCGTGGAAAGTCTGAATTCTTGCCTTACCAGCTTCTACAGTGTCATCTTTACGCTGTGTCAGCTTTTCGCCGCACTTATCGCAGATACCAGCAACCTTTGCGGGCAGGAACAGTTTGTTGTATGTAGCACCGCATTTAGGGCAGCTTTCTCTTGCTGTCAGTCTTGCCAGCATCACTTCGTCAGGAGCACTGATGTATACAACGTGATCCAGTTTTACCATTTCTTCCAGCTTTTCAGCCTGAACAACTGTGCGGGGGAAACCATCCAGGATGAAACCTTTCGCGCAATCGTCTTTTTTGATTCTTTCCTGTACGATGGCAATGATCAGTTCATCAGAAACCAGACCGCCTGCTGCCATGATGCTTTTTGCCTGGTTGCCCAGTTCTGTGCCTTTTGCAACTTCTTCTCTCAGCATATCGCCTGTGGAAATGTGAGCAATGCCGTAATGTTCTACCAGTCTTGCAGCCTGTGTGCCTTTGCCGGCTGCGGGAGCACCAATCAGTACTAATTTCATGCGATTACCTCTTTTCTTAATAGATGGCCTTCTCTTTTTTTATAAATCTCCCCATATACAACTAAAACAACCCCTCGGGAAATGCTGTACAGCATTTCCCAAGCGATTGTTATCAGTCATTTAAAAAACCTTTGTAGTGGCGCATCAGCAGCTGGCTTTCCAGTGCTTTCACGATATCCAGACAAACACCAACAACGATGATCAGTGTTGTACCACCAAAGCCAACGTTTACTTTGAAGATCCACTGCAGAACTACAGGAACCATAGCCAGGATCGCATAGCAGATCGCACCCACCAGTGTGATTCTGTTTACGACTCTTGTAATGTAAGCGCTTGTAGGCTGACCGGGTCTGATACCGGGGATGAAGCCACCGTTCTTCTTCATGTTCATCGCAATTTCGTTGGGATTGATTACGATGGATGTATAGAAATATGTGAAGAAGAAGATCAACAGTACATAGATGATCGCACCAACAGGGTGTGTCATGTTCAGAACATCTGTCACCTTTGTAAATGTTGCACCCTTGTTAGGGATAAACATACCGATCTGCTGAGGGAACTGCAGCAAGGAGATCGCAAAGATGATAGAGATAACGCCGGAAGTATTTACCTTGATAGGCATTGTTGTACTTCTGCCGCTTGCCTGTTTTCTGCCTACCATTTTGGAGGAGTACTGTACAGGCAGTCTTCTTTCACCGCTGTTTACACAAACGATGAATGCCAGAACGATGATCAGGATGATCAGGATTGCTGCTACTTTTGCTGCACCAATCGCACCGCTGCCTACGATCATGTAGTACAGACTTGCTGCACCCATGGGCAGGTTGGAAACGATATTGATGAAGATGATCATGGAAGAACCATTCCCGATCCCTTTTGCAGTGATCTGTTCTGCCAACCACATTACAAATGTGGAGCCGCATACCAGAGCAAATACAGATGCAATATAAACCAGAGGGCTATGCACCAGATACATATTCTGATATGTGTAAGTCAGACCGATACCCTGGATCAACGCCAGGATTACTGTCAAATATCTGCTGTAAGACTGCAGCTGCTTACGACCATCGGGGCCTTCCTTGGAAAGCTGCTCGAATTTGGGGATCGCAATTGTCAAAAGCTGCATGATGATAGAAGCGTTGATATAGGGACCGATACCCATTGCAAAGATAGACCAGCTGGAGTTCGCACCACCGGCGATTACACTGTAAAGTGTACCCGCCATGGCTGCGTTTTCTCTTGCTGCTACTACGCCTGCTGTATCGATACCGGGCAGGGCGATCTGTGTACCCAGTCTAACGATCGCGAAGATCATCAGTGTGTACAGAATCTTGTTTCGGATCTCTTTCGTTTTCCAAGAGTTAACGAAAATCTTAAGCAATTAAATCACCTCTGCTTTGCCGCCGGCAGCTTCAATTTTTTCCTGAGCTGTTTTGCTGAAGTAGTTTACCTTAACTGTCAGCTTTCTTTCCAGATCGCCTTCGCCAAGGATCTTCACGCCATCTCTAGGATTGCTGATCAGACCAACGTTTCTCAAAGCATCGATATCTACTACTGTATCATTTTCGAATACGTTCAGCATAGAAACGTTGATTGCAACGATTTCTTTGCTGTTTCTGCATGTGAAGCCTCTCTTAGGAAGTCTTCTGTACAGAGGCATCTGGCCACCTTCGAAACCGCATTTGCCGCTTGTCCCGGAACGCTGACCTGCACCTTTATGGCCTCTGCCAGCTGTTTTGCCGTTGCCTGTTGCATGACCTCTGCCGCGTCTCCAGTTCTTTTCTCTGGAACCTTCAGCGGGTCTCAATTCGCATAAGTTCATTTGGGCACCTCCTAAAATCAAACTTCTTCAACTTTAACAAGGTGGCTAACCTGCTGGATCATACCTCTGATAGCCGCATTGTCCTGCTGAATTACACTGCTATTTGTTTTATTCAGACCCAGAGCCTGAACTGTTTTTTTATGTTTGGGAATTGCACCGATTGTGGATTTCACCAATGTGATTTTAATTTCAGCCATCTGTCTGTTCCTCCTTAACCTAAGAGTTCTTCAACAGAAATGCCACGCAGTTTTGCAACAGCTTCGGGTGTTGTCGCTCTGGACAGACCTTCGATTGTTGCGCTTACAACGTTACGTTTGTTGTTGGAGCCCAGGGATTTTGTTCTGATGTTACGGATACCAGCCAGTTCCAGAACCGCACGAGCGGGACCACCAGCGATGATACCAGTACCTTCGGGAGCGGGCATCAGCAGTACGCTTGCACTGCCGTATTCACCTGTAACGCCGTGGTAGATGCTGTCTACATCGTTCATTTCTACTTTGATGATATTTTTCATCGCTGCTTCTTTACCTTTGCGGATCGCATCGGGAATTTCAGCTGCTTTACCCATGCCGCAGCCTACATGGCCGTTGCCGTCGCCAACAACAACCAAAGCAGAGAATCTCATTGTACGACCACCTTTAACCGTTTTGGATACACGGTTGATGGTTACTACTTTATCTTTCAGATCTAAAGTGCTTGGATCGATTCTTTTCAACTTACTTTCCTCCTTGCCTTAGAATTTCAGGCCAGCTTCTCTAGCTGCTTCTGCCAGTGCCTGAATTTTACCCTGGTATACAAAACCGCCTCTGTCGAATACAACTTCTGTGATGCCTTTTTCGATTGCTTTTTTCGCAACAGCTTCACCTACTGCAGCTGCAGCTGCAACTGTGTTTGTGTATTCTACTTTGCTTGCGATTTCAGCTTCCATTGTGGATGCTGCAACCAGTGTATGCTGAGCAACGTCATCGATGATCTGTGCATACATGTGTTTATTGGATCTGAACACTGCCAGTCTAGGTCTAGCAGCTGTGCCTTTTACATGGTTGCGGATTCTGTAGTGTCTTTTCACACGAGCCGCTGCACGAGAGGGCTTATTGATCATAGTATTTTCACTCCGTTTCTTCAAAAATTAGTCACTTTCCGATATAAATAGATCATGCTGCCGTCCGCAGATTATTTCTTACCGGTCTTACCAACTTTACGTCTGATATGTTCGTCAGAGTATTTAATACCTTTGCCTTTATAGGGTTCGGGAGGTCTTTTTGTTCTGATTTCGGCTGCGAACTGACCTACTTTTTCTTTGTCAATACCCTTAACAATGATTTTGTTTGTACCTTCAACGATGGATTCGATACCTTCGGGATCTTCCATTTCTACGGGATGAGAGTAACCCAGTGTCAGTGTCAGTTTTTTACCGGATTTAGCTGCTCTGTAACCAACACCGTTGATTTCCAGTACTTTTTCATAGCCCTGAGTCACACCAACGATCATGTTGTGGATCAGTGTTCTTGTCAGGCCGTGTAATGCTCTATGTTTTTTCAGATCGCTGGGTCTTGTAACTACGATCTGGCCATCTTCCATTGCGATGTTCATGTCTGCGGATAATTTTCTTTCCAGTGTACCTTTGGGGCCTTTTACTGTCAGCAGATTGCCTTCGCCAATCTTCACTTCAACGCCAGCGGGTACCACTACGGGCAATTTACCGATTCTGGACATGGTCTGCACCTCCTAATATTCTGTCTTTATCTTACCAGATGAAAGCGATTACTTCGCCGCCCAGACCAGCTTTTCTTGCAGCTTTGTCTGTCATCAGGCCTTTGTCTGTGGAAATGATTGCTGTGCCCAGACCGCCCAGAACTTTAGGCAGTTCGTCTTTGCCAGCGAATACTCTCAGGCCGGGTTTGGAAATTCTCTTCAGGCCTGTGATTACTTTTACGTTTTTATCTTCACCATATTTCAGGCTGATACGCAGCGTGGATTTGATACCGTCTTCGATTACTTCGTAACCTTTTACGTAACCTTCTGCTACCAGGATGTCAGCGATTGCTTTCTTCATTTTGGAAGAAGGAACATCTACTGTATCATGTTTTGCAATATTAGCGTTTCTGATTCTTGTCAGCATATCTGCGATAGGGTCGCTCATAGACATTGTGAATTCCTCCTTTCAATTACCAGCTTGCTTTCTTTACGCCGGGAATCTGACCTTTGTATGCCAGTTCACGGAAGCAAATACGGCAAATTCCATATTTTCTCAGTACAGAGTGGGGTCTGCCGCAAACTCTGCAACGTGTGTAAGCTCTTGTAGAGAACTTGGGTGCTCTCTGCTGCTTTACTTTCATAGATTTTTTAGCCATTTTTGTCCCTCCCTTATTTTGCGAATGGCATACCGAACAGTCTCAGCAGTTCTCTTGCTTCTTCATCTGTTTTTGCTGTTGTAACAAAAACGATGTCCATGCCTCTGATTTTGTCTACTTTATCGTATTCGATTTCGGGGAAGATCAGCTGTTCTTTGATACCCATTGTGTAGTTACCTCTGCCGTCAAAGCTATTAGCTTTTACGCCGCGGAAGTCACGTACACGAGGCAGTGCGATGTTGATCAGTCTGTCTGTGAATTCGTACATTCTGTCGCCTCTCAGAGTAACCTTGCAGCCAATGTTCATGCCTTCACGCAGTTTGAAGTTCGCGATGGATTTTTTAGCCTTTGTTACAACGGGTTTCTGACCAGCGATGATGCCCATATCTCTTACAGCGCCATCCAGGACTTTAGCGTTTTCTCTAGCTTCGCCTACGCCCATGTTGATGATGATCTTTTCCAGCTTGGGAACAGCCAGTTTATTTTTATAAGAAAATTTCTTAGTCATTTCGGGAACGATCTGTGCTTCATAGAAGTCTCTTAATCTGCTCATTGTTTGCCTCCTTTCACCAGGTATTTATTAGTCGATTACTTCGCCTGTTTTCTTAGCTACTCTTACTTTTTTGCCATCTTTGATCATTGCGCCCAGACGTGTTGCTTTGCCGTTGTGCAGATACATTACGTTGGAAGCATGAATGAAGTTTTCTTTCTTGATGATGCCGCCCTGCTGGTTCTGTGCGTTGGGTTTTGTGTGTTTGGAAACCATGTTTACGCCTTCAACCAGTACACGGTTGTTCTTTTTATCTACAGCAATGATCTTGCCTTCTTTGCCTTTATCTTTACCAGCGATTACTACTACTTTGTCGCCAGTTTTCAGTTTCAAATTAGCCACCTAGCACACCTCCTATTACAGTACTTCGGGAGCCAGAGAAAGGATCTTCATGAACTGTTTTTCTCTCAGCTCTCTTGCAACGGGCCCAAAGATACGTGTACCTCTGGGATTTTTGTCATCTTTGATGATAACTGCTGCGTTTTCGTCGAATTTGATGTAGCTGCCGTCAGGTCTGCCTACGGGATGAACTGTTCTAACAACTACTGCCTTAACAACGTCGCCTTTTTTTACAACGCCGCCGGGTGTTGCGTCTTTAACTGCAGCAACGATGATGTCGCCTACGCCTGCATATCTTCTTGTGGAGCCGCCCAGTACTCTGATGCACAGAAGTTCTTTCGCCCCGGAGTTATCTGCTACTTTTAATCTGGTTTCCTGCTGAACCATATATTGTCCTCCTCTCCAAAAAGGATTATTTTGCTTTTTCGATGATGCTTACAAGTCTCCATCTTTTGTCTTTGGACAGAGGTCTTGTTTCCATAACTTTAACACGATCGCCGATACCGCATTCGTTGTTTTCGTCATGAGCTTTCAGTTTGTATGTTCTGTTAACGATTTTGCCATACAGAGGGTGTTTTACTTTATCTTCAACAGCAACAACGATTGTTTTGTCCATCTTGTCGCTAACTACTCTACCGATTCTAGTTTTACGAAGATTTCTTTCCACGATGATTTCCTCCTTTCAACGAACGGAATATCTATTATTTTGCTTCTCTTGCTTTCTTTGTGATGATTGTCTGGATTCTTGCGATGTTCTTACGAACTTCCTTGATTCTTGCTGTGTTGTCCAGCTGATTTGTAGCGTTCTGGAATCTCAGGTTGAACAGCTCTTTCTTAGCGGAAACAAGGTCCTTCTGTAATTCATCTGCAGTTTTGCCCATCAATTCATTTACATAACCTTTTGTTTTCACTGATGTTCACCTGCCATTTCTTCTGCTTCTGCTTTGGATACGATTTTACACTTGATAGGCAGTTTGTGGATTGCCAGTCTCAGTGCTTCTCTTGCTTTTTCTTCTTCTACGCCACCGATTTCGAACATTACTCTGCCGGGTTTTACTACCGCTACCCAATATTCAGGAGCGCCTTTACCGGAACCCATACGAGTACCGATAGGTTTTGCGGATACGGGTTTATCGGGGAATACTTTGATCCAAACGTCACCGCCACGTTTGATATGTCTTGTCATAGCAACACGAGCTGCTTCGATCTGGTTGGATGTGATCCATGTGGGTTCCATCGCCATGATACCGAAATCGCCGTATGTTACTTTGTTGCCTCTATATGCACGGCCTCTCATTTTGCCTCTCTGCTGTTTACGATGTTTTACTCTTTTAGGCATTAACATGATTCTTTAGCGCCTCCTTACTTTTTGTTATTCTTTACAGGAAGTACTTCGCCTTTGTAGATCCAAACCTTTACGCCCAGTTTGCCGTATGTTGTATCTGCTTCAGCAAAGCCATAGTCGATGTCTGCACGCAGTGTCTGAAGGGGGATTGTACCTTCGTGGTAGGATTCGCCACGAGCGATATCAGCGCCGCCCAGACGACCGCTTACCATTGTTTTGATACCCTTAGCACCGAACTTCATTGTTCTGCCCATAGCCTGTTTCATCGCACGACGGAATGTCACACGGTTTTCCAGCTGCAGAGCGATGTTTTCAGCAACCAGCTGAGCATCCAGTTCAGGTCTTTTGATTTCTTCGATGTTAACAGCTACTTTGTGTGCTGTCATTTTCTGCAGTTCAGCTTTCAGTGCTTCGATAGATGCACCGTTTTTACCGATAACGATACCGGGTTTTGCTGTATGAACACTGATTTTTACTCTGCCTGCTGTTCTTTCGATCGCGATCTTGGAAACGCCTGCATCGTACAGTCTCTTTTTGATGAATTTTCTGATTTTAACGTCTTCTACCAGGTTATCAGCAAAGTCTTTATCTGCATACCATTTTGCATCCCAATCTTTGATGATACCTACTCTTAAACCATGAGGGTTAACTTTCTGTCCCATTTCGTACCTCCTTATCTCTCATTGAGAATGATGGAAATATGGCAAGATCTCTTCAGAATGCGATATGCTCTGCCCTGTGCTCTGGGGCGAATTCTCTTCATTGTAGGGCCCTGATCTGCACTTACTTCTTCCACATCTTCATTGTAGGGCCCTGATCTGCACTTACTTCTTCCACATACAGTTTGCTTACGTCCATACCCAGGTTGTTTTCTGCGTTAGCTACAGCGGATTTCAGTACTTTACCGATGATTTCTGCTGCCAGTCTGGGGCTATAGTTCAACATTGCTGCTGCTGTAGCAACATCCTTACCTTTGATCTGATCCAGGACGATTTTTTTGCCATGAACGAAACCTCCTTTCGTTATCGGATAAATTAGCGAACTCTAGATTTCTTTTCTGCGTCTTTGCCGTGACCTCTGTAAGTTCTTGTCAGTGCAAATTCGCCCAGTTTGTGGCCTACCATGTCTTCTGTGATATATACAGGCACGTGTTTTCTGCCGTCATAAACTGCGATTGTGTGACCGATCATATCGGGGTAGATTGTAGAACGACGAGACCATGTTTTGATTACGTTCTTTTCGCCTGCTGCGTTCATAGCGTCGATCTTCTTCAGCAGATGATCATCAGCGAAAGGTCCTTTTTTCAAAGATCTGCTCATTGATTTAATCCTCCTTATTTTTTCTATCTGTGCCTAAGCCGCCTTAGGCACATTCGGATCTATTAGCCGTTTCTGCGGCGAACGATATATTTGTTGGAAGCTTTGTGTTTGTTTCTTGTCTTGTAGCCCATTGCAGGTTTGCCCCAAGGTGTCATAGGTGCGGGACGACCGATGGGTGCTCTACCTTCACCACCACCGTGAGGGTGATCGTTAGGGTTCATTACGGAACCTCTTACTGTAGGTCTTACGCCCATGTGACGTTTTCTACCAGCTTTACCGATGTGAACCAGTTCGTGGTCTGTGTTACCGATCTGGCCGATTGTAGCTCTGCATTCGATGGGCAGCAGTCTCATTTCGCCGGAAGGCAGTTTTACTGTAGCGTATTTGCCTTCTTTTGCCATCAGCTGACCTACGTTACCAGCGGAACGAACCAGCTGGCCGCCTTTGCCGGGTTTCATTTCGATGTTGTGGATGGAAGCACCAACGGGGATTTTGCTCATAGGCAGTGTGTTACCCAGTTTTACTTCGGCTTCGGGACCATTCATCAGCTGATCGCCAACCTGCAGGCCTGCGGGTGCCAGGATATAGGATTTTACACCGTCTGCATATACGATCAGAGCGATGTTTGCTGTTCTGTTGGGATCGTATTCGATCGCTTTTACTGTTGCGGGAATACCGTCTTTGTTACGTTTGAAGTCAACCAGTCTGTATTTGATCTTTGCGCCGCCGCCGTGGTGACGTACTGTCAGTTTGCCCTGGTTATTTCTGCCGGAAGTTTTTCTCAGGTGTACTACCAGAGATTTTTCGGGCGTGGATTTTGTGATTTCATCGAATGCGGACACTGTCATGTGTCTTCTGGATGGTGTATAGGGTTTGTATCTCTTAATTGCCATCTCTTTTTCCACTCCTTTCGGATTTATATCGTCTACACGTTTCCGTGTGTTTTGCAAGTTTCTGAATTTTCTTCTATGGATTACATGCCCATGAAGATTTCGATGTCTTTGCTGTCAGCTGTCAGTTTCACAACTGCTTTTTTGTATTTCTTTGTTTTACCAAAGAACATACCTCTTCTCTTGGGCTTGCCATCGTAGTTCATTGTGTTTACGGAAGCTACTTTAGCGCCTTCGAACATTTTTTCAACAGCATCTTTGATCTGAGCTTTTGTTGCTTCAGGGTGTACGATGAAAGTATATTTCTTTTCATCCAGTACAGACATACTGTTTTCTGTGATTACGGGTCTTTCGATTACGTCGTAAAATTTCAGATCAGCCATTATGCGTACACCTCCTGGATTTTTTCTACTGCTTCTTTTGTTACAACCAGTGTGTTGTATTTCAGCAGATCGTAAACATTGATTGTGCTTACGGAAGCTGTCTTAACTGCGGGAATGTTTCTAGCGGACAGCATTACGTTTGTGTTTGTACCGTCCATAACGATCAGTGCGTTGTCGCATTTGATGTTTTCCAGAACTTTTGCCATTTCTTTTGTCTTAACTTCAGACAGTGTCAGCTCGTCCAGAACGATGATTTTGCCTTCAGCAACCTTTGTGGAAAGTGCGGACTGCAGTGCCAGTCTTTTTACTTTCTTGTTCAGTTTGAAGGAGTAGTCTCTGGGCTTGGGAGCGAATACTACGCCACCGCCAACCCACTGAGGAGAACGGATGGAGCCCTGTCTTGCTCTGCCTGTACCTTTCTGTCTGTAAGGTTTTCTACCACCGCCACGAACTTCAGCGCGTGTTTTTGTGCTCTGTGTGCCCTGTCTCTGGTTTGCCAGATACTGTACTACAGCCAGGTGCATCACATGTTCATTTGCTTCAATACCGAAAATAGCGTCATTCAGCTCGATTGTGCCTACCTGAGCGCCTGCCATATTTAATACTGCAACATTTGCCATGTTAGTTTCCTCCTTTCGTAAAGTTTATCAAGCCTTTACGCTGTCTTTGATTACCAGAATGGAACCTTTAGGACCGGGAACTGCGCCCTTGATCAGCAGCAGGTTCTTTTCTGCATCTGCACGTACGATTTCAAGATTCTGGATTGTCACGTTAGCTGCGCCCATGTGACCAGGCATTCTTTTGCCTTTTTTAACACGGCTGGGTGTAGCGGAAGAACCCATGGAACCTACAACTCTGTGAGATTTGGAACCATGACCCATGGGACCTCTCTGTGCGTTGTATCTCTTGATTGTACTCTGGAAACCTTTACCTTTGGAAACGCCGCTTGCGTCTACTTTGTCGCCTGCTGCGAATACATCAGCTTTGATTTCAGCGCCAACTTCGTAGTTAGCTGCATCTTCCAGTCTGAATTCTTTTACATATTTCTTAGCAGCTACGCCTGCTTTTGTGAAATGACCCTTCATGGGTTTGTTTACTTTTCTTTCTTTTGCTTCAGCAAAACCAACCTGGATTGCTTCGTAGCCGTCGTTTTCCATTGTTTTTTTCTGGATAACAACGCAGGGGCCTGCTTCAAGAACTGTAACTGGTACCAGCGCACCGTTTTCTGTGAAAACCTGTGTCATACCAATTTTCTTAGCGATGATCGCCTTTTTCATTTCGTTGCACCTCCTAAATTTTCTACAGCGGATTGCCCTTTCCGCCTTAGCAGTCGGGGTAATCATTCTAGTCATATAAGAGTTGTAACTTTCTCTGTTACTTCTTTATCTTATATAAACCAGCTTTTTGGATGTTTTTCTTTTTATTAAAGTTTAAAAATAATCTTTCGGCTCGTTGCTGAGTGGGTTACCGTTGATTATTTCATCACTTTCAGTGTAATGTCTACGCCTGCGGGCAGATCCAGACGGCTCAGTGCGTCTGCTGTCTTGGGTGTAGGGCTCAGAATATCGATCAGTCTCTTGTGTGTTCTCATTTCGAACTGTTCACGAGAGTCTTTGTATTTATGCACCGCTCTGATGATTGTTACAACTTCCTTCTTTGTGGGAAGAGGAATAGGGCCACTGATCTGTGCACCTGTTTTCTTTGCTGTTTCAATGATCTGCGCTGCAGACTGGTCGATCAATTTGTGATCGTAAGCTTTGAGACTGATTCTGATTTTGGGATTAGCCATAAAAAAAGTCCCCTCCTTTTCGTACTATTTGACTTCAGCACGACAAGTGGTGACTGCACACTCATCCGGGTGTATCCAGCAACGTCAGATACGCAAACTTATCCTATTGATAAGTCAAACCCAAAATATTCAGTACAGTGACCTTGTCGCCCGGTTTCTTTGAACTGGACATCGCTCCTCGGAAAAACCCGCAAGCCCTTTATTCATCGGCTTCGGCAACCTTCCGTATCAACACTCTATGTCACAACAATGAGTATTATAAAGCATAAAGACAGAGAATGCAAGTGTTTTTTCGCATTTTTTTCGATTTTTTCTCTGATTTCTGATAAAAATTCAGACCCACTTTTCACACAATCTTAAACAAATTGCACAAAAACTTTAGAGAGAAAGCCCGTAAGAAAAAGTTAGCCAAAACAAATCACATTATTTCCATCATTTCGTCCACAATACAAGGACATTCTTATCTCATTAAACGAACAAAACTATCCCCGTATTTCAGTTTGTATACAATACACTCTTTTTCTCATCTTTCATGTGTTCTAATCTGTTCCTCCGCCTGCTCCAAACGTTCTGCCGTATCCTGCAAATGTTCTCGGCAGGCTTTCTCCATCTCCGCTCCCTCTTCTTCTGTGTATTGCCAAATCTTCTTCTCCAACGGTTCATATCCGTCCAACCCGCAAGGGAAATTTCCCGCATCCTTCCGATACAGCTTCAAATCCTGCTGCCATTCCCGCAGCATACGTTCCCATCTGTTGATACTTTCAATCTCTTCGTCCAACATATTGTCTATCTTGCCAAAGAATCTCTTCCCAAGCTCCGTTTTTTCCACAGGAGCAACCACTTTTTCAAATTCCTTATTCAGCAATTCCAGCCCGAACAGCAACCGCTCCTTTTCTCTAGAAAGATCTGCTTTTCCGAAAAGACCATTCCCCCCAAAGGAAGGCTCCTCCTTTTGCTCTTCTGTAAAGCCTTCTTGGGCAAAGCTTTCTTCTGCATCTTTTTCGCAGAAATGACTTTCGGCGCCATCATATTTGTGCAGAAGCTTTTCTCCCTCTTCTGCGAAATCCTCAAATACAACACCCAATTGTGCCTGCAGCTTCCGTAAATTGTCTTCCATTTCAAAAAGCGTATTATGAACTTTTATTTCCCGCCCAATTTCTTCTATAGTACTCCAATGCCTGGATACTCTCGCCAATTCAGATTCTCCAATTTCCAAAAAGCGCAAGCTATGTTTCCCTCTATTTACTGCTGCTGTTTCTTCCGCTTCCTTCAAAAATACTTCCGCCGCTGGCCAAAGTCTGTCAATCTGACTTTGCAGCAAAAGCATTGATTGTTCGTGAACGCCTTGGCCAGAAAATGAACGCTCCTGTTCTTCCTTCAACCGCACGATACAAAGATTCGTTTCCTTCACCAATCTCAGGCAAGTCTCTGCCTGTTGGCACCAACCCAGTACTGTTTTCTCATCCCCGTCCAAAGTAGACAGATCTGCCGTTTCCCAAAAATCCTGATACGCCTTCGCCTGCAATTCCAGAACGGGCAGCTTATCATCCGCGATCCTCATCAATTCTGTCATGCGGTCCAGCTCCGCTTTCGCCACAGCCACTTCTGCTTTTTCTTTCTCCAGCTTTTCTTCATAGTCTCGTTTCAGTTTGGAGAAAATCCCCCTCTGCAAACGGTTCACATCATCCTGCTCCAGAATATATTTGCTCCGCAAAGATTCCAGCCTTGGCTGATGCACCGCCTTTCGCCCCCTCCAAAGGGCCAGCTCCGCCCGTACCTGCAATGCTTCTTTCATATTCTGCATAGTTCCGCCCCCTCTCATTTACCTGCGTTTTTATCTGCCTCCATTGTAACATATATAATATAGAAGAAACACCTTCTAAAAAATATTGTAAGAGTATCGTAAGAAATATGTCCACAAAAAAGGACTCCCAAAAGGGAGTCCTTGAAAGACTAATTTCGTTAAAATTAGCTGTTTGCTTTTGCTGCTTTGTATTTTCTTACAGCTTCAGCCAGTTTAGGCAGGATCTGTTTCAGGTCGCCAACGATACCCAGGTCAGCTACTT
>SFGI01000056.1 GCA_004557645.1 [Eubacterium] saphenum | reverse complement strand
TAGCCGTAGGTTGATGTAATGCCTTAAGGCATATGCTCTGGGAGCAGGGCTATGCCCGCAAATGAAAAACCACCGGCTAGGCCGGTGGATATTTATTTTGCGATATAGCGGAGAAAAATTTTTCGATAGGATAGGCTTACGAATGGTTTTTGTAGGAGTTGTATTTTCTATTCCATTTGTGGTATACTCCTAGAAAATAAGATATTGGTTGGAACAGCTCTAATTTAAAAAAATTAGGGCTTTCCGTTGTGTTTATAGACAGGAGGAAGAAAAATGGGTCTTTTTGATCGATTCAAAAACCAGGAAAGCAAGGGACAGGAATTTTTCTGCATCGTCGGTCTGGGCAACCCGGGCAGACAGTACGAAGAAACCAAGCATAATGTTGGGTTTCATGTCATCGACAAGCTGGCGGAAAAATATGATATTGAAGTAAATAAATTCAAAAATAAAGCTTTTGTGGGGGATGGCACCATCAAAGGCAAACAGGTGCTTTTGGTAAAGCCCCAGACATACATGAACCTGAGCGGCGAAAGCGTACGGGAGATCGTGAATTTCTATAAAATTCCCCAGGAACGCTTTGTGGTCATTTTCGACGATACCAGCCTGCCCTGCGGCAGTGTGCGTATCCGGGAAAAGGGGAGTCATGGCGGTCATAACGGCATCCGCAACATCATCGATCAGATGGGCACAGACGAGTTTAACCGTATCAAAGTTGGCATCGGTGAAAAGCCCAGCGGCTGGGACTTGGCGGATTATGTGCTGGCGAAATTCAATCCCGATGATCTGCCCATGATGGAGCAGGGCATGGACAAAGCAGTGCAGGGCGTGGAACTGATGCTCTCCCGTGGCATCAAGGAAGCGGCAAATCGCGTGAACCAGAAAGCGAAAACCGCCAAAAAACAGAAGGAAAAAGAAGAAGCGGCCAAGGCCGAAGCAGAAAAAAAGAAAAACGAAGAGAAACCCAATGAGGTGAATGCGGAATGAAAGCCTTGACAGGACCCCTGCTGGAGCTGGGGAGCTTTCGGCAGGTTTTGGAAGGAATTGAAAAAGGAAATACCCCTGTTTTTGCCACAGGGGTCATTGATGCTGCAAAAAATCACCTGGCCTATAGTTTGAAGGAGCAGACCAAACGCCCCCTGCTGTTTTTGACCTACAGCGAGCTGCGGGCAAAGGAAATCCTGGAGGATTTGACCTTCTTCGAAAAGGACTGCGTGTATTATCCTGCCAAGGATATCCTGTTTTACAGTGCAGATGTCCATAGTATGGAAATGAACCGTCAGCGGTTTCTAGTGCTGGAACGGCTCTTACGGGGGGAATGTCCCGTTATCGTGGCATCTATGGAGGCTTTGCTGGATAAGTACCCCAAGAAGGAAGTGTTTGCATCTTTTCTGCTGAAGCTGAAGGTGGGAGAGATTGCGGAGATTTCCGATCTGACCAGACGGCTGGTGCTGATGGGCTACGAACGGGCAGAACTGGTGGAAAGCCCGGGGCAGTTTACCCTGCGGGGAGGGATTCTGGATATCTGGTCTTTGACGGCGGAGGATGCTGTCCGTATCGAATTTTGGGATGACGAGATCGACTCTATCCGCAGTATGGATGCCCAGAGCCAGCGCTCTGTGGATAAATTGGAGGAAACGGTCATCTTCCCTATGCGAGAGGTGGTCTATGAAGAGGAACAGGCAGTGGCGGCAGCCGATAAGATCGTCAAGGAATTTGTGAAAGCCCTGAAAAACTTTGAGAAAAAGGGCGAAGAAGAAGCAGCGGAACGCCTGCGGGAGCATATCGGCGAGGATGCAGAACGTCTCCGGGCGGAAAAGACCCTGCCTGCGGTGGGCGCCTATGTGGATTATTTTTATGACGAGACTGTCAGCCTCCTTTCCTATCTGCATGAGGATACTCTGCTGATTTTCGATGAACCGGAACGGATTCGGGAACACATGGATATCCTTATGGAAGAATATCAGGAAAGTGTGAAGGGACGTATTGCTCAGGGTTATCTGCTGTCGGGGCAGAGCCGTATGCTCTATGATTATACGGCGATTTTGCGGCAGGCGGAGGCCTTTGCCACTGTCCTTTTCGCCGGGCTGAGCCAAAGAACGGTAGATTTCCATCCCAAGGTCATGGCGGATTTTGCTGTCCGTTCCACCCCTTCTTTTCAGCAGCGGGCAGACCTTTTCTGCGAAGAACTGGAATATTTGAAAAAAAGCGGTTTCCGCACCCTGATCTTAGCCGGTACCGGCACCAGAGCCCAGCGCATGGCAAAGGAACTGGTGGAAATGGGGCTGGAAGCGGTTTATATCGAGGACTTGGAACGGGATGTGCCCAAGGGTGCCGTTTGGGTGGCGAAAGGTTCTCTTTCCAAGGGTTTCCGTTATGATTTCATCGATTTTGCTGTTTTTTGCGACAGCGAATTGTTCAGCGGGAAAGAAAAGAGGAAAAAGAAAAAACGGAAGAAAAATGGGGCAGCCATTGAAAGCTTTACAGACCTGCGCATTGGGGATTATGTGGTACATGATAACCACGGCATCGGTGTGTTCCGCGGTCTGGAAAAAATTTCTGTAGATGGCGTCCAGAAGGATTATATGAAGATTTCCTATCGGGATGGGGGCAGCCTCTTTGTGCCCGTCAACCAGATGGATATGGTGCAGAAATATATCGGTACCGGCTCCGCTGCCCCGAAACTGAACAAGCTGGGGGGACAGGACTGGGCAAAGGCCAAGGCGAAGGCCAGAAAAGCTGTCCAGATCATGGCGGAGGACTTGGTGGCGCTCTATGCAAAACGGGCGGCAGCCCAGGGCTTCATCTATGGCCCGGATACCGTTTGGCAGCGGGAATTTGAAGAAAATTTCCCTTATGAAGAGACCGATGACCAGCTGAACGCCATTGAAGATGTGAAAAAGGATATGGAAAGCAGCAAGGTCATGGACAGACTTATCTGCGGCGATGTTGGCTATGGCAAGACGGAGGTTGCCATCCGTGCGGCCTTCAAAGCGGCTCAGGAAGGCAAGCAGGTGGCATTTTTGGTGCCCACCACCATCCTTGCCCAGCAGCATTATAATACTTTTACCCAGAGAATGGCAGGCTACCCTATCAAGATCGAACTGCTTTCCCGTTTCCGTACGCCAAAGCAGCAGAAGGAAAGCCTGCATAATATCGAAAGGGGCTATTCCGATATCCTCATCGGCACCCATCGTATTTTGTCCAAAGATGTAAAATTCAACGATCTGGGATTGATCATTGTGGATGAAGAACAGCGGTTTGGGGTTGCCCACAAGGAAAAACTGAAAGCATTGCGGGAAAATGTAGACGTGCTGACCCTTTCCGCAACGCCCATCCCCAGAACCCTGCACATGAGCCTGGCGGGTATCCGTGATATGAGCCTGCTGGAAGAACCTCCTCAGGAACGACACCCCATCCAGACCTACGTCATGGAAAATAACCCGGAATTTATTCGGGAAGCTATCCATCGGGAAATCAGCCGGGGCGGTCAGGTATACTATCTGTATAACCGTGTGGAAACCATCAGTGAAGAAGCCTTCCGCATCCAGAATCTTGTGCCCGATGCCAATGTGACCTATGCCCACGGGCAGATGTCCGAACGGGAACTGGAACGTATCATGGGGGATTTCATCAGCGGCGAGATCGATGTACTGGTTTGTACCACTATCATCGAAACGGGCATGGATATTTCCAATGCCAACACCATCATCATTCAGGATGCTGACCGCATGGGGCTTTCTCAGCTCTATCAGCTGCGGGGGCGGGTAGGCAGAAGCAACCGTATCGCCTACGCCTATCTGATGTATAAACGAGATAAAATGCTGAAAGAGGCGGCGGAAAAACGCCTGCAGACCATTCGGGAATTTACGGAATTTGGTTCCGGCTTCAAGACCGCCATGCGGGATCTGGAGATTCGTGGGGCGGGCAACCTGCTGGGCGCAGAACAGCATGGACATATGGAAGCCGTTGGTTACGATATGTATTGCCGTTTGCTGGAAGAAGAAGTCCAGAACCTGAAGGGCGGCACAGCGAAAGAGGAACAGTTCGAAACCTCTATCGACCTGAATATCAGTGCCTTTATCCCCGATTTTTATATCAAAAATCAGGAACAGCGGATGGAGCTGTATAAAAAGATCGCAGGCATCCGCACCATGGAAGAATATTATGATATGCAGGAGGAGCTGGAAGATCGTTATGGCGACCTGCCCAAGAGCGTACAGCTTTTGTTGGAGGTAGTTCTGGTGAAAAGTGAAGCCCACGATATGGGGATCACTTCCATCAGCCAGAAGCATGGCAATCTGCTCCTGGAATTCCGGCCCCAGCCTAATATCGACCCTGTGAAACTGACGGAACTGATCGCCAAGGAAAAGGGCAAATATCTCTTTACTGCCGGTGCTACCCCTTATCTGACCATCAAACCCGGACGGGACGAAGCAGATAAGCCTTTGCTGCTCATTAAAAATTTCTTTGCAGCATTAAAGGGCTAGTCAGAGATTTATAGGATATGATATAATAAAAAACAACCCTGTTGGGGTGAAAAAATGATGGAAAGAAGGTTTGACAGATGAAAAAGAAGATAAGAAGTCTGCTTTGCCTGCTGCTGTTTGCAGCCCTCAGCCTGACAGCCTGCGGCAGCAGTACAGCGGAATTTACAGATGAAGCAGTTTTGAAGATCGACGGACAGGAAATCATGAAGTCCGAATATATGGTGTATCTCTATACCACTACCCAGAGCTTTGTTGCGGCAGCAGGGGAAGATGTATGGAATATGGATTTTGATGGACAGACAGCCGATGAACTGGTGGAAGAACGCACCATCAGCACCCTGCAAAGCGTGAAAGCAGCAGAGGAATACGCAGCAGCCAATGGCATTGCCCTGACAGACGAGCAGAAGGAAGAAGCCAAGGCCGCAGCGGAACAGTTCATTTCCACGGTGGACGAGGCTGATTTGGCAAAAATGGGCATGGATACAGAAAAACTGATTCCTTTGATGGAAGCATCCTATCTCTACTCTTTGGTATACGAATCCATCGCAGGGGAATGTGCTGTAGACGAAGCCGATATGGCGGCCTATTACGAAGAACAGAAAGACCAGATCAAAGAGGATTACACCACTTTGAAGGTGGCAACGATCCTGCTGGATGATGGGGAAAAAGCCGAAGAAGCGGCAGGCCGTGCCAAAGCAGGAGAGGATTTTGCGGCCCTTTTCCAAGAATATGACGTGGACCCCGCCGTCCAGAGCGGTGAAGAAAACGGCGAGACGACCATGTATCAGAGCTATATGCTGGCAAACTTTGGCTTGGCAGAACCTTTGGAGGTGGGCGAGATCGCAGGCCCCATTCAGGTGGAAGAAGGCAGATATTTTATCCTGAAGGCGCTGGAAAAAACAGTGCCTACGGAAGAAGAAGTCAAGCAGATGGCGGAAACAGGCTATCAGGATAAGACCCAGACAGAATATACAGAAGCCCGCATCGATGAAATGGTAAAGGCCCAGAAGGTGGAAAAGATAGAATCTGTTTGGGCAACATTGGAAAAATTCCATTAAAGAAGCGTAGACGTTCAGAATTTCTGGACGTCTTTTTCTATTTGTGCCTTCTATGGCTTATAGGTTGAAAAAAAGGAGTATATAAGGTATGATGAAAAAAAGCTTATTTTTGTATCAGGGAAAAGGAGGAGAAAGTATGGAGTTGAAGAAGATCTGGGCCATGTATTTCAGCCCTACCGGGGGAACAGAAAAAGTAGTAAAAGGGACAGCGGAAGCCTTGGCGGCAAAGCTGGGCTTGCCTGTGGAAGTCTATGATTTTACCCTGCCCGGGGTGAGAGAAACGGACGCTGTGTTTGGCGAAGGGGATCTGGTAGTTTGTGGTACACCTGTCATTGCAGGCCGTGTGCCCAATGTTTTGCTACCCTATCTGACAGGAAAGGTGAAGGGCAATGGTGCCCTGGCGGTGCCTATGGTTTCCTTTGGCAACCGCAATTTCGATGATGCCCTCATCGAACTGCGGAATATTCTGGAAGAAGATGGTTTCAAAACTGCGGCAGGCGGTGCTTTCATCAGTGAACATTCCTTCTCCAAAACCTTGGCGGCAGGCAGACCTGATGAAAAGGATATGGCTATCGTGAAGGAATTTGGCGAAGCCATCGCGGAAAAACTGCAGAGCGGCTGGGAATACACGGGGCCTGCCTATGTGAAGGGCTGCGACCCTATTCGCCCTTATTTCAAACCGCAGGACAGAAACGGGGAACATATCGATATCCGCAAGGTAAAACCCAAGGTAAGCGATGCTTGCTGCGGCTGCGGCCTTTGCGCGGAAGTCTGCCCCATGGGCTCCATCAGCAGAGAAAATGTCAAAGAATATGTGGGCATCTGTATCAAATGCTGCGCCTGCGTGAAGAAATGTCCTACGGGGGCAAGATATTATGATGACCCCGGCTATATCTATCATAAGGAAGAACTGGAAGAGCTCTACGCAAGAAGAGCCGAACCGGAATGGTTTGTATAAAAAGCAAGTGCAGCCGCCTAAGGGGCAACGGACAGTTGCTTGCCGAAACGGATATCATGACCTATACTGAAAGCAGGAGGCGATGATATGGAAACAAAGGAAATTTTACTGGAACTCAGAAAAAAGCATAGCCTTTCTCAGCAGGAGATGGCTGAAAAATGTCTGGTGACCAGACAGGCGGTGTCTCGCTGGGAATGCGGAGAGACGATACCCAATACGGAGACATTGAAACTGATCTCCAAGGAATTTAATATCTCCATCAATACCCTTTTGGGTGCGCCCCAAAATCTGATCTGCCAAAGCTGCGGCATGCCCTTGGCAGATGACAGCCTCATCAGCAAGGAGCCCGATGGTTCCTTCAATGAGAAATACTGCAAGTGGTGCTATACCGATGGTGATTTTGTTCATGTATGCACCATGGAGGAAATGGTTGAGGAATGTGTTCCCCATATGGGTTGGGAGGATGAAAATGCCGCAAGGGCGTTCATGCAGAATCTGCTGCCCCAGCTGGAACGGTGGAAATAAGGATAGAAAACGCAAAGAGTCTTCTTTGCGTTTTTGTTGTTTATCAAAAAACCCCCAGATTGTCTGGGGGTCAGTACAAGCTTTAGCGGAGTGATAATGAAAAACCTCCGTGTTACAATAAAATTGCGGCTACCA
>SFGI01000055.1 GCA_004557645.1 [Eubacterium] saphenum | reverse complement strand
TAGAGTGCGGTGATTTTATCAGTTGCCCGTAACATTTCTGTTTCCTCCTTCAAAGGGGCAACTGCCAGTACAGGATTGGTTGCTTCTATTGTACCAAGAGTCTGTGAATTTGTCATTCGGAATCCTCCATCTTTTCTGTAAACTTTTCGGCCATGATGCGCTCCATTTTCCTGTCCAGCGTTTCCGTCCCGTCATAGCTCCCTGTAACGGTGTAGATCGTACCGCCGATCTCTTTCTGCAAGGTGAACTCCGGCAGCCAGAAAGCGGATGGATTTTTCATGCAGATGTGTCCGTCCTCATCAAACCAGAAATTGTGTCTGGGATGGTCGGGCGGCAGCGGTGCGGGTTTCAGATACGGGTCGGGATTGGTAAAGTAATATCCCTCCGGCTCGTCATGCTCCTGCTGCTCCCATTCCTCAATCTCTGCCAAAAGCTCTTGGTCGATTTCATGTTCAAATGGTTTCTTCTTGCTCATAAGTGCCTCCTGAATTTGTGTAAGAATTAGTGTTCGATTTCCTGTTTTTTCTGCCGTGTAACAGCGTTCTGACGCTCCTGCTCATGGATGACCTGCTCCACCTTATATTTGATCTGCCAGAGCTTTTTTACCTCCGCATGGATGGGTGAAAGCTCCGCTTGTTCGGTCTTGTACTCCTGTTCCAGACGGTCACGCTCTCTGCGCCATGCAGTGATGGGCAACTTGCCATCCTTGAAATATGTCTTCAACTTGCGCTCTGCCATGTGATACAGGCGGAGTGTATTTTCATTTTCGGACATAAACTGCTCCCGCTTGCCTTTCCATTTGATAGTCGCTAACTTGTCGGCAACGGGCTTGCCATCGGTGTAAAACTGCACCATGCGGAGAAGCTCGTCCAACTCTTTCATGCGGTCAGACTTGCCACGCATGGAGCTTTTCAAGGTGTCGATGTGGTCACTCAGAACAGACACACGCTCCTGCAATTCTTCGGGCGTTGTCAGCTTGTTCTGCATGAGATAATTGACGATCTCATTGAACTCCTTGAGATTGCCGATCTTCGCTTTCTGGCTCCAAGCTCCTGCGTTGCGGTTGGTGTAATACTCGCTGAGAAGCTGCGCCAGATTGGGAGATTGCGGTTTGCTCAATTCCTCATGGGTTTCTTTCAGCCAGTCAAGCAGCGCAGAGATTTTCTTTTTCAGATTGCGGATCAGATCGTTGGTCACCTTGATCCATCTGTTTAGATCACCCTTGTTGGTGCGGATGCCCTTTGCTTCCATCGCCCGGACGGTCCCACCCTCATGGACGGTGGGAAGCTGGTCAATGCCTTGTCGTTCATAGCTGCGGTGATCGATACGACAGTCCAGTTCCTTTTCAGCAAACTTCTGATTGCATAGATCAGCCCACGCTTGCCGCCAATGCTCCAAGGCGTCGGGACTGCCCCAGTCGGTGGTCGGCACAGCGTTGAATACATAGTTTCCTGCTTCATCCCGGATGCGCTCGCCATGCTCGTCAAGTAAATATTCCCGCCGCTGCTTGTTGCCCCATCTGCCGTGTTCATCCAGAGGACGGATAGGACACATAACATGAAAGTGGGGATTGGAAATGCCGCCGTCCTCCTTGTCGGGAGAGTGAACAGCGAAGTCCACCACCATGCCCCGACTTACAAACTGCTCCAATAAAAATTGCCTTGCGAGCTCGATGTTTTCCTGCACGGAAAACTCGTTTTGCAAGGCAATGTCAAAGCTGTATGCAAGCTGCGCTTTCTTTCCCCGTTCCGCTTTTTCTACTTCATTCCATAGTGTTTCTCTGTCAGAGAAAGAGGGTGGGGCATGAGGCGGTAGCAGGATTCCCGAACAGATCACGCCGCCTTTTTTGGTGTAGTCGCTGTCCTCGCCGTAGTATTCGCTATGCAGCTTTTCGCCGGAACGATAGGCGGCAGACGCAATAGCGGATTGTCCTGCGCTGCGCTTAATTTGTGTGACATGAAAATGATATAGTGCGATATTTAACACCTCTCTTTCTGTTCAGCCCGGTTGTGTTCGTTGACCGCTTCCATGAGCAAGCCCTTGACCTCCGGGACAGCAAGGGCTTTTTCCGCAAAGGAGTAAAACTCGGTTTCGGTCAAAACTTTTGTCAGCGGTGCGACGCTTTCAATGGCTGCACCACGGGTGATAAGGTGGTGCGCCCGCTTGCGCCGATCTCCTTTTTCGTAGTAGGTGATACGGTTTTCAATCTGCTGTTTTTTGTGCTGGAGCTGCGAGAGCTTGCGTTCATTTTCCGCTATCTCAGCTTCCAGTTTGGGGATGCTTTTCTGTTTTGCCATAGTGCATGACCTCCTTTTTGATGGGATGGATGGGATGAAAAAGACCGCCTACATTTTCGGCAGACGGTCTGACTGACAGTATGAGATTTTCAGACTTTGCGGCGGGAACTGTCTGCTGAAAGCAGATTGTTCCCGCTGCAAAGTGCGCTGGGATAGCTGCGTAAGCAGTCGGAACGAAGTGACGCAAAACAGCCCGGACTTCAATTGTCCGGGCTGTTCGCTCCGCAGGACGCACAATACAGGGTTTACCCTGTATAGAAGTGCGCCCTTTGTTCCAAAGGGATTTTTTTCATGTTACCAACGGGTATGCTCGTCAAACTTATATCCAAGCAGCTGATACTCCGCTTTAATATCTTCCACCCTTGTATCGGAAGAAATTGAAGCGATATTTACATTTCGACCAGATTGCTGATAAACGACGGTTCTTTCCGTAGCAACGGAATCATCATATAACGGTTCGGAAATTGAAAACGTTCTTTTATCGGTATCGACATATACAATACGAATCATAGGAAATTACCAATTCACATCATCGTAAGAGGTATTCTCAATGCCCTTTTCATTCAGCTTTGCAACCATGCGGTCGAGTTTACCCTTCCATATTTTTTTGAACCACTCGGTATGTCCGAACCACTTAACCAGTGTGGGACTGATTGCATAATATGTGCGGATGAACGCTCTACCATACCAAGACTCTCCAAGAGTATAGTCACGGAAACGACGCAAAGTCCAAACCTGCGGGCAGTCATAAGAACCGTAAACAGCGGTAGCTACATAACATCCACCTCCACTTTTAGTAGATGTATATGTTCCATAACCAGCTTCAGCAAAAACTCTGTCTATAACATCTTTTGCTTCAGCAAGTCCCAAACCTGTTCGTTCTCGTAAAATTTTTATTGCCTCAATCTTTTTGTTATAATAGCCATTGTTAAGGAGTTCTTTGGCTACCACTTCTGCCATTACAGTAGTGCTTGAAGCGCCATAGCTTGAGGATACATTTGGTGAAAGCTCTTTGATTTTCTGAACATATTTTTGTAGTCTTTCTTTACTCTCCTGCATTAAAGAATCAGAAAGCACATATTCTTTTTTCCATGCATCTCGATAAAGCTTCTGTCCTGTTACAAAATCAGTTTTTGTTTCCAGAACCGTTGTCCATGAGCAGGAGTTCATAATCGTAGAAACCATAGATGAGAGAAGCTCATATACTGGGACTTCAGAACTATTTCCAAAAGCAAGCTCGCCAACAGCAGACTCCAACAATTCAACATTCGAAAGTCCATCTCTTACGAAAGTTTCCCATTCATATTTACCGGGATGATCACCAGCGTTTTTATATGCCTGCTGAATTATCTTCCACTTTTTTTCTACAGAATGATATACCTCTTCCAGTGCACGCGGCCGCATACTTGTTAGGTTTGGGTCTACAGTTTTCTGATACTCTTTTTCAAACTGATTAACTTTTTGAATAACATCAAGACTGGTAGGATACTTTTTTATATATGCAATCAGCGATTGTTCTGTGTTTTCACTCATAACAGCAAGCAAACTGCTCTTTTTTTCTTCAGGACAATTACCAAGAATGACCTTCAATTTGGTCAGCAAATCAAAATCGAATGTCGTTGTATCCAGTAATACCATAGAGTAGGTTGAAAGGACATCATAGTTTTTAGAGTCTTTAGCAAACGCTCTTTTGCAGTATTTTTCTGCTTGGAATTTGCTGCCGGACAATTCGGACTGCAATGCTGTTTTTGCCTCTCTTATCAAATCGTCTACGGATAAAGAGTCATCAACAGAACTTTCTTGATTTCTTTTTATGCGGTCCCGCAGTTCATCCATTTTGCTCGTGGGTGCAGAAGCATACGCTTGATCAAAAGCAAATTTTGTTCCGCATGTATTGCACAGATATAAGTTGCCTTCTAATATAACATCAGAGCTACCGCACATGGTGCATGATATATTTTTCATAAGATCCTCCGTTTCATGATTAACTTCTCAAATTAGCGAGAGTATCATTTTAAGAACTTACATTTTTTATTTCGCTCATCCAAAAGCGAATTGAGTTCGGTTATGATCTCCAACTTACTTGTAGTGGTTTTTAATTCCGCAGCCTTGATGGAGATTTTGTTTTCCAAATCCGCCAACTGTTCGTTGCTCATAGGATCGGAAAAACGGATTTTTTCAGCGAGCTGTGTGAGTGCCGTTTTTACATCGGCGTTGGTTTCGCTATCTGCCAACAATTCAATATCAGCTTGCAGTTCCCGGATATAGAAAACCTTTTTCTGTACCTTTGCTTCCACACGCTCTATTTCATCACGTCCAGCATCTGCAGAGATCATGCACACCGCAGAAATGCCGGCGATGACAGAGCACACTACGATTGCGCTCCACACAGGAAGCGTCGGCACAAGCAGGAACACAGCAAATGCAACCGTCTGAATGATTGCATATACAATGCCGATGTGTACGATCGGGAAACCAAGGAACTTGCTTTTTAGAGTTTCCTTGCCAAGAGCTTTATTCCAAATGATGATCTGCGCCACAAACGCCGCAGCGGTGAATACATAGGCAATCCAGAATGTTGCTGTTTTCACTGTTGGTACAGCAAAAGCAATGATGCTAATCAGTACGAACAGAATTCCAAGGATTACATATCCTTTTGTGCTATTCTTTTTCATCATCAGCCCTCCCTTTTCGTTCCACACTTCGGACAAAATTTACCGGGCTTAATGAACTTAAAACCGCATTTTACGCAAGTGTCAGACGGTGCTTGCGGTGCGCCACATTCGTCGCAGAAAGCAGCTCCCGGAGTCAGTTCTGCGCCGCACTGATCACAGAATTTATTTGCAGCAGTTTGAGGCTGAACAGCACCCATACCTGCAAAGGCATCAGAAACAACACCGCCGACCATACCGCCTACAGTACCGCCAACGCCTGCCATCATTCCAAGACCAATTCCCATGTTGGAGAACTGTCCGGCAGCTTCATTACGAGCTGCGTCCTGTGCCACATCAAAGCCACGCTCCTGCTGATAGGTGTAGCCTTCCTGCATACGCTTAGTAGCCTGAGCTTGTGAGTCAATGACAACCTTTTGCGCTTCGGTCTGTGCATGAATCACATCGGTCTGCTGACGGAGTTTTGCTTCTGCAATGTCAGCATACTGACGGAAATGTAGTTCCTTGAATTTTTCATACTGTGGATCGCCGTCCGGTTTGACAATGGTGGTAACGTAGAAACGTTTTAAATCTACGCCGTAGTCCAAAAAATCGGGAATCAAGCGTTCCTTAATATCTGCAGAGAAAGTTTCCAGGCTTTCGTCAATTTCAAAGATGTTAATGGCATTGGCTCGCATGGTCTGTGCCATGTAAGTCTTTACCTTTGTCATCAAAATGCTGCGGAAGTAGGTGGTCAGCTGCTGCCGATCAAGAACACGCTCCGTACCAACCAGTTTCACAAGAAGTTTTCTGGAATCGTTAACGGAGAGCGCCATCTCACCGCTGGCACCAATAGAAATAGGGAACTTGTAAGTAGGCTCTACATATTGCACCTTACTGTCTGTCCCCCAACGAATTGCCATTTGTTCAGTTTTATTGATGAAATAAACCTCACAATGGAATGACGATTCGCCACCGGTGGGAATATTGATGATACGCCGCAGCAGAGGAATGTTCTGCGTTTCCAGCGTATGTCTGCCTGGGCCGAACAAATCAAGTGCCTGTCCGTTCAGAAAGAAGATGGCTTCCTGCGATTCATGCACAATCAACTGTGTGGTTGTATTAAAATCTTCGCAAGGATGCTTCCATATGAAGGTGCTATTGTCGCCTTCATATTTGATGATGTCGGCAATATTTGCCATGACTCCGCCTCCTTCGATTTTTTATTGTGTACTTTTGCAAATTCAGGCATTAAATTACATTTATTAATATTATACTACGAAATGCACCATTTTTCAAGGTGTTGAGTTGAATATCTTCGACAGTAATTGTAACTTTTCTGCGTTTTGCAAAAGTACACCTTTGCAAATTTAGGGCATGATTTGTTTAAGCCACATTTTCAAATTTTCTTGCCTTTCCATAGAATGTGCCGACCGGCATATTGCAGGCTTCCGCTGCTTGTTTCAAGGTTATTTTCTTACTGCGCCATGCTTTGTGTACTTCATAGAAATTGTCCGGCAAGGGTAGGGGCGGTCTGCCGAACTTGATTCCTTGCGCTTTGGCAGCGGCAATCCCCTCGGCCTTGGCGTTGTTTGATATTTGTACGCTCGTTTTCTGCCACAAAGGACAGCACTTGCAACACAATATCGGAGAGGAATGTACCCATCAAATCTTTGCCCCGGCGGGTGTCCAACAGCGGCATATCCAACACCACAATGTCAACGCCCTTTTCTTTCGTGAGAATCCGCCATTGCTGTAAAATTTCCTCATAGTTACGCCCAAGACGGTCAATGCTCTTGATGTAGAGCAGATCGTCTTTTTTCAATTTCCGCAGCATCTTCTTGTACTGCGGACGGTTGAAATCTTTGCCGGACTGCTTATCCACATAGATATTTTGCAGTTCAACGCCGACCTCTTTCAAGGCAATCTGCTGTCGATCCTCTTTCTGATCCTTGCTGCTCACACGGATATACCCATATACACTCAAATTAAAATCCTCCTGTTCATTATTTTCTCATAGGCATTCACTCCTTCGTTGTCTTATATTTTACAGCGTAGCAATCCCGTTCTGCTTTGCCCACTCACTCGCTGCCCGTTTCCGTTCCTCGCTGTATGGCGCAGTCAGCCGGAAGCTCAATCTGCCTTTTTCAATCTCAAAGGTCAGCCCGCCTTGTTCATTATCGTCAATCTGGTGGCAACACTCCGGGTACTTCGCTGCAAATGCCGACATCCGCTTTTTAAGGTCGGTATTATGGGTCTGCACCTCTATCATGCGGCTATCCTCGTCAAAATATATGGCTGTGGTCTTTTGCTTCTTGGTAAGTCCTGTTTTCATAAAACCTCCCGTTTTTTACAAATTTTTATCCGCTCTTGAATTGGAAAAGTGGTACGATTTTTTGATAGAAACACCCCAAACCATGCGGAGTATGTCCTGACTCACTCTATCGGCTGATTTGCTACTTTTCCGGCTCTTGACTGCGTTTTCACACTTTCCTGTTTGTACGGCTTTTCAGCCATTCCACAAGCTCATTTTTCATCACCAATTTACGCCCGCCGATCCGCAAAGTTGGAAAATCCGGGCTATTCAAAAGGTTGTACGCGCCCGCTTTGGAAATCTGCAATGCCTCTGCAAGCTGCTTTGCGTCCATCACATCGGGCATGGTTTCAAACGGCTCTCTGCTCATAAAATTCTCCTTTCCCGCATGAAAAAGCAGCAGTCACCTTTTCGGTAACTGCTGCGCTTCTGCGCCTGTTTACTTGTCCAAATGCTTCTGATATTCCGCTGTCACGAAATCCTCATAAGCGTCTGCGATCTTGGCAATCCGCTTATGGACTGCGCTGGCGGTCTTGTAGCCAACCTTGTCTGCAATTTCCTGTTCGGTGTAGCCCTCCATGCGCAGCTTCAATATTTCTCGGTCTTTCTCTGTGATGGTGCTTTCCGCAAAGGAAGCAATCTGCATTTCGGAAATGACCGAGTTCTCAAAATCGCTGCGGGGGTCTGCTACATCGAAAATGTCCCCGTCCTCGCTCTCCATCATTTCATCCAGAGAGATCGGTTTGCCAGAGCGGTTATGATGCCACTTCCGCATGAAATCAGTTTTGACGGTGCTGCTTGTGGTTTCGTAATCTTCCACGGTGCGATTTTCCCATATCGCATCAATCACGGGCTGCCATTCCTGTTCTGCAACTACCATGTCGGTGACATTGCCGATCAAATTGCTAAACTGCTGATAGGTCAGCCATGGTACTTCCACGCCTTGCGGGATGTTGTAAAGGTTTTGAAAACCAAGTCCGTTCTGCTCAAACTTCATTCGGATGTAGGGGATAATGCTGTACGACAAACGCCACAAAGGGAAATATCCGGCATACTGCGTCCATGCACCGGGGATGTCTCGATAATTGCCCTTGCGGTCTCTCACTTGGAAAAACTGCCATGCGCTCCATGCGTAGCAGTCCCACACAAGCAGCTTGAACATATCGTCACATACGATGTGGTCATACTTGTCTGTCCGTAGCACCTCATAAGGGCAGCGGGGTAGGTCGTAGGCGGGCTTCCATTTTTCTGCAAGCTCCCTCGGCAAGCTGTAAAACAGGGTCAGCCATGATTTGTCGCTGTCCTGCGGTATTTCGATGATCTCACCGGGTAATACCACAATGAAACCTTTCGGGCTTTTCTGCTTCTCCATAAGCGTCACCTCCAATCGTTTTGAAATAGCCCTCTACTATATATGGCATGAGAAAGGCTGAATTGTTCCAATGTTTCCAAAATTTTTTGAGATTTTTTGAAAAAATCTCGGAATGGAAAGGATAGAAAAGATATGAGTTAATTATACACGAAAAATGTGAATAAATCTATTGCTTTCAGTTAAGGGCAAAAAATAACGGGCACTCGGATTTTACACCGAATACCCGTTATCTTGTTTACCAACCCCGCCTGACAGATGCCATAATTGTTATTTTCCAGATTACTTTCTTATGAGCACCTGTGTAACCTCCGGGGGCATTTTTGCGGGAATAACCCCGGCGGCCGCGGCATACCATGGGGCAAAGGGGGCGAACGCATGAGGAAGCTTTTGCCGATGATACTGTGCCTGCTGCTGGTGGGCTGCGCCGGAAGGGAGCCTGCGGGCATCACGCCGGAGGAGATAACCGCCCGGCTGACCGCCGACTGCCGGTTCACCGCGGCGTTTCGATACGATAGCGTGGAGGGCTGCGCCGAGGTGGAAAAAGCGGGCGGCACGCTGCGCATCGCCATGACCGACCCGGAGGTGCTGCAGGGGCTGCAGTTCGTGCTGGGGCCGGAGGGCAGCCAAATGATCTACGGCGATACCGTTGTGGACTTGCGGGATCATACCATCCACGAGGAGGCGCTGGCGGCGGTGGTGCAGCGGGTGCTGGCGGGCGCCGATCCGCTGACGGTCACACGGCAGAACGGCAGCATACGGGCGGTGGCGGACTGCACTTTTTTCCATTATGAGGTCACGCTGGCGGAGGACACCGGCTATCCCACGGGCATCGCCGTGCCGGAATTGAATATTGAGGTTCGCATCAGCGAATACGCCCCGGCGGCAGGGGTGTAGCCCCCCGGCGCAATAACAAAGCCCCCCGGCTGGAGAAACCGGGGGGTGTTTTGTTGTTATCTCAATGAGAATTAAGCAAGCGGTGGCTTATCTTATTTCTTCAGGGAGATGGCAGCGCCGGAAACCAGAGCAACAACAGCCAGAGCAGCAGCTACGCCAACAACATCGTTAGCGCCGGTGCCGG
>SFGI01000001.1 GCA_004557645.1 [Eubacterium] saphenum | reverse complement strand
CTGTCCTTTTTCACTCTATAGGTGTAAGCCAATACCTTATTTTCCCTCTGTGCCTCCACCATCCTTCTCCCAATCCAACAATTTCCTCATACTATCCCCTTTTCTATCTCAATTCTTCCAATTCCACCATTTCAGTTTTTCGGGGTCGTGTACCTCATTTTCCGCATAATAGACCGCCATACGGTAGACATAAAGCTGGCATCTATCCACTTTTACCCCCTTCCGCTCACATTCCTTCTGATACATGGCTTCCGGGTCTGCCCCCTTCAAGGAAGCGATGCTGTCAAACCCCAGCAGCAGCAAGTCCTTCTCCGTTTCCTTCCCCACGTAGGGGATTTTCTGCAGATCCGTTTTCACGCCAAGCCCTCCTTCTGTAAAAAGGCTTTCAATTTCAGCAAATCTTCATCATAGACCGCCTGCAATGCCCGATTATAGATGACTGCCGCCGGGTGATAGAGGGCAAACAGGGTGCGTCCATCGGATAAAGGCATAGGAACCCCATGGTAATCCCCAATAACGGCCTTCTTTTCCCCCGTCACCGCTTTCAGGGGTACATTTCCCAGCGTCACGATGACCTTCGGGGCAATGGCTTTGATCTCCTCCTGCAAAAAGGGCAGGAAAAAGGCGATTTCCTGGGCAGAAGGGGGACGATTCACCGCCTTGCCCGTTTTGGGGCTTTCCTTGGTGGGGCGCAGCTTCACCACATTGGATATGTAGATTTCCTCCCGTTTCAGCCCAACCACCTCCAAAAAGGCAGACAGGTTTTTCCCCGCCTTACCCACAAAGGGACGTCCCTGCTTTTCCTCATCGCCGCCGGGGGCTTCGCCGATCATCATCAGGGCAGGCTGTTCCGCCCCTTCCCCGAATACAATGGTTTTTTCGCTGTATACAGAAGCCTGCAACGCTTCCAATAAATTTTTCTGGATATCTTGTATTTTTTTCATAGATTTTCTCCTTTTTCCCCATTCCACACAGGGTTATCCACAAGCAATCGGGGTTATCCACAAAAATTTTGGGGATAACTCATTATGTCACCCTCAAGATATGGGGGGTATTTTGCTTTTTCTTCAGGAAACGACTGAAAATATGCTGATTTTACGGCAAATCATAATATTCATCTTGTATTGCATATTTTTTCTGGGGATAACTGACCCCTTATCCACAGGATTTCTGGGGATAACTCTACAGGTTATCCATAGGTTGTCCACAGTTTTCCTTATTTTTTCCGCAAAAGCAGGGCAAACACAGCCATGCCGCCCAGCAGACCGCCGATATGGGCCATGTTATCCACACCGGGCTCCAGAAAACCAAAGCAGATGGCCGTTGCCGCCAAGAGCAGCATAGTAGCGTAGTTCATGCCCGTATAGCGGGAGCCATGTTTTTTGGTCAGCAGGAGCATGGCCCCCAATAGGCCATAGATGGCACCGGAGGCACCAATGGAAATGCCGCCGCTGCTCAGTGCCACGCTCAGCAGACCGCCGCAGAGCCCCGAAACCAGATACAGCACCAGAAACCGCCCTGTGCCCAAAAGCCGTTCTGCCCGCACGCCAAAATAATAGAGATATACACCGTTGGACACCAGATGCAGGATGCCTGCATGGAGGAACATGCAGGTGAAGAAGCGATAATATTGCCCCGCCTGGATGCCCCATCGGCTCAGCCCAAATTGGGTCAGGATCTCCTCCCCTTGGGGAGAAAGCATGGTCACCAGCAGCAGTGCCGCACAGACAGCAAAAATAACTGCCGTGGCAATGGGCTTTTTCTGTTCCTTGCTGTCCCTGAAAACAAGGACCTCCGGTTCCTTTCCCTTTGCCGCTGCCGAGAGCAGCTTTTCGATGCCCAGCAGCTGATCGGGCTGATGTTTCCCTGCGGTGACCTTGCCGCTTTCTGTCGAAAATTGCCAGAAAACGCGATAAAATTTTTCGTCGTAAGCATTGAAACCGGAGATATCTCCTGTTTCCACAGCATCCACAGGGGCATTTTCCCCCTCTTTATCCACAAGAACGCTGAGGGCTACCACACGGGTGCAGTGGAATTCCTCCAGCCGTTCCTCCATCCGCCTGCCGAAATCGACAAAGGTCATATGATCCTCTTTCCAGCCGTCCTCCTCCCGGTCCAACAGGCACAACAGATACAGCACGGGGTTTTCCGCCCGCCAATACCAATTTTCTTTGTTTCGTACTTTGCGGAAACCGCTGTTTTCCAGCCGCATCCGCAGATTTTCCCAAAATTCCATGGAGTTTTCTCCTCTTTTCTTCTTTTCTTCTATGATAACATAAGAAAGGCTGAGATTTTTGAACTTTCTCTTAAAATTCCTGTAAAATAAAAAAAACGGCACACGAAAAAAGCCCGCCGGGGCAGGCGGGCTTAGAAAGGATAAGAAATGGGGTAATCTTTCTTATCGTAAAAGGAGTTCAATTTCCTTTGGGACAATGCAAATAACCATGTGTTATACACAGGGAAGTAGTGGTTATCCACAAACTTATCCACACATTTAAGATACCACATCTTTCCATCCTTGTCAAATCGAAGGGTTTGTCGAAAATCGACTTTTTTTCGCGCTTTCGTCATACTCCTACAGTAAGAAGCTCAGGACGAACATCCCTGCCACCCCGGGCATCCCCAGCAGGGCAGAAACCGCCAGGGTGGCTGCGTTTACCCCCACGGCTGCCCCAAGGCTTTTTCCCAAAAAGAGGACACAGCCCCCGGCTATGGCAGAAAGTCCTAATCTGCATAATACCTGCAAGGGCTTTGCCAAGGCGATCAGCGCCAGGGCAAGCAGGCAGACGAAAATCGCACAAACCATCACATAATTCCCCATACATTTCCCCCTTTTCTAAATGGCACTTCGCTGATAACCGTTGGTCAGCCCCATTTCCTTGGCGGTTTTCAGGAAGTATTCATATTTCTTCTGTAAGGCGATGATCTCGTAGATGTAACTGTCGATGAGGGCTTCATCGGTGGCATCCTCGAAGGAGCTGCGGGCACATTCCATCTGCAGCTGGATCTGGCGGATAGCAGCCAGAATGGCCTGCCCCTCCGTCATGAGCCGTTCCTGTTTCATGGCAAGACCCCCTTTTTACTCTTAGTATAGGAGAAAATAGGAAATTTTATGCTATAAAATCAAAAGAAGCGTGCAGAACACGCCTCAGTCATAGACAAAGTTATTTTGAGACAGCGGAAGGGGTTGGGAAACGAAGCGTTTCCCGAATGGAATCCGCAGGATGTTCAGCACTTTGCTCCGCAAAGTCGGCTTCGCCGACCGCATCTATCTTTGCGGTGCATTGAATTCATTTCCGACAGGAAAACAGCTGTGCATGGCGAAGAAAACGCCACCGCCGTTAGGCGGCTTGCCGAAGGCAAGTGCTTTGACAAGGTTTCAAGGCTCTTGAGCCGATGGAACTCGTCTGTTTATTCCTCTGTCTAAACAAGTCGAAATCCTGATTTCGACTTAGGTGTCAACTTTGTCGACACCTTAAAGCATCTGCAGTTTTTTCAATTCCTCTTCTGTCAGTTCCCGGCAGTCTCCCTCCGCCAGATCATCGGGCAGATAAAGATCGCCCATGGCGATGCGGTGCAGCTCCACCACCTTTGCCCCATAGCAGCCAAACATCCGCTTGATCTGGTGATATCTGCCCTCTTTCAGGGTCACTTCTGCAGTTTTTTCCCCGGTGATGACCAGCTTTGCTTCCTTGCAAATGCCGTCGTTCAGCTCTACCCCGGCGGCGAAGCCCTTCTGCATTTCCTCTGTCACGGGGATATCCAGCTCCACCCCATAGACCTTCTGCACGTGTTTTCTGGGGGAAAGGATATTATGGGCCAGCACGCCGTCGTCGGTGATGATCATCAGCCCTGTGGTGTCCTTATCCAGCCGCCCCGCAGGGAACAGATCCCGCCCCTTAAATTCCGGGGGCACCAATGACAGCACCGTCTGATGCTCCTTATCCTCTGTGGCAGAAACGTAGCCCTTGGGCTTATGGAGCATCAGGTAGAGCTGTTTTCTCACCGTCAGGGGCTTGCCGTCGATGGTGATGACATTTTTTTCCGGGTCTGCCTTCTGACTGGAGGAGGTGATGACCTTCCCATCCACCGCCACCCGTTTTCTGCTGACCAGATATTTCACATCACTGCGGGAATACAGCCCCTGGGATGCAATGATCTTATCGATTCTATCCATAGATTTTTCCTTTCTGCTAAAAAAACCGTTTATTCCTCCATGAATTTCTGCAGGCCGGCAAAAGCTTTTTCCGCCTGCTGATAGCCGTGGCGGTAGAATTTCATCAGCTTATGATAATCCCGCTCCAGCCGCTTCACTTCCTGCATTTCCGGGCGGATGGAAAAGACCTTTCCTTCCTCCTCCATCTGACGGATGAAATCCAATGTTTCATTATAGACCTGGGGACGGTTCAGCATGGCTTCCGCAAAGGCAGGATATTTCTTCTGGTTTCTGCGGGCCAGCAGCTTTGTCCCCTTGGAAAGCTTCATGCGGAATTCCTTTCTTCTGGTCTGGACGACCACCACCTTATCGCAGCCCATGGCAAAGGCACGGCGCACGGAAATGGAATCCGCAACGCCCCCGTCGGCATAGGGGGTGCCGTCTACCTCCACCACCGGCGTTGCCCCGGGCAGAGCGGAGGAGGCCATGCCAATGGTCATCAGGTGTCTGCGGTCTGTGCCCTTGTCCCGCAGATATTCCGCTTGCCCCGTCAGGCAGTTGGTGGCTGTAAATTCCCGTTCCACGGGGTTTGCAAAATATCCGTCAAAGTCGAACAGATTATGCTTTGTGGGCACTTCCCAGTAAATCGTATTCATATCGAAAAGATGCCCCGTTTTCAGCAATGTTTTCAGTCCAAAA
The DNA here is from genome assembly GCA_004557645.1 of [Eubacterium] saphenum. GTDB lineage: Bacteria > Bacillota > Clostridia > Lachnospirales > Anaerotignaceae > Anaerotignum_A. The sequence goes on along the minus strand of SFGI01000001.1, from coordinate 119,503 downwards.
TATTGATATTCTTTCTCCTTTGTGATATTGGTATCCCGGGAACGGCCGATCTGCCCGGCGATAAAATTCATGGCGTTGCCGGCACCGGCGGAAGTCCCCACCACATACTGAAACTGCACGCCCTGCTCCATCAGATAATCCAATACACCGGAAGTGAACACGCCCCGATTGGCGCCCCCTTCCAAAACCAAACCAATTTTCATAAAAATCTTCTCCTTTTTGAAAAAAGCCGTTGGAAAGAATCTCCCAACGGCTTCAGTATATCATTTATTTTTCATTTTTCAAAGACGTTTATGCCTGTGCGGCTCTTTCCTTTGCCAGTTCTTCCGCGTGAAGCTTTGCGTTTTTGGCAATGCGTTTTGCGGCCTTGCGGGCATTGGCCTTCCGTTTTCTTTCATTCATCCACATATACAGTACGGGAATGAAGACCAGTGTAACAACAGTAGACAAGGACAGACCAAAGATAACTGCTATAGCCAGTGCCTGCATCATTTCAGAACCTTCGCTGGTAGCCAGTGCCATAGGCAGCATACCCAAAACAGTGGTCAGGGTGGTCATCAGGATGGGGCGCAGACGACGGGGACCTGCTGTTGTCAGGGCGTCGTAGCAGTTCATGCCGCGGTCCATCAGCTGGTTCGTATAGTCTACCAATACGATACCATTGTTTACTACCATACCGATCAGCATAACGAAGCCCATCATAGCAGGCATTGTGATGGTATTGCCTGTGATCAGCAGACCCAAGATAGCACCTGTGATGGCCAGAGGCATGGAGAACATAACGATGAAGGGATACCGCAGAGATTCAAACTGGGATGCCATGATCATATATACCAGCAGGATTGCAACGATCATTGCTGTAGTCAGACTGCTGAAGGATTCATTCATCATTTCCATCATACCGCCAAATTCATAGTGGCAGCCATCGGGCAGTTCAAAGTCTGCCATTGCTGCTTCTACCAGCTTCTGGGCTTCGCTGCCGCTCATGCCTTCCGCATTGGCATTGATGGTGATATAGTTCTTCTGGTTTTCACGCATAATAGTGGTAGCACTTTCATCCATAGTCACTGTAGCGATATCGCTGAGGGGTACCTGTGTGCCGTAAGCAGAAGTTACGGTCAGGTTATTCAGGTCTGTCAGGTAGTTCAACTCATCTGTATCATAGCGGATGACAACGTCAATCTCTGTGCCGTCCACTTTATACTGGGTTGCGGTAGAACCGGAAATAGCTGTGTTCAAAGCACCGGCTACGGATGCTGTGGTGATGCCATACTGGGAAGCCTTGCCCCTGTCGATGGTTACCTTTGCTTCGGGAACCGTATCCCCTGTGGAGCCTTCCACTTCAGACAGACCGGGCACTTCGGAGAGCATTGCCACCAGTTCTTTTTCCACATCTACCAGGGTAGGGGAATCATAGCCGTATACATTCATAGTCACATCGGCAGAAGCCAGAGAGCCCATAGCGGAGTTGGAGGAAGCCACGGTGATTTCCGCACCGGGGATATCCGCCAGCAGACCTTTGATCTCTTCGCAGACCTCATCGGTGGAGCGGTCTCTGTCCTTCTTATCTACCAGATTGATGGCGACGGAAGCAGAGTTTGTACCGCTGCTCATCATGCCGGAGCCTACATTGGCATAGACCAGCTCTGCCTCGGGGATATCCTGCAGACGATACAATACCTCCAGCGTAGTTTCTTCGGTGGTATCCAAATCGGTACCATTGGGCAAATCTACGGTGATATTGGCAGTACCCTGGTCCATGCTTGCCATAAAGTCCATACCCGCAATAGGAACGGTAAACAAGCTCAGGATAAATACAGCGATAACGGTAATGACTGTTTTCTTTCTATGGCGCAGAGCCCATTTCAGGATCTTTTCATATTTTCTGCTGAGAGTATCAATGGCTGCATCCCAATGATCCAGGAATTTCAGGAATTTTGTATTTTTCCAGTTGATGGTTTTCGTTTCTTTCCTCAGCAGCAGCCCGCAAGCCATGGGAACGAAGGTCAGGGCCACGATAACCGATGCCACCAGGGCATATACGATGGTAAAGGACAGGTTCTTCATCATGGCACCGGTGGTACCGCCGGTCAGGGCCAAGGGCACGAATACGGCTACAGTGGTCAGGGTGGAGGCTGTGATGGCCATGGAAACCTCTTTCGCACCGATTTCCGCCGCTTCTACGGCAGAATAGCCTCTTTCATAATACTGATAGATACTGTCCAGCACAACGACAGAGTTATCTACCAGCATACCGATACCGATAGCCACACCGCCCATGGAGATCATGTTCATATTGATGCCCGTCACATACATCATGGCAAAGGTTGCCATAATGGAGGTGGGGATGGAAACGGCGATGATACCTGCCGTTATGGCATTTTTCAGGAACAGCAGCAGGATAAAGAAGGCAATGACTGCCGCCAGCAGAGCTGTCTGTGTGATATTGGACAGGGACATCTGGATATATTCCGCTGTATCTGTCAGCAGGTTGATATCCAGTTCAGGATAGTCCTCCTGCAGGTCGGCGATCTCTTTTTTCAGGGAATCGCTGACTTTTACCAGGTTGGCTGTAGACTGTTTATCTACGGAGATCAGGATACCCTTTTCCCCATTTACATACATAAAGGAATCTCTGTCTGCTTCGACCTCTTCCACGCGGGCAACGTCGCTCAGGTGGATGACTGCCCCTGTGCCTGTGGTGATGGGCAGATTATTGATCTGCTGGATAGAGGTGAATTCACCGATGGTACGGACAGAAACGGTGGTATTACCCTGAGACAGGTCGCCGGAAGGCAGGTTCATATTTTCCGCCTTCAGGATATTGGACAGGGTGGAAGTAGTCAGGCCGTAGCCTGCCAGCTTCGTGGGATCTACAGTGATACGCACTTCACGGGTGATGCCGCCGGAAAGATCAACGGAAGCAACGCCCTCGATACGTTCCAGTCTATTGACAACGTTATCCTCCAGCAGTTCATTCAGGGCGGTCAAGTCCAGATTTTCCGCCTTGACGCCGATCATGATGGGGATAGCATTGATATCCATTTTGATGACCATAGGGTCGCCGGCATCATCGGGCAGGCCGGATTTGATCTGATCCAGCTTATCCCGCATATCCACGGCAGCCATATCGATATCGGTGCCGTCTACAAACTGCAGCACGACCATAGAGACATTTGCCGAGGAAACAGAGGTGATGGTATCCACATTGGAAATGGAGCCCAGACCTTCCTCCAAAGGCTTGGAGATCAGGTTTTCGATTTCCTCGGGGGATGCGCCCACATAGGTTGTGGCAACAACGGCGATGGGCAGGTCTACATCAGGCATCAGAGCCTGATCCAGATTGAAATAGGAAACGATCCCGGCAATGAACACCATCAAGGTAATCATGATGGTGGTTACGGGCTTTTTGATACAAAGCTTGGAGAACATTTATCATTCCCCCTTCTCTTCTGTTTTTTTGCTGGATGCTTCTGCTTTTGCAGGGTCGGCGTTGGTAACATTGACTTCTTCGCCATCAGAAATATAGGTCTGACCCTTTGTGACAACATCATCGCCGTCTTTCAGACCGCTGACGATCTCGATGGTGTCATCTGCTTCGATGCCCAGTTCTACGATCACTTTCTTCGCTGTGCCGTTTTCCACAACGTAAACATAGGTTTCGCCGTCTTTTTCAATGACAGCGTTGCGGGGCAGGATGATGGTATCTTCAGAGCTTTCCATAGTGAAGTTTACTTCTGCCATCATGCCGGATTTGATCTTGCCGTCTTTGTTATTCAGTTCCACCTTTACGGTGTACATGCCTGTCTGGCCTGCAGCGGGAGCAATGGTGGAAACAGTACCTGTCAAAGGTTCTTCGGAAACGGCTGTCATCAGAACAGAAACCTGATCGCCGATATGGATGGTATTCAGCACCTGTTCGGAAACGCCCACTTCTACCTTGATGGTGGACAGATCCATAACGGTATAAGCGGGAGCTGCCTGAGAAGCAAAGCCACCCCGTTCCACGCCTCTTGTGGCGATGACACCTGTCATGGGAGAGGTTACGGAACAGTCACTGATGTTCTTTTTCAGGTTATCCATCTGTACCCGAATGGATTCCAGTTGTGCCTCCGCAGATTCATAAGCATATTTGATCTGGTCGAATTCCTGCTTGGAGATGATTTCTTCATCATACAGCAGCTTATTATTTTCATATGTAGATTTTGCGTTATCTCTGCCCAGCTTGGCTACATTATAGCTGGCCTCCAGGGAACGCATATTGTTCTGCAGGTCGGTGGTATCTACGGTGAACAAAACTGCCCCCTGACCAACTTTATCGCCTACCTCATAATTGAAATTGGTTACCTTACCGGGTACGGTAGGTACAACAGCTACCTCCTTGGAAGGAGCAGCTTTGCCTGTGTATGCAAATTCGCTGGAGATCTCCCCTTTGCCAACGGTAGTGATCTCAACGGAACGCAGGTTCTTTTCCTCCACAACTTCCTCTTTGCCGCAGGCTGTCCCCAGTGCCATGCACAGAGCCAGTGCGATCAATGCTTTTTTCTTCATTCTTTCCATCCTCCTACATTGAATAATTCCATCAATTCTTTCACTTTCGTATAAATGAGTATGCGTCTTTCTTCATCCATCCGATCAAAAACCACAGCTGCATTGTCGATCAGCAGATTCATGATCTCCTTCACTGCGGCTTTGCCCTTTTCCGTCAGGGAAACATAGACTTTTCTGCCGTCATCGCCGCCCCTTGCCGCTTTTTTTTGCACAAAGCCAGCAGCCTGCAGCTTGGAAAGCATCAGGGAAAGGCTGCCTTTGCTGATATACAGCTCCGACGACAAAGCAGAAACCGTATCCAGCTCCGGATTCCCATATAAAAATCCAAGAATCTTTAACTGATGATGGGTCAGCCCCAGTTCTTCCATACGTTTTACGACTCTTTCTTTTGTGGCATATTCTTTGTTCCAGCGGGCCATGCTTTCCCCCAGTTTCATCATATTGGAAACAATGTCCCTGCCTGTCACAGCTTCCATTTCCCCACTCCTTCCTTCCAAAATCAAGGAAAAATTTCTTACCATAACATAATACGAATTGATTTTAATATAAAACCAATTATAAGTCAATTTATTTTTAAAGTAAAACTAATTTTTTGCTGGAAAATCCCTATAGAATATGTTAAGATATTCTACAATGCTTATCCCCAAGGGGATATCCAAGACTTCAAGCAATAAAACTGGAGGATTGATTTTTATGGATTTCCGTGTCGTCAGTGACAGTTCCTGCGATATTTCTCTGGAACAGGAAAAAACATACGAGATCGGCATCGTACCTTATTATGTTTCCTTCGATGGGGAAACCTACCGTAAAGAAAGGGTAGATCTCTCTGCGGAGGAATTTCATCGGGAAATGGCAGAAAATCCCGGTGTTTTTCCCAAAACATCCATGCCCACTCAGGTAGACTTTTACGACACCTTTCTGCCCTATGCCAAGGCAGGGGAAAAGGTACTGTATTTCAACCTGTCTTCCAAATTCAGCAGCTCTTTCCAGAGTGCCAATCTGGCGGCAGAAGCATTGATGGAAGAATACCCTGATTGCAAAATCGCAGTCATCGACAGCATGTCTGCCACCGTACAGGAAGGGCTTCTGGTGACAGAGGCAGCAAAAATGGCCCAGGCGGGCTTCTCCTTCAAAGAGACCATCCGCCGCATCGAAGAACTGAAGCATACTTCCCGCATCTTCTTCACCTGTGCAGACCTTTCCTATCTGAAGCATGGGGGGCGCATCGGCAATGTGCTGCAGCAGGCAGCCATCGCCCTGAAGATCAAGCCCATCATGTTTATGCACAGCGGCGAACTGCAGCCTGCAGGCATCGCCCGCAGCAGAAAAAAATCCCTGCAGAAGGTCATCAGCGATGCCCAAGCCTTTTTTAAGGATAAAAACATCAACGACTATCGCATCTGCACCGGCCGCGGCTATGACAAAGAGGAATTCAAACAATTCCGGGCGGATGTGGAAGCAGCCATGAGGGAGATCGGGTTCGAAGGAGAGATCGAAGCCTACCAGATCGGCTCCACCATTGGTGTACACACAGGCCCTACCCCCATCGGTATTGCCGTGATCAAAAAATACAATGCCTGATCCTATGCTCCCATAAAAAATTGAAATAACGCACCTTTCCCAAAAAACTGCCCTTGGCAGATGGCGGAAAGGTGTTTTTTCATTTCCACGGAGTTTTGAAAACCACAGGAAAATAGAAAGGATACTCTGAAAAAGAGTATCCTTTTCTAGTTCTATTTTATGGAATATCCTTAGATTTTTTGCAGCAGCTTTGCGTAAGTCTCCACCCCTGTGGCAAGGATGGCTTCATCGAAATCAAATTCGGCACTATGGAGAGATGCCGTAAAGCCCTTTTCGGTATTGCCGCTGCCCAAAAAGAAGAACATACCGGGGATCTGGGTCTGATACAGGGAGAAATCCTCCGCCAGCATATAGGGAGGGGTCTCTTCATACGCATCACCGCAGACCTCCTCCAAGGCCTGCACCAGCCCAGGGTCGTTATCTACCACCCGATACATATGGCGGAACACGGCTTCCCCCCGGCAGCCATAGCCTGCCGCTACCCCCTGCACCACTTCATGGACACGTTTTTCCATGGTTTCATAGGCAGCATCGCTGAAGGCCCGCATGGTCCCCTCCAGCTTCACTTCCCTGGCGATGATATTGCAGGCTTCGCCCCCATGGATGGAGCCAAAGGTCAGCACACCGCTGTCCAAAGGGGAAACATTGCGGCTGAGGATGGTATGGATGGCTGTGATAACTGCCCCTGCCGCCAAAACGGCATCATTGCCCAGATGGGGCTGGGCACCATGGGCGCTTGTGCCGCGGATATACAGATCCACCTCTCCGTTTCTTGCCATCATGGCACCCTTTCGGCAGGCGATCTTCCCCTGAGGCACCTGGGGGAAGATATGACAGCCAATGATCTTCTTTATCTCATATTTCCGCAAAAGACCTGCATCGATGAGGAGCTTTGCCCCGCCGGGGCCTTCTTCCGCAGGCTGGAAAATGAGGACCACTCTGCGGTGGGCATAGGCTTCGGGATGGTCGCAGAGATATTTGGCAAAGCCCAGCAAAATGGCAGTATGTCCATCATGACCGCAGGCATGCATCCAGCCGGGATGCTGGGAAGCGTATTCCTTGGGGGTCTCCTGCACAGGCAAGCCGTCCATATCCGCCCGAAAGGCAATGGTTTCGCCCCCTTCGCCGAAAATCGCCGCCACTGCCATTTCCAGCCAAGTCTCTATCCGTTCCACGCCCAAGGACTGCAGCTTTTCTTTGATATAGGCAGAAGTTTGATATTCCTGCAGACCTGCTTCGGGAATTTTGTGCAAATCTCTTCGTATTTCTTTCAATTCTTCTTTGATATATTCAAAATATGTATCCATATCCATCCACTCCTTCGTTCTGTTTAGATTTTTTCACGTTTTTTTGTTTTTGTCAACGAACATCTTGGAAAGTCTGCCACTTCCGTATATAATAAAATACATTAAAAAAACGAATCAAAAAAAACTGCTATACGCATAAAAGGAGTGAAGATCCATGGAATACGATATGACAAACCCCTATGAAATCGCGAAATATATCAAAGATACAAAAAAGGCAACACCGGTGAAGGTCTATGTAAAGGGCGACCTTTCCGCGGCAAAGGTGCCCGACGGCGTAAAGCTCTTTGGTACAGGTGATTTTTACTTTATGGCAGGGGACAATGCTCTGGTGCAGGAAGTGCTGAAAGCCAATGCAGATCACATACAGGATACTTTCACGGAAAATGATGCAAGAAACTCTGCAGTGCCTATGCTGGACATCACGAACGTTGAAGCGCGCATCGAACCCGGCTGCATCATCCGCGACCGCGTTTCCATCGGCAAAAACGCTGTTGTCATGATGGGTGCTGTCATCAATATCGGTGCAGAGATCGGCGAAGGCACCATGATCGACATGAATGCCGTTTTGGGGGCAAGGGCCACTGTGGGCAAAAATGCTCATATCGGCGCAGGTGCCGTGCTGGCAGGCGTATTGGAGCCCCCTTCTGCCACCCCCGTTATAGTGGAGAATGGTGTATTGATCGGTGCAAATGCCGTTGTTTTGGAAGGGGTACACATCGGGAAGGATGCCGTTGTTGCCGCCGGGGCTGTGGTAACAGAAGATGTTCCTGCCGGGGCTGTGGTAGCCGGTTCCCCCGCAAAGATCGTAAAAATGAAGGATGAAAAAACAGAGGGCAAGACCCAACTGCTGGATGATCTGAGAAAATAAACCTCACAAAGCAAGAAAAGCCGTTTCCGAAAGGGAGCGGTTTTCTGTTTTTTGACCTGTCCCCCGTCCTTTTTAATGTTTCATTTCGCAAAATTGTTACAAATTTGTTAAGACACAAATAGTGACATTCCGTGGAAGATAGTGTAAAATAAAACTAGTATTAAAAACAAACGGAAAGATAGAAAGGGAGAAAAGGGGCATGGAAAAATATGACATTGCATTTTCCGAAATGGAAAATCGATTGATCTATGAAGCCAGAATGATCCCACCCAAGATGGAGACCATAGAATCTCTTCTGCAGGCGGGAGCGGATCTGAATAAAACCGGTACGGAACGGAACGTATTTCTGACCATCTTGGAGTATTATGGAGAATATGTGGATGAAAACGGCGATGTAAAAGAAACGGGAAGATATCTCCCCGATTTGCTGGAGCTTTTTTTCCGCTATGGGCTAGATGTTAAGGTGAAAAATGAAGATGATATGAGTGCCGCATGGTGCTTTGTCTGGCCAACAGCCATGGATGAAAGCATGCTGAAGGCAGCAGAGCTGCTTTTGCAAAGGGGCGCAAAGGTCAATGCCCGCTACCAAAACGAAACACCCTTGGATTATCTGGAAGAATCCCTGAAGCAGGCCAAGGAAAGCGGCAGCTGGACAGAATTGGACCGCTTCCGGGAAAAATATCGGGCCCTGCTGCTCCGCTACGGCGGTGCCCCCCGCTACAGAGGCTATGTGGGCTGGGTCAATCCGGAATTCAATGAAAAAGAACGCCCTCTCCTTTGGGGGGATAAAAGCAAACGAGCCAAGCTGAACCGCAATTTCCGTTTCCATTACAACGAAACAGAGGAAAATTTCGATCTGGTCGATATCAAAACGGATCAGCTCATCGGAAAATACTACCCGATAACCCCCTGAGAATCCATTCCTTTCTTGTATGGGTTGATAAAATATGGTACAATCAACGAAGCAGGAACAAAAACAAGAAGGGATGATTCTACATGAGAAAAAAATTATTTGCATTGCTGACGATCTTAATTTTGGCGCTGACTGGCTGCGGCGGTGATTACACAACTGTTTTTGATGAAGTGAACACTGTGGAAGGCGTGACACTGACATTGAAGGCAGATACATTGAAAGGCTCCAGAGCCACATTTATCATCAAAAATGATTCTGCGGAAGATGTTCTGTTCGACCCTGTAGAATACCATCTGGAAAACAAGAACAAAGAAGGTGTATGGGAAGAAAACATCGGTACAAGAGAATCCAAGTGGAAACGGGATACCACAGAAACGATCCCTGCTGGCACTTCCATGGAAAGAGAAGTTGACTGGAAAGGCCTCTGCGGCAGCATCGGCAGCGGCCAATACCGTGTGATCCTGATCGTAAATGACCAGCCTATTGCATGCGAATTTTCTAAATAACGGGTAAAACAAAGCCCCTGTCCAAATGGATAGGGGCTTTTTGTATAAAAAGGAAAGGGGCGCTTTCTCACCCCGGAAGGAATTGTCAAAGTATCATCAGCCTTCGATGGCGATCTGGCTTCTCTGTTCAATGGCCTGGGGTACTTTTTTCGACAGGCTGATGGTCAGGATGCCATCTTCATATCTTGCCTTGATATCCTCCGCTGTCAGGACTTCGCCCACATAAAAGCTGCGGCTCATGGTGCCGGAATACCGTTCCTGACGCAGATATTTGCCTTTTTCTTCTCTGGTTTCCTGATGTTTTTCTGCGGAAACGGTCAGATAGCCATTTTCCAGATGTACCTGAATTTCATCCTTCTTGAAGCCGGGCAGATCGATATCTGCTTCAATGGCATCTTCTGTTTCTCTGACATCTGTTTTCATCAGGTTTTTTGCGTGTCTGCCGTAGAGGAAATTGCCTTTCCCGAAAAATTCTCTGTTCAGTGGTGTATCTGCCCAATCTTCATCAAATAAATTGTCTCCCAAAAAACTATGCATCATCATAAGTCATATCTCCTTTCAAAAGATAGAATAAAATGGATTCGCACGATCGGTGAGAGCCGAGGTGTTTTATTTTTTGAACCAGGGGAAGATATCTTTTTGATTTTTCTCTCTCTTTTGTTCGAATACAATATAACACCGATTGTTAGCACTGTCAATAGGTGAGTGCTAATCTTTATAAAAACTTAACATAATCTTTTTTCAAAAATCATTCCTTCCTTTTTATCATCAAAAAATACTGATATCATGCCGTTTCTCTCCCTCTGCATCTATCCATTTCATTCACATAATATATGTAAAAAAAACCGACTTGCGTGTGCAGTCGGGTCTTGATTATTTCAGTTTTTTCTGTAATTCCAGGGGCATAGATGCCAGTGCCTTGGCAAAATCCTCTGCGTCCAGTAGACCGCCTGCATTGCTTACCACAGCGGAAGAAATATGGTTGGCCGCCCGGATGGCATCGGCAAAGGAAAGACCAAGCCTTCTGGCAGAAATGACCGCCCCCATGTGGGAATCCCCTGCGCCAATGGTATCCTTCACCGCAGCAGGAACAGGCGGCGCATAGTGGTCTGCCCCATCAAAGCAATAGGAGCCTTTTTCCCCCAAGGTGATGATGACAGCATTGCCTGTTCTTTCATGGATGGCACGGGCCGCCGCTTCCACGGTCTTTTTCCCTGTGAAAGCAAGGCTTTCCCCTTCATTCATGTGCAGAATGGGACAAAGAGCGAGCATAGCCTCCATACGGTCGGGCTGGATTTCCATGATGCGGGCACCGGGGGCGAAATAGATGGTATATTCCGGGTGCTTTTGCAGATATGTGATGATGTTCCAGCCGGTTTCTTCTTCGATCTCCAAGCCGCAGACATAGACACTGTCGATGCTTTCCGTATTGATTTTTTTCAAATATTCTTCATAAAAGGTATATTCGATGCCGTGGTCTACGATAAAGGTACGTTCCCCGCCGATCTCCACCATGCAATAGCAGCAGCCATTTTCCTCGGGACGGCGGACATAAATGGGCACGCCCCGTTCCTGCAATTTCTTATGGACAAAATCCCCATAGATGCCTGTCCCCACCGCCGTACAAAGGCTATAGGGCACACCAAAATGGCGCAGGATATCGGAAACGAGATAAGCACAGCCCCCCAAAGAACGGGTCTGGCTGCTGATATGAACATCCTCCCCTGTTTTGGGCAGATGGGGAATATTTACAATGACATCGACCACCGCAGAGCCGATGACTAAGGTCTGTTTCATAAAATAAATCACTCCAAATGATAGTTTTCCGCTCCATTTTATTTTTTCTTTAGTATAATAGAAAAAAACATGCTTGAAAATGAAATTTCTATAAAAAATTGGGAACTGTTTCCAACAGCATCCGTCCAACAATAAAAAGACGATTGTGCATCATAAAAAGTATGTTTTTTGAAAGGAGAATGGGTATGAAAAAATGGAAAAAAGCATTGGCTGTGCTGACAGCAACAGTGGCTCTTGCCATCGGCGGCACTTGCATGGCCTACGCCGCAGAAGGCGAGATCAACGTAAACGGAACAGGTATCGTGCAGGCTGACCCCGATACGGCGGAAATTTACCTGAGCGTGGAGACCACAGGAAAAACCTCTCAGGCGGCACAGAAGGAAAGCAACAAGATCGTGCAGGCTGTCACAAAAGCTATGGCGGAGCTTGGCATTGCAAAGGAAAACATCGTGACCACCTACACTTCCGTATATCCCATGTATAACTACGACGACGCAACAGGCAGACGCACCGTCACAGGCTACCGTTCCAGCACAGACCTTCAGGTGACCACAAAGGATATCAACAATACAGGGAAATACATCGATGCGGCCCTGAAGGCAGGGGCAACAGGCACCAACGGCGTTTCCTTCTCCCTTGCCGACCAGAGCGCCTATTATGGGCAGGCATTGCAGGTGGCAGTGAAAAATGCGGAAAAATCCGCCGCTTCCATCGCTCAGGCTTTTGGAAAACCCTTGGGTGCAGTGAAGAGCGTGACCGAAACTTCCCGTAATGCTTATTATGTGGAAGATGCAAAATATTCCATGGCAAAGGAAGAAGCCATGGCAGATACTGCCGCAGGGGACAGCGGCACATCCATCAGCTATGGGAAAATCAAAATCACAGCAAATATTTCCGTAACCTACGGCTTCTAAAAAATGAGGATGTCCTTATGTAGTTCCGCTTAAGAAAACATTGATTTTTTGTTTATTGATTTCTTAAGCGGAACTGCTAGCGACATTCCTTAGAAGAAAACGAACATTGAAAAAGAATAAAAGGGATGAATCCTTATATTTTAAGGATTCATCCCTTTTTCATGTTTTCTTCTAAGGATGCGCCTCTTGGACATCCTCTTATTTTTTATTCCCCATAGGGACGGGTTGTTCTGTTGTTTGCACCATATTCCCGCAGGGCTTTGATCCGTTCATTTTCATCCCATTCGATGACATAGACCCCATCCATCCAACGGGTGGTACCATTCATTGCCAATGCTTCCATGTGCCATTCCACAATGGTCTTATCTTCCGTATGCATGAACTGTTTCACTTTCCAAACATTCATACGGTTATTTTTATGCCAATCCTCAAACCACTGATCGATCTCTTCTTTGCCGAAATACTGGTTTCCCCAACATTCTGTATATTCCACATCGTCGGTGAAAATCGCATTCATCGGTGTGATATCATCACCCAGCCACATATCGAACCAAACCTTGATCGTTTCTTCTCTCTGACGCATCATAAAACGCACCCCCATCTCTTTCTGTTCCCAATATATGTACAAATGTGTTTCTATAGTCCCATTCTAGCACAAAAAATACCGACTTACAAGGATGAAAACAGCCAAAAGGCATGGAACGCCATCAGGGAAAACTGCATTCTCGGAACGCCGCTGCGAAAAAATATCTCCACCGCAAAGACGTTCCACTAAAATTGCTGTGGAGAAATTTTTTCCTTGCGGCGGGAATGTTTCGACAAAAATTTTGTTTACAATGCTTTTCTATCTATAAAAAATTCTACCTTCTCAGCGGCGGTTCGTTACTTTTTGTTCGCAGGCGGCAAATGATTCAGAGGAAAAAAGAATCCCCTGTCAAAGACAGGGGGATTCGCTTCATTTTTTATTATTTTTTCTTGGAAGGGATCAGTTTCTTTGTACCGCCCATGTAAGGCCACAGAACTTCTGGGATATTTACTGTACCATCAGCCTGCAAATTGTTTTCCAGGAATGCGATCAGCATACGAGGAGGAGCTGCTACTGTGTTGTTCAGTGTATGAGCGAAGTATTTCTTACCATCAGCACCCTGTACGCGGATATTCAGACGTCTTGCCTGTGCATCGCCCAGGTTGGAGCAGCTGCCGATTTCGAAATATTTTTTCTGTCTGGGAGACCATGCTTCTACGTCAACGGATTTTACCTTCAGGTCAGCCAGGTCGCCGGAGCAGCATTCCAGTGTTCTTACGGGGATATCCATGGAACGGAACAGGTCTACTGTATTCTGCCACAGTTTATCATACCACATGGGGGATTCTTCGGGCTTACATACAACGATCATTTCCTGCTTTTCGAACTGGTGGATACGGTAAACGCCTCTTTCTTCGATACCGTGAGCGCCTTTTTCCTTACGGAAGCAAGGGCTGTAGCTTGTCAGTGTCTGGGGCAGGTCTTCTTCTTTATTCATGGAATCGATGAATTTACCGATCATGGAATGTTCGGATGTACCGATCAGGTACAGGTCTTCCCCTTCGATCTTATACATCATAGCGTCCATTTCCGCAAAGCTCATAACGCCTGTTACAACGTTGGAACGGATCATGAAAGGAGGGATGCAGTATTTGAAGCCTCTGCCGATCATGAAATCTCTAGCGTAAGCCAGAACTGCGGAATGCAGACGAGCGATATCGCCCATCAGGTAATAGAAACCGTTGCCGGCAACTTTTCTTGCGCTTTCCAGATCGATACCATCGAAAGTTTCCATGATATCTGTATGGTAAGGGATTTCAAAATCGGGAACAACGGGTTCGCCGAATCTTTCTACTTCCACGTTTTCGCTGTCATCTTTACCGATGGGAACGGAAGGATCGATGATGTTGGGAATGGTCATCATGATGACTTTGATGCGTTCTTCCACTTCTTTTTCTCTTGCGCTCAGAGCTTCTACTCTTTCTGCTTCAGCGGCGATCTGTGCTTTTACCTTTTCTGCTTCTTCTTTTTCGCCTTTGCCCATCAGTGCGCCGATCTGTTTGGAAAGTTTATTTCTTTCTGCTCTCAGGGCTTCTACTTCCTGTTTGATGGCTCTGTTTTCTTTATCCAGTTCCAGAACTTCATCTACCAGGGGCAGTTTCTGATCCTGGAATTTTTTGCGGATATTTTCCTTTACGATTTCAGGGTTTTCTCTTACAAATTTGATGTCTAACATAGTCTGATGACCTCCTTAAAATATGAAAAAATCACTTGGATCCGGAAATTTTTTGAAAGGGTTTTCAAATGTCTGGATACACAAGCAAGCTTGCACCCTTGTCCAGTCCCTTGATAACTCTTTACAATAAAAAAAATCCCCGATCCCGAAACAAAATTCAGGGACGAGAATTTCCCGCGTTGCCACCCAGATTGCCCGAAACGCCTTCGGACCTCTTGAACAGCTATAAAGGGCTTACCCTTCCGATTTTCACCGGCAGCTTGGAAAGTGGAACATTTTCTATCCTCCGCCGATTCGCACCAACCATCGGCTCTCTGCAGGAGACTTCAAAAATTTAGCTTCCCTTCAGGCTTTCGCCATCGCTATTTTGACTCTATTTTTTGATTATAACACAATAGTAAAAAAATGCAAGCCCCCTTTTTCCCGTATTTGGGGCAGATCTGTCCCACGAAAAATCCAATTTTCAGGAAAAATTGCTCAAATTTTAATACAATTTTAATTTTTACCTAAAGCCAAATTCCTTTCAAACGTGCTATACTATAGGGGTACAAGAAACCCCTTTTCCTGTACCACAATATGCCCCGGGGTGGCGCGCGCACCCCATAGCCCGTCGTCTCCCCTGGCGACGGGCTTTCCCTTTTCAATTTTTCATATTTATTCAATTTTTTTTGCAATTGTATGATTTGCATATGTGTCCCAAGTAGGTTCATAATCATCTGTCGCCTGATTTCCCCACATATCCCAACCACATCTATTTCCTCTTGCAAATAGCTCTAAAAAAGGTGCAGATGAGCAACTTTCAATCAAAGGAATAAATTCATCTGGCTTTCTCGAATGTTCTCTCTTCATTGATCTGATTAAATTCACTTGAGACCTTCCAGCATCTAATGTTCTATTTTTATCACCCTTAATACCAAATAAAAGCATCTCTGTTACATTTCTAAAGTAAAACCCAACACCTCTGCCATCTGGCATACCATCTTTCCTAACTTTTTCCCAAATAATATTTGTCTTATATTGAAATCCCCACGCTTTCATAACCTCCAAACCTTCTGGCAATAAAGCATTTGGTACCCATAAATATAAATGACTCTTTTCATCTGCAATTTCATCGACAGGTAATTGCTTTATTTCATCTAGTTTCATTGTGTCATACCGGGTAAGTCTTTTATGCTCTGGTGCCACTTTACCTGTTCTATTTTGAAATTGCCACGGAGGATCTGCATAAATTGTTTTGTATTTCTTTCCATTTGTAAAATTTCTAAAATTTTCTATTGTTAAATCTAATTCTTCTTTCGTCATAAGTTAGTACCCCTCTACACAAGATTTTTTGATCCCAATAGCCAAAATTGGGCATCCACCATTCCTTCGAGACTTTAATCTGTACTCTAATTTTCCCATCCATGTTGTACTTGCTCCATATTTTTTAATTAAAGCATTACCATTCTTATCTGTAACTTCTTTGAAAATATCATTTAACTCCTTTGATCTAGTTACAATAACTCCAACCTCAATCAAACCGCAATCAAAATAAGTCCGCATTGCAAGCAAATCACGATCGAACGTTTGATCCTTACTATTCCACTCTAAGTCAAAAGCTACTTTATCTTTAATAAAATCTATATTATGTCCGTCAATATATCCTTCTATTACTTTTTCATCAAATGGTTCCTCAGAAAAACGCCCCCTTTGATTCGCCTTTCTTGGATACATCTTTACCAATAAATCACCTGTAATTCTGATTTCTCTCCAACCCAAGGGATATAAGATATCATCAAATTTTTTGGGAATTGCTGTTTCATTTCCACCGGCTGCCTTTAAATCATCTATAGAAATAAACAGTTTTTCTAAACAATCCTGTATCTCCTCCCATTCCTGAGGAAATGCTTCATATAATATCTCCAAAGCATGTCCATAATTTTGAAATTCAAATTTTTCGAATAGTTTTTTTCTTATATAGTGACTACTATCTGCCATTTCTTCCACCTCAATTAAAACAGTTCATCTACTATTTGCTTAAAATATAAATTTTTCAATGACTTCCGCCACGCCATTTTCCTCGCAGTCCCGTTGGGTGATATAATCCGCCACAGCCTTCACGTGGGCTTCCCCATTTTTCATGGCAACACCCAGGCCCGCTTTTAATATCATGGGCAGATCATTATCGCTGTCGCCAATGGCGATGGTATCCTTCAGGTCCACGCCGGCTTCTTTGGCGGTGGCTTCCAGAGCATTGCCCTTGCTGACGCCTTTTTTCACAAATTCCAGATAGGTCTCTGCAGAATAGAAGAGATTCACCTGATCCCCCAGCAGCTCCTCCGCATAGGCTTTCACCTGTTCCAGGGCTTCCCTGGGACCGCTGAACAGGCATTTCGTAAATTCCCCCTCATATTCCGTGGGGTCTTTCACGATACGGGGAGTTGTCCGCATAACCTTGCAATAGGACTTCACCACCCCTGTCATCTGCTCCGCCATGAAGTTGCGGTCATCATAATAGAACAATTCCAGACCCAGCTTTCTGCCAAAATCCGCCACAGGCTTCAGCAGGCTAGGGGAAAAGCTTTCTTTCAGCACCAGTCTCATATCCCGCAGATCGTAAACTGCCGCCCCATTTTGGCAAATGACATAGCCTTTTTTGCCAATCAGATCCAATTCTTTCAGATGCTCTTCCACACCAAAAACGCCCCGTCCGGTGCAGATCACAAAATCCACTCCCTTATCCACAGCTTTGCGGATAGCAGCAGAGTTTTCCACAGAAACGCGGACTCCTTTCCATAATAATGTGCCATCCATGTCGGAAAATACCATTTTATAGCCCATTTCGGCCTCCTTTGTTTACATAAATGCTTCTTCCTATCCTGTGGATAACCCTGTTGATATTGTGGAAAACTTACTGGATAACTGCCATTCCTTCACAAGTTATCCACAAAATGTGGAAAAGATTTCAACTTATCCACAGGTTTTGTCCACAGAATAGATACCAAAAAAGGGGCTTTTTTTGCCCCTTTCCTTTAATTTTCTTCGTTTTCTTCCTCTTCTTCCTCGGTTTTTTCCAAGAAAACAGGCTCCATAAATACAGGTTCCATGAAAACAGGCTCGGGAATTTCTGTTTCTTCCACAGGTTCCTCTGTGGTTTCCACAGCCTGTTCCTGTTTTTCCGCAGCTTCCATGGCTTCTGCGGCCCGTGCTTCTTCCCGCATTTTTAGGATAGATTCCGCTGCGGCGATTTTTCCCGCCAGAGTTTCTTCCTTTAAGA
Source organism: [Eubacterium] saphenum (assembly GCA_004557645.1). Taxonomy (GTDB): domain Bacteria; phylum Bacillota; class Clostridia; order Lachnospirales; family Anaerotignaceae; genus Anaerotignum_A. The sequence goes on along the minus strand of SFGI01000001.1, from coordinate 101,549 downwards.
TCAGTTCTTTTTCTGCTTCGGTCACATCGCCGATGGAAGACATTCTGGGTGCAGGTGCTGTTTCTTCGGTTTCATCCACCATTTCCACCTGATCCAATGTGATCTGTTCCTCCATGGCAGCATCCTTATCCTTCCGACGGAAGGTGGGTTTGAAGCGAACCTTCACGACTTTTTCGTGTTCCGGTTCATAGCTGTTGTTCTTCGCCATTTCCACTGCCTTCACTTCTTCTTCAGAAAGCATATAGGTGCTGACGCCCATTTCAATGGGCTTGGCATAGGTGAAGGAACCGGTACGGCTATGGATGCCATTCAGCACAACGCCGTTATCGTTGCCATCCAAAAGGGCCAGAGCAAAACAAAGGTTGCCGCCCATTTCATCGAAGGGATTATAACGGATGAGACCCACCTTCTGGATCTTGGATTTATCTGTTTTATCCATATCCGTCACCATATCCAGCAGCTTGGAGTATTTTTCTTCGATGCGCTTGGAGGTTTCAAAATATTCTTCAATTTTCATTTCGAGATTATGGGAAGGTCTGCGATTTGCCCCCATAAAATAATCATATTTCTTCTTCTGCCCGCTGAACTTGACGAACAGCACGATGCAGAGGATGAATAATACGACCACCGCCGCCGCCAGTACCAACAGCAGGATCGCTATCATTTCCTGTGTCAATTCGATCATATCCTTCAATCCTTATCGTTTCAGGAGCGCCAACAGACGTTCCAAATCATCTTCAGAATAGTATTCGATTTCAATTTTGCCTTTATTCCGTTTTCCCATAGGTTTCAGCTTGACCTTTGTGGAAAACAGGGATTTCAGGTCATCTTCAATGGCACGGTAGGCTGTTTCGTCCACCTTCGCCGCTTCTTCCTTTTCTTCGTCAGCTTTTTCCGCCTTTGCCAGACGGGCTTTTACCAATGCCTCCACAGCACGGACACTGAGCCCTTCTTCAATAATATGTTCTGCCAGCTCAAACTGGGTATCTCCGTCGGTGATGGACAGCAGTGTGCGGGCATGTCCGCTGGTCAGCTTATTTTCCACAACGAAATTACGGACACGAGGGTCCAACTGCAGCAAACGCAGGGAATTTGTGATAGCAGAACGGCTTTTGCCTACCTTTTCCGCAATTTTTTCCTGACTCAGGCCGAATTCCTCCTGCAAGCGCTGATAGCTTTCCGCTTCTTCCATGGGGTTCAGGTCTTCTCTCTGGAGGTTTTCCACCAAAGCCGCTTCAAAAGCCTCTCCTTCCTCCCATTTTTTCACTACCACAGGCACTTTTTCCATGCCGGCGATCTTTGCCGCCCGCCAGCGGCGTTCCCCGGCGATAATTTCATAATAATCCCCTGATTTTTTGACTACAATGGGCTGGATCATGCCATAAGTTTTCAGGGAAACCGCCAGTTCTTCCAAAGCTGTTTCATCGAAATATTTTCTGGGCTGTCTGCGGTTGGGCTCGATCAAGTCCAGCTCCAATTCCACCACAGCTTCATCTTTTTTTGCCTGAGGCTGCGCCACACGCATATCTTCCAATTCTGTATTGATCAGGGCATTGATCCCAAGCCCCTTTGCACCCAATCCTTTTTTCTTCACTGCCATATCAATTCCACTCCTTTTCCATGACTTCTTCTGCCAACAATGCATAAGCCTCTGCCCCTTTGGATTTGGGGTCGTAGAGATTGATCGGCAGGCCGTGGCTGGGGGATTCCCCAAGGCGCACGTTTCTGGGAATGATGGTGCGATATACATTCTGCCCCAGAGAGCGTTTCACTTCCTCCACCACCTGCAGAGAAAGGTTCGTTCTGGCATCAAACATGGTGAAAACAATGCCTTCGATCTCCAGATCGGGATTCAGTCGTTTTTTTACCAGGTTTACCGTGTGCAGCAGCTGTTCCAAGCCTTCCAGGGCGAAATATTCACACTGGATGGGAACCAAGACCGTATCCGCCGCCACAAGGGCATTGACGGTGATCATATTCAGGGAAGGAGGACAGTCGATGATGATAAAATCGTAATTATCCTTCATTTCCGCCAGAGCTTCCCGCAGGATAAATTCCCGTTTTTCGTTGCCGATCAACTCAATTTCCGCCCCAGTCAGGTTGATATTGGCAGGGACAACCTCAAGCCCCTCCACGCAGGTGGGCTGTTTCACCTCTGCCATGGTAGCTTCCCCTAAAAATACATCATAGATGGTCAGAGGAACGCCATTCTTATCCAAGCCAAGACCGCTGGTGGTGTTGCCCTGCTGATCCGCATCCACGGCAAGGACCTTCTTCCCTTCTGCCGCAAGGCAGGCGGAAAGATTGATGGCTGTGGTGGTTTTGCCCACGCCGCCTTTCTGATTCGTCACCGCAATGACTCTTACTTTGCTCATTATTTTTCCCGCCTTTCTGCCTTTGGTTCTATTTCTGTATTGATTATAGCATAAGAGATAAAAAAAAGGAATGTTTCACGTGAAACATTCCTCATTTTTTCTCTATTTTTTTATATGTTTCACGTGAAACATTCAATCAAAGCTTTGTTGGCACGCCTGCATTTTTCAGAAACTCCATAATATTTGGTTTATGCTTGTCAACCTCATCGAATTTTCCAAAGACAGGGATCGCCTTGGGAATGACCTTCACATCAAAAGGCATATCGGGGCCCATTTCCCCATCCACCGTAGATTCCATGATCTTGAAAGTCTCATCCAGACATTCGATCTTGAAATAATGATCCTTCAGATACAGAACGTTTTTATCATGGATATGCTCCCCTGTGATCATTTTCATCAGGGCAGGGGTCATTTCGATGAGGGGACGACCCTTGATAGCAATGAATTCAAATTCCCCATCGGTGATAGATGCTTCCGGGGAAAGGTTTGTAAAACCGCCCGTTCCCGCAGAATTGAGGATCATATAGAAATACAAACCCTCCTCAATGACTTCCTTACTGGTGGTAATGCGGAAAGGAATCTTTCTAAACTGGGGCAGCTGTTCCACGCCTTTTAAATAGTAAGAAAGGCTGCCCAGTGCATTTTTCACATCCTTATCCACCGTCTGGGAAACATTGGTGAAGAAACCACCGGCGCATACATTGATGAAGAAGATCGAATCATTCACCAGACCTAAATCAATATCCACAGGTTTTGTGGAAACGATGGTCTTGCAAACATCCTCCACCTGTCCGCTCTTGAAACCCAGATAGGTAGCAAAATCATTGGCTGTGCCGGAAGGGATGATGCCAAGAGGAATATGCAGTCCCCTTCTCATCATGGCATTCAGCACGATATTTACCGTACCATCCCCACCGGAGGCAACGACGATATCATAATTGGGGTCCATCTGGGCAATATGCTTATCGATATCCCCAGGGTGCAGGGTACGGAAGGGATGGACTTCATAGCCACCCTCCTGAAAAATGCCAATGCAGACATCCAGATCAAATTTAAAGCTTTTATTCCCGGAAAAGGGATTATAAAACAATTTCAGCTTTTTCATACAAAAACAACCTTCTTTCAAAAAGAAAATTTAACTTTCATGCATGAAATCCGACAGCTAACGCTGCCAATGACCATTCGTAAGGCTACGCCCTTGGCGGCTTTGCCGCTCCGGCTAGGCTTGGGAAGAAAGCCCCATGCCTACTCATATCACATCTGTTCCGGTGCAGAAATACCCAGCAGACGCAGACCTTCCTTCAGGACAGTTTTCACTGCTACAACCACAGCCAGACGAGCCTGTCTTACTTCGGGTTCGCTGTTCAGGATAGGATTATCATGGTAGAACTTATTGAAAGCCTGAGCGATGGCAACCAGATGTCTTGTGACTACGGAAGGTTCCAGCTTTGCTGCTGCATCCTTGATCTTATCGGGGAAGGCTTCCAGCAGCTTGCAGACATCCAGAGATGCTTCATCGGACAGGGTCGTATAATCGATATTTTCAAAATTCAATTCCCCTGCACGTTTCAGGATAGAGCAGGCACGGGCATGGGTATACTGTACATAAGGACCTGTTTCGCCGTCGAAGTTGAGCATTCTTTCCCAAGAGAACACAACGTCTTTGATTCTTGTGTTATACAGGTCATTGAAGATAACAGCACCAATACCAACCTGTTTTGCAACATCTTCTTTATTATCCAGATTGGGGTTCTTTTCTTCGATGATGCGTTTTGTTTCAGCACAAGCCTGATTCAGCAGGTCTTCCATCAGGACAACATGGCCATGGCGAGTGGAAAGCTTACCGCTGTCCAGAGAAACCAGACCAAAAGGAACATGGATCAGGTCTTTATACCAATCGTAGCCCATTTTATGGATTACTTCGAACCACTGGGCGAAGTGCAGGTTCTGATCCAGAGCGGTCAGGTAAATGCACTTATCGAAATTATATGTTTTCTTGCGGTACAGTGCCGCAGTGATATCTCTTGTGGCATACAGTGTGCCGCCGTCTTTACGGATGATCAGGCAGGGAGGCATATTTTTATCCTCCAGATCTACGATCATGGCACCTTCAGATTCCTTCAGCAGGCCTTTTTCCTTCAATTCTTCCACAACAGCATCCATTTTGTCATTGTAGAAGGATTCGCCTGTGTAAGCATCGAATTTTACGCCCAGCATTTCATAAACACGTTCAAATTCCTTGATGCTGATATCATAGAACCATTTCCACAGGGTCAGGGCTTCCTCGTCCCCTTCCTGCATCTTTACGAACCACAGACGGGCTTCATCGTCCATATTCAGCTCAGGATGTTTTTCTGCTTCATCGTGGAACTTTACATAAATCCGCATCAGTTCCTGGATACCGTCTTTTTCCACGGCTTCCTTGCTGCCCCAGTTTTTATAGGCAACGATCAGCTTGCCGAACTGAGTGCCCCAGTCGCCCAGATGGTTGATACCTTCGCAATGGTAGCCCAGTTCTTCGTGAATTTTGTAAATCGCGTTACCGATTACCGTAGAGCGCAGATGACCTACATGGAAAGGCTTTGCGATATTGGGAGAGGAATAGTCGATGACAACAGTCTTGCCTGCGCCTATGTCACTTTTGCCGTAATTTTCTTTCTGTTCCAAAACAGCGGAAAGCACCTGCTTTGCGTAAACGCCCTTATCCACAAAGAAGTTGATATAGGCGCCAACTACTTCCATTTTTGCGATGAAATCGGGCTTTTCGATTTTCTCAATCAACTCGTTGGCAATCATCGGGGGTGCTTTGCGGAAAACCTTTGCCAGACGGAAGCAGGGGTAAGCAAAGTCACCCATTTCCTTTTTCGCAGGAATTTCCACAGCTGCGGCTGCGTCTTCTACGGGGATATCCGCAGCTGCAGCCAGAAGTTTTGCAATTTCTATTTTAAAATCCATAAATTTTCCCTCCAAAAAATCCCTGTCAAGAAAGGGACATACTTCTATTTAATGTAGCATAAAAATGGCGGAAAATCAAGGGTTTCGCTTCTAGCTGAAGGCTATCGACATCGGAAGTTCTCGAGATGCGCCCAGTCGGGCGAAAATCTGCTTCTGCAAACCTGCTGCCCGCCCGTTTGGAACTGTTTCGGCGAAACAGAAAAGCTCTTCCTTACTTTTTTTGAAAAAAAGTAACAAAAAACCCGGGACCCCTCCTCATGGGTCCCAGACCCCCACAGGAGGCCTAAGGGAAACAATGTTTCCCTTAGGTATCCCTTCCCCACAGCGCCTTACGGCATGGAGAAAAGCGGCGGTGGCGCGCCTGCAACAGAATTGTAGCATTTCCACAAAATCCTGAAATATAATGTTATCTTATAAAAAAGGAGGTTTTTAAATGGAAGAAATGCAACAAAAGCTAAGAGTTTTAGAAAAAATGACCCATGAATTGGACTGTATCTGCGGTTTGGTTTATGTATTAAAAGACGCTGTCTGGAAAAATGAAGAAGAATTGAATGTGCATTATTCAATGGCAACTTTTTACATCAGTGAACAGCTAAATGATTTTGAAGAAAAATTAGACATACTACTGGAAGAATTATTCGATGCATTCAGAGATTTGAAGCAAGCCATATAAGCCTGCCCGAAGGGAAGATCAGCAAGCTTTGCCGAAAAGGCACTTTATACTGCCCGAAGGGGCTTGTGGGGAGGGGTGTTTCGAGGGGAACTTTGTTCCCCTTGAATCCCACGGAGGGTCTGGGAACCTTGGACGTGGTTCCCAGGCTTTTTGTTACTTTTTGTGCGCAAAAAGTAAGGAAGAACCTTACTATTTCGCCGAAACAGTTCCAAACGGGCGGGCAGCAGGTTTGCCTGACCGAGGCTTCGCCCGACTGGGCGCAAATACATTTTCTCGGATAGCGAGAACTTAAGTTTCAGGCAAAAGCCTTCCCCTCCTCCACCATTTTCGCCGAATGGCGCAAGTTTGGATTCTCAGCAGGCGAGAACTTGAATTTCAGGCGAAAACCACCAACATTCCAATAAAAAAAACGACCCAAAGCATAAGCCTTGGGTCAAATTTTTTGATTAGCCGTATTTTACTGTCAGGTTTACATAAGAAATATGTTCCCGCATGGCCGTATAAGCCGTCTGATAATCCCCACCCTTAATGGCTTCGATGATCTTCCCGTGGAGCTCGATGGTAACGTCGATAACCCTGGGGTTCTGGGTCAGGGATTCCCTCATGGCAAGGCGGATGCCCTTTTCAAAGGAATCCTTGGATGCCATCATTGTGCTCATCAAAAGCTTATTATGGGTCGCCACTGCCACCTGCATATGGAACATAGAGTCATAATCCACAAACTGATTGACATCGTGGCGATGTTCCTTCATCTTTTCAAAATAATATTCCAGCTGGGCGATATCCTCTCTGGTTGCCCGCTTGGCTGCGTAGCTGGCAGTTTCCCCTTCCAGCATATAGCGGAATTCCAGCAGGTCGCTCAGGTCGGAATTTTCCACAGTGATACTGAAAGGTGCAATATTTACGATATTATCGATCTCGCTGACAAAAGTACCCGCTTTGGAACGGCGGATGAAACCAAACACCGCCAAGGCTGTATAAGCCTCCCGCAGGGTGCTTCTGCCGATGCCCAGCTGTTCGCTGACGATATTTTCATTGGGCATCATATAGCCGGCAGGCAGTTTGCCACTGGTGATCAGCTCTTTAAACCGCTGAAACAAATTCTGGGAAATATTGCTCCGCCCCAGATCTTTTTTCAAATAGGCGGCATTTTCCGCCAGATAATCTCTTTCGCTCATGGTAGGATTCCTCCCCTTATCTTTTGTATTTTTATACGTACACTATGGTACCACAACTTTCCTTGCATGACAAGAGAAAATTTTATTGTTTCGGGAAAATATACTCTTCCTGTATATCTGAAAGGGGAATATCCCTTCCCAAAAGGAAGCAGGCTGTCTCTTTATGGATCTCTTCCAGGCGGCTCTGGTCTTTCTTCCGAATCTGTGCATCCTTTTCAGATTGCGATAAACTCAGCCTTTCATAGACACTGCGGACCACAAATTCATCTTCATTCTGTGCATTTCTGAACTGGGTCCAAATGGGCACAAAGGAAACTTCCTTCACAGAAGGCGGTTCATCGGCGATCTGTTCCACCGTCAGATGCAAAACGATGGAAGCGTTTCTCGGCGGTGTTGTCTGAGAAGAAATGAAGTTTCCAAGGGAATAAATGATGAATCCATCATGGGTGCCATCGCCATGGTCCAGGGTGCGATATTCCATTTTCTGCAGCACATGAGGATGGCTGGCGAGGACAATATCCGCCCCAGCGTCAAACATCAGGTCTGCCCATTCCACAAAAATATCCCTGGGATCAGTTTCATATTCATTGCCCATATGGGGCATCACCACCACCACATCGGCATTCTTTCTGGCTTCTTTGATATCAGAAACCATGGTATCCGAATCAATGAGGTTCACCAGATAATCCTGTGGCACAGGGATGCCGTTGGTGCCATAGGTATAGGAAAGAAAAGCAAAGCGGATGCCATTCACATCTTTATAAAAAATCGTATCCCTCTCCTCCCGAGAACGGTAGGTGCCGAAATGCTGGATACCGGCTTCATCCAGCTTGTCCAGGGTGCGGATGAGCCCTGCCTGCCCCGTATCCATGCAGTGGTTATTGGCGGTGGTCAGCAGGTTGAAGCCAGCATCCTGCACCGCATCCAGAAAGCTGTCCGGTGTATTGAAGCAGGGGAAGGAAGAATAGGGACGGTCGGGGCCGCCGAAAGTCAGCTCCAGATTGCCGATGACCAAGTCATTTCCTGCAAAGTATTTCTTCACATCCTGAAAATTGTGCATAAAGTCATATTCCCCTGTGGCAGGGTCATAGGCTTCGTTATATTGATAGTCATGTACCATGATATCCCCCACCACTGCCAGCTTGGCAGTTTTCACAACGGGCTTTGGTTCCCCCGCCGTGGCGGTAAAGGTAGGCTCATTTTTGCCGCAGCCGGAAAACAGCAGTATGACCGATAACAGAAGTGCCAGTTTTCCTTTCATCCTTCTCCCCTCCTTCGGATAAAAACAAATGTATCTACAGGAAAGTATACCATATATCTAGGAAAAGAAAAAGCCCTGAACTTTCTTAAGTTCAAGGCTTCCTATATTTTTCTCAGTTTCGTTCCATCTCTTTCATTTTTTCTTCGATCAGACCGTCTTCATTATAATGCAGACCCTTTTTGATATTTTTCCGCCGATTCCATCTTGTGAAGAAATATGCCACAAAGCAAAGAGCAGTGGGCACCATCATATATCCAAAGAAATGGATATCATGGAATGCAACGCCGATCAAAGCAGAGAACGCCACCATACCAAAGGCAAACACCAGACCGGGCCAAGGGGATATTGTTTTCGCAGAAATGACACCTTCCAAGATAATAAATACCGCAAAAAGTGAAACCATCTGTCCATATTCCAAAATCGTTTCTAACATGAAAAACACCTCAGTTTCAAATAGTTTTTACGCCCTTACCTTTGATTGTATCATCCTATCTCCTCAAAGTCAATCAGAACCGTTTGAAATTAAAACTTTCCGCCGCCGCCACCGAAGCTTCTGCCGCCGCCGCCATGGAATGTGGTGGAAGGGCCGCCCCAGCTGCCGCCGCTGTGGTGATGGTCGTTATCATTCCTTGGAACGGGCATCATGGTCGTATGGGTATTGGCAAAGGTATCCTGATTGATTCGCAGGTGGTATCCGTTTTCCTTCAGATAGGCCCGCCCGTCGGTAAAGGGACGGATGGTTTGGCTGGACTTTCGCATGCCTGCCATGCCGATCCCTGCCACCACCAGGGAAAACAGTGCCGCCATGCCTACAAACATCAGTGCTGTATTCTTTTTGGATACCTGATATTGGGAAAGGAAAGAATCCGATTCCTTCTGATAGGGAGAAACATAGGCATCGGGGTTTTCCTGATACGTTTCATATTCCCCGCAGTAATAAACAATATTGTCCCGCAGGGTCACCATGCCTCCATAAAAATCTCCGTCGGAAAGATAGCCCTGTATTTCTTCCCAAATGGCTTCGATATAATAATCCGTGAAAATATCAATGGCCTTGCCGCAGGTGACAATCTGAGCTTCTCTGCTGCCCATATCCACCACGAAAATGATGCCGCTGTCATCCTCGCCAACGCCCAGGTTCTTTTTCATATAAACATCAGCACCATATTCCCGGACGGACATGCCCTTCGTGTCATAGGTGGTCAGATAAGCCAGATCCAGCCCCCAATCCTGCTGTACCCCCTGACACATGGCCTGCAGCTCGGCTTCTTCCTCTGCCGTCAAAAGGTCGGCATAATCGAACACTCTGCTTTCTTCCGCAAAAACAGGCACAAAGGAAAGAAGCATACAAAGCAGTGTAAAAATTCCGATCCATTTTTTCTTCATCAGAACACACCTCCTGCCACAAATGCAATGATGCCGGAAATCAGGAAGCAGATCAGGAAGATGATGCAGAACCATTTTGCCGTCTGCCCGCCGCTGAGGGGCAGTTCTCCGACGATCTTTCCCGTCTGTCCGTTCATGGCAAAAAGATAGTCCTTCCCCTGATATTTGCTCACCAGCATCCAGACAGGCAGCAGCATATAGGTCTGTTGGTCAGAGGAAAAATCCGTATGGCATTTCACCCCATAGACCCGCTGATAGCCTCTGCCCCCTTCCGCCGCTTTGTGTTCCACGCCGGGGGTGATGCGGGAAGTCATTCTGTCGTATAAATCCTTTGGTTCATATGTATATTTTTCCGCCAGAAAGCCACTCAGATAGCTCATATCAAAGAGCTTTTTCTTTTCCAGATGGAAAGGCTCCAAAGCATCCATCAGATCATCCCGCATTTTTTCCGAAGCATCCAAAGGGATGTTTTCAAATTCCATGCGCCCTGCTCGATGGATATGATACAGGTCGGTTTTTGTATAGATAAAACGGATATCCGTCCATGTGGTCACATTTTCCCCTGTGGCATGATATTCAAAATCCGCCTTGCAGTCGAAAAGCCAAAAAGGCACATAAACCCCGGTGATCTTTTCCAACCTCTGTTGGGAAGTATAACCCTTGGGCAGGAGCTTTTTCCCCTTGCACAGGTTTAAAAAAGCTTTCTGGGCATCTTTTTTATCCGTTTCAAAGGGCAGGATGGCCGCAGGGCGATATTCCCCTTCCAGCTGTTTGGGCAGAATGGTGGGATTGCCGCAGAATACGCAGAATGTGGCTGCTGTCACATCATCGGTAACGATTTCCCCGCCGCAGGAGGGACAGAGATACGCCCGCATATGGCTGAGATCCTCCTCCGGCTGGGGGATATTTTCTTCATAATGAAAGGCCACATCGGCAGTATCTTCCTCTGCCTCGGCTCTGGGGCGAATCTCATAATCATCTTCTTTGGTCTTGGCACCTCTCTGCTCCAGCTCCTCCATGGTGAATTTGCCTTCGCAGTAATCGCAGACCCATTTGCCCTCTTTCCCATCATAGCGCAGATAGGCCATACAATCGGGGCAAAGATAGGTCAAAGCTGTTTTTTCCATTCATTTCACATCCTTTCGGATCCTTTGCACAGTTCTGTTTTCAGTTTAGCACAAAAAAGAAAACAAAAAAACCCTCCGTAAAAACAGAGGGTAAATTTAATCTTTTCTTTTTCGTTTTGGTTCCAGCTCCGCCAGATAGCCCGCCGTGATGATACCCGTTGGCAGGGCAAATACGGCGATCCCCAGAAAAGAGGAAAGGATGGCAACCATCTTTCCAATATCCGTCACCGGGTGGATATCCCCATAGCCCACTGTCATCAGGGTGATGGCAGACCAGTAGATAGCATCCAAAAAGGTTGTAAAAGTATCCGGTTCCAACTGAAACATGACTATGGCAGACAGAAAGATATAGCCAACAGCAAGATAGCAGATGGTCAGCAGGTCCTCCTTTTCTTTTTGCAGTACCCGTGTCATCATGTGGAACCCCTTGGAATAGCGCAAAATCTTCAGGGGCTTCATGCACTTGGGCAGGCGCAGGATACGGACTGCCCTCAGGGTGGAATTCAATGGTGTCAGAGAGGACAGGACCGCCACCAGGTCTATGATGGCAAAGAAGGTGAAGGGATATTTCAAAAAGGCATTTGCCCCCTTCAATTTGAAATCTGCCGTGCCCCACCGCAGGATATAATCCACAATAAAAATGACAACTGTTATTTTATCCATCCAGAAAAAGGCAGGATGACTGCTATCCTTAAAGCAAAGAGGGAGGATGCTCACCAAAATACAAAAAATCATAAAACGATCATAATTGACACTGAGCTTGTCATCGGGCTCCCCTTTTTCGATCATTTCATAAATACGCCGCCGCATGGTCATTCCTCCTTCCAAGAAAATACTACCTTTAGTGTAGCATAATTTTTCCAAGAAAAAAACCCCGACAATGGTCGAGGTTTTTCTACAGTCGCTTTCTTACTATTTCACTGACAGACCCCAAATGCTTCCCATTTGCCGCAGCTTTGCTGCTTTTGGCTCTGTCAGTGTCGCGCAGAAAAAGTAAATGCCTGCTTCGCAGTCGCTTCCTTTTTCTTAACGCGCAGTTTCTTCCTCAATATCCTCTTCGGAAATTTTGGCGATGCCCACGACGGTCACGCCCTCATTCAGATTGATCAGCTTCACGCCCTGGGAAACTCTGCCGATGGAGGAAATATCTCTGCCGCGGAGGCGAATGATAACGCCTTCGGAAGTAATCAGCATCAATTCCTCATTTTCGCCGATCATCAGCACCCCTGCCAGCTGGCCTGTTTTTTCTGTCAGCTGGTGGATCTTCAAGCCCTTGCCGCCTCTGTACTGCAGGTTGAACTGTCCCACATTGGTGCGTTTGCCAAAGCCCTTTTCGGTAACATTCAGAATCTGGGCATTGGGGTCGATCTTCCCGGCGGAAACCACATAATCGCCCTCCCGCAGGGTAATAGCTTTCACGCCTGTTGCCGTTCTGCCCATGGGACGTACATCCTGTTCAGAGAACTTGATGCCCATGCCGCCCCGTGTGGCAACAAAGATTTCATCATTGCCCTCTGTTGTCATGACAGAGATCAGGTCGTCCTCTTCTCTCAGGTTCAGAGCGATCAGACCGCTCTTGCGGATATTGGCAAAGCTGGTCATATCTGTTTTCTTCACTAAGCCTTGCTTTGTGATCATCACCAGATACTGATCTTCCCTGAATTCATTTGCAGGGATGACTGCCATGATCTTTTCATCGGGGCTGATCTCCAGCAGGTTGACGATGGCGATGCCACGGGCCGTTCTGCCGGCTTCTGGGATTTCATAGCCCTTCATGCGGTAAACCTTGCCGCGGCTGGTGAAGAACAGAAGGGTATCATGGGTAGATGCCAGGAACAGGTCTTTTACATAGTCCTCTTCTCTGGTCTGCATGCCGATAATACCTCTGCCGCCGCGGTTCTGGCTCTTATAGGTATCCAGAGGGGTACGCTTTACATAATTCAGGTTGGACAGAGTGAATACACAAGTTTCCTCGTCGATCAAGTCCTCTACATCGATCTCGCCGGGGTTCTGAATCAGTTTGGTGCGGCGTTCATCGGCATATTTATTCTTAATAACGGTAATTTCATCCTTGATCACGCCCAGCAGCAGCTTTTCATCTGCCAGAATGGTCTTATAGTAAGCGATCTTTTTCTGCAATTCCGCATATTCTGCATCGATCTTTTCTTTTTCCAGACCCTGCAAACGGCGCAGCTGCATTTCCAGAATCGCCTGTGCCTGTACGTCGGACAGACCAAAGCGTGCCATCAGCCGTTCCTTAGCATCATCATAGCTGGTGCGGATGATACGGATGACTTCATCGATATTATCGATGGCGATACGCAAGCCCTCCAAAATATGGGCTCTCTTTTCCGCCTTATCCAGATCGAAGCGGGTTCTTCTGGTGACAACGTTTTCCTGATGCTTCAAATATTCCGCCAGCATCTGCTGCAGATTCAGCACCACAGGTTTTCCGTCAACCAATGCCAGCATATTTGCCCCAAAGGATTCCTGCAAGGATGTATATTTATACAACTGGTTCAGGATAACATTGGCGTTGTAGTCTTTCTTTACTTCGATGATGATTTTGATATCATCCCCGGCGGAAGCATCATACAAATCGCTGATGCCCTCCACTCGTTTTTCCTTGACCAGATCCGCAATCTTTTCAATGAGACGCAGTTTATTGACCATATAGGGGATTTCTGTCACCACGATACGTTCTCTGCCGTTGTGGTTTTCGATTTCCGCTGTGGAACGAACGATAATCTTGCCGCGGCCTGTTCTGTAAGCCGCACGGATGCCGCTTTTCCCAAGGATATTGGCACCTGTGGGGAAGTCGGGGCCTTTGATATACTGCATCAATTCTTCCACATCGGTTTCTCTGCCCTCGATTTTATTGTCAATCATGCAGACGATACCGTCAATGACCTCGCCCAAGTTATGGGGCGGGATATTGGTCGCCATACCAACGGCGATACCGCTGGAGCCGTTCACCAACAGATTGGGGATACGGGCGGGCAGAACTGTAGGCTCTTTTTCGTTCTCGTCATAGTTGGGCACGAAATCCACGGTATCCTTTTCGATATCCGCCAGCATTTCCGCCGTGATCTTGGACATTCTGGCCTCTGTATAACGGCTGGCAGCAGCGCCATAGCCGTCGATGGAGCCAAAGTTCCCGTGACCGTCTACCAGCATATAGCGCATGGAGAAATTCTGCGCCATACGCACCATAGCCTGATAGATAGAGCTGTCACCATGGGGGTGGTATTTACCCATGGTATCGCCGACGATACGGGCGGATTTTCGATAGCCCTTGTTGGGGTCCAGATTCATTTCGTTCATGGAATACAGAATACGCCGCTGTACGGGCTTTAAGCCGTCCCGTACATCGGGCAATGCACGGGCTACAATAACGCTCATGGCATAGTCTCTGTAACATTTTTTCATTTCTTCATTGATATCTATGGTTATGACCTTATCAATCTCTTTGTTTTCGTCACTCATAAGTTCACCTCTTATCTTGAGGGTTTCACCCTCAAACTCCCACGAGGGGAATCATTCCCCTCGACCCCGAGTCGCAAAAACTGCGTTTTTGCAGGGGCTTTGGATAGTATCTATTGCGCCGCAGGCAAATCGGGTCAAGGGGCTGAGCCCCTTGCGGGTGTATTGAGGGCAGAGCCCTCAAGGTCTTATTTGCCTTGCAAGCTGATTTTGGGAGGGTTTAGGAACCTTTTTACAAGGAAAAAAGGTTCCCATCTCCGTTATATTCAAATATTAGAAATCCAGCTCAGCATACTGCGCGTTCTCTTCAATAAAAATCTTACGGGGCTCTACTTCATCCCCCATCAGCATACTAAAGATCTGATCCGCCAATACTGCGTCATCGATAGTAACCAATTTCAAAATACGATGCTCCACCGCCATAGTGGTATCCCGCAGCTGGTCGAAGTCCATTTCACCAAGACCCTTATACCGCTGTACTTCCTTGATGCCGGTTCTGCCGATCTCCTGATACAATTCCTCCAGCTGGATATCATCGTAGACATAATAATGCTGTTTATTCTTTTCTACGCGATAAAGAGGGGGCTGAGCGATATACACCTTGCCCTCTTCGATAAGCTGTGGCATATAGCGATAGAAAAAGGTCAGCAGCAGGGTTCTGATATGGGCGCCGTCTACGTCGGCATCGGTCATGATGACGATTTTATGATAGCGCAGTTTTTCAATATCAAAATCCTCGGAAATGCCCGTGCCAAAGGCAGTGATCATATTTCTGATCTCTTCGGAATTGAGGATTCTATCCAGTCTTGCCTTTTCCACGTTCAGGATCTTCCCTCGCAGGGGCAGGACAGCCTGTGTCTTGGGGTCTCTCGCCTTGATGGCAGAGCCGCCGGCGGAATTCCCTTCGACGATATAAATTTCACATTCATAGGGGTCACGGCTGGTGCAGTCGGTCAGTTTCCCGGGCATACGGGTATTTTCCAGACCTGTTTTGCGGCGCACCAGTTCCCTTGCCTTTCTGGCGGCGTCTCTGGCTCTGGAAGCCATCATGCCCTTTTCGATGATAGTTTTACCAATGTTGGGGTTTTCTTCCAGGAAATAGGTCAGATATTCGCTGAGAACGCTTTCCACAGCGGCTTTGGCTTCGCTGGTGCCCAGCTTTGCCTTTGTCTGCCCTTCAAACTGAGGATCTTCCACCTTGATGCTGACAACGGCTGTGATGCCTTCGCGAACGTCCTCGCCGGAAAGCTTTTTATCCGCATCCTTGATGATGCCGATTTTTTTGCCGTAATCATTCAATGTCTTTGTCAGGCCGGCTTTGAAGCCCACCAGATGGGTACCGCCATCGGGGGTATTGATATTATTGACGAAAGTAAAAATGCTTTCTGTAAAGCCATCGTTATGCTGGAAGGCCACTTCCACCAAAACACCGTCCTTTTGCCCTGTGGCATAGAAAATATTTTCATACAAGGGCTGACGGCTCTTGTTCAGGAAGCTGACAAATTCCTTGATACCGCCTTCGTAATGGAAAGAATGGCTCTGTTCCATGCCTTCTCTCAGGTCGATGAGGTTGATTTTCAGCCCCTTTGTCAGGAAAGCTGTTTCCCGGAAACGCTGTTTCAGAATATCGTAATCGAAAACCGTTTCTTCGAAAATGGTATCATCGGGCAGGAAATGGACATAGGTGCCTGTGATATCCGTTTCCCCAACAATGGTCAGAGGGCTGACAACATCCCCTCTGCAATATTTCTGCTGATGGATCTTGCCGTCTCTGTGTACCTGTACGGTCAATTCCGTAGACAGGGCGTTTACAACAGAAGCACCAACACCGTGCAGACCGCCGGAAACCTTATATCCGCCGCCGCCGAATTTGCCGCCGGCATGGAGGATGGTAAATACCATTTCCAAGGCAGACATCCCCTTCTGCTCATTGATATCCACAGGGATCCCACGGCCGTTATCCATAACGGAAATGGAATTATCAGGATGAATTTTTATTGTAATTTCATTGCAGAAGCCCGCCAAGGCTTCATCCACGGAGTTATCTACGATTTCATAAACCAAATGATGCAGACCTTTGGAGCTGGTGGAGCCGATATACATACCGGGACGCTTACGGACAGCCTCCAACCCTTCCAAGACCTGAATTTGATTTGCATTATATTCTGATGACATCAAATCCCTCTCTTTCGGTCGATTTTTTCATCTCTCATTTTTCGCAAAGAAAAAAAGAAAGGACAATTTCTGGGCTTTCTTTTTCAATCGATCCTGCTTCAAAATATCATAGTAGGATTATAGCATTTTTTCATTGATTTTACAACGTTTTCCGATGATTTTCCATGGATTTTTTTCAGGAGTTTCTTCCTTATAATTTAGAGCGGATGCAAAAAAAGACACCACAATATGCAGTGTCTTCGTCATACTTTATTTTTCTGAGGAGTGATGACCCCATTTTCCACGTAAAACAGATTATCTTTGGAAATATATTTTTTCACAGAATCCTCGATACCGGTACAGGTGACAAAAGCCTGAAGGCCGCCGATGGATTCCAGCAGGAATTTCTGCCGTCTTTCATCCAATTCAGAAAATACATCATCCAACAGGAGGACAGGTTCCTCCCCTGTTTCTTCCCGAATCAGGTCGATTTCCGCCAGGCGGGCCGCCAAAGCCGTGGTCCGCTGCTGCCCTTGGGAGCCATAGACCTTTACTTCCCTCCCATCGATGGAAAAGATCACATCATCCTTATGGGGGCCGCTTTGGGTGGCGCCAAAATAAATATCCCTGTCCAGATTTCGCCGCAGCTTTTCCGCCAGCATGCCCTCTTCGCAGTTTGGCTTATAGATAGTCTGTAAATGATCTCTGCCCCCTGTCAGCCGGGAAAGCTTTTCCGCCGCAATTTCATCCAGACGCAGGAGAAACCCCTTTCTGGCGGAAATAATACGCTCGCCGTATTCCGCCATCTGGGCATCCCAAACGAAAAGTGTCTCCGCCAAGTCCGGCTTTTTCTGGATCTCCTTCAGCAGATTGTTCCGCTGCTTCAAAATGCGATAATACTGCTGCAGATCATAATAATAGACCTTGCTCAGCTGGCAAAGCTCCATATCCAGAAAACGGCGGCGTTCCCCGGGACCCTCCTTCACAAGGGACAGATCCTCAGGAGAAAAAATCACAGCATACAGTGTCCCAAATAAATCCCCCAGCTTCCGCACAGGCAAACCATTGACGGCAATGCCCTTCTTTTCATTCTGTTTCAGGTGGACATCGATGCGGTCATAGCGATTTTTTCTCTGCACCATCATGCGGATGTGGCTTTCCTCCGCATCGAAATGGATGAGCTGCTGGTCACTTTTGCCCCGCATAGAACGGCCCATGGCGCAGAAATAAAGGGATTCCAGAAAATTGGTCTTTCCCTGGGCGTTGCTGCCGTAGATCACATTGATCCCCTGGGATGGTTCGATCTTCAGTTGTGCAAGGTTTCGAAATCCCTGAAGGGAAACCTCTGTGATATACATTTTTATTCACCTACAATTCATAAATATGAATCATTTGTTTTTCTAATTAAAATATTATGTAAATCAATTCTGTTTTGCAAGCTCTGCCTTTAATTCTTCCAAAAGCCCCTGCAGCAAAATCACTCTTTCGTCATAGAAAGCCTGTTTCGCTTCTTTCTCATCGTCCTCAAAATAGGCATATTCCTCGGGCCATTCCACCCAATCCTCGAAGAACTTTTCCATATCCGCCAGAATTTCCCGAATCAATTCCAGCTTGGAAAGCTTCACCTCATATTCCTCGGGGCCATAATAGCCCTGTGCCACGATTTTCACTGTTTCATCGGCAGTCAGGGTAAATTCGGAGCCTTCCTCGTCGAAATGGAGTTCCACAGGAACGCCATCCCGCAAAGCACGGATGCAGGCATCCATGGTCTCCACAGGCACATCCTGGATATAGCTGCCAAGGCCTTCAAAATCCCCCAAAAGGATATCTGTCCAGCCGTTTTTCGGTTTTGTAAACATGAAACCACCTCAATATTTTTCTAAACATCTGCTTAACCTTTTTCTTTTTCCGGCAATTCGCTGACAAAGGTAGACCCCAGCACCAGTACTGCGCCGATGACGCCATAAAGCCCCATATTTTCCTTCAGCAGCAGGGCAGAAAGCAAGATCGCCACGATGGGGTCGATATAGCTGAAAATCGCGATGGTCTGAGCTTTCAAGTCCTTCATGGATGCAAAATACAAAGCGTATGCCACCCCCGTATGGATGATGCCCACAAACAGCAGCATCGCCAGAACGAAGGGGGTAAAGGCAGCATACACCACACCCATATCCTGGGTCAGAAGGACATAGGGCAGCAGAACGATGGCCCCGGTGCCCAGCTGCATAAAAGTCTTATCATAGGCAGAAATATCGGTGATCTTGAAATTCATCAGCACCACGGTGGCGTAAAGCAGCGCCGCC
This sequence comes from [Eubacterium] saphenum, assembly GCA_004557645.1. Lineage (GTDB taxonomy): Bacteria > Bacillota > Clostridia > Lachnospirales > Anaerotignaceae > Anaerotignum_A. Next base: position 82,654 of record SFGI01000001.1, on the reverse strand, counting down.
CCCAAGCCAAAGAGGATGCCTTTTGCCTCGGAAAGAGGGGGGATGCCCGTTTGCAGCACACCGGAAACGAACACCATGCCCAACAACGCCACCACCACGCAAAGGGCTTTTTTCGCCGTCAGCCTTTCCTTCAGCAGAAAGGGCGAAGCCAGTATCACAAAAATCGGCTGCATATAGTAGCAGAGGGTGGCTGTAGCCACAGTGGTATAGTGATAGGCTTCGAACAACAAAATCCAGTTGATGCCGATGAAAGCACCGGAAAGGACAAGCATCCACAAATTATTGCGGATGGCTTTTGTATCGGGACTGCTTTTTTTCAGGAAAAGAAAAAGAAGCACGAACAATGCCCCCACAAAGCCCCGCACCACAGCGATAAAGCTAGAGGGAAGGGGAATAAACCGCACAAAAATACCGATGGTGCCGAAGATCACCATAGACGCGATCAATTCCAGTTTTGCTTTGCTCCCCATACTTTCGCACCTCTCTCATTTGTATCATTCAATTTGCATAATTATAAACTGCTGAATCAATATAAATCACTGCTTATTCTTCCGCAGCCACTTCCACACGACCCACGCCCTTCAGCTCGATCACATCACCGGGACGGATTTTTTTGCCGCGTTCTGTGGCTACTGCGCCATTGACCAATACCATGCCCTCGGACAGGTAAAATTTCACATCGGAGCCCTGGTCCACCAGACCAGCCAGCTTCAATGCCTGCTGCAGTTTAATAAACTCTGTATGAATATAAATTTTTTCCATTTTCATAACCTCCTTTTTAGGGGGCTCTGCCCCCTATAACCCCCGCAAGGGCATAATGCCCTTGACCTTATTTGCAGAAACTTTCGTTTCTGCGAGAAATGAAATCATTCACGCCGAAGGCAAATCGGATCAAGGGGGTGACCCCCTTGCGGAGTGTGAGGCAGAGCCTCACAAAAAGAATTGCTCACAAGCGTGTTTTTGAAGGGGTCTGGGGAAACTTTTCACAAGTGAAAAAAGTTTCTCCAGCAATCTCTTTTACATTCTCAAAGGTAAGATCAAATATTTAAAGGAATCCCCCTCCACAGGCAGGATCGTACAAGGGCTGAGGGATGCCATAAAGATCATTTTCACAGAATCCTCTTCGATAGAGCGGAGCGCCTCGATCAGATATCTGGGGTTAAAAGCGATAGCCAAGTCGTCGCCTTCCACTTCCGCGGATACATTTTCATGGGCAGTACCCATATCACTTCTTGCGGTGATATCCATGCCGTTGGCCCGGATCATCAGGCGGACAGGGGTCTTTCTGTTATCTCTGGAAACCAGAGACGCCCGTTCCAAAGCCTGGATCAGTTCGCTCTTATCGATGATGACCTTTGTCTTATAATCCTCGGAGAAGGACTGGGCATAGCGGATGAAATCGCCTTCGATCAAACGGGATACCATCACTGCTGTGCCAAGGTCGAAGAGGATATGTTTATCCGTCAGGTAAATGGAAAGGGTATCTTCTTCTTCCTGAGACAGGATCTTGTTCAGCTCCGCCAAGGTCTTGCCGGGCACGATGACTTCTGTTTCGCCGCTGCCCATGAGCAGTTCATTTTTCCGGAAGGAAATACGATAGCCGTCTACGGAAACCACGTTCACGGAGGTATTTTTCAGTTCAAATAATTCCCCGGTCAGGACAGGCTTGCTGCCATCCTGAGCAATGGAGAAAATGGTCTGGCGGATCATATCCCGCAGCTTTGCCTGTTCCATGGAATAGATCTTTTCCTGTTCCACTTCCGGCAGGCTGGGGAAATCATCGCCGCTCTGGCCCATGATCTTGAATTCGGATGTGCCGCTGAGGATGGTCACGGCAAATTTATCATCGGTCTCGATGGTAACAGATTCCCCGTTCAAACGGCGAACGATTTCGTTGAAGATACGGGCTTCAATGGCAACTTCGCCTTTTTCGGCAATCTCTGCTTCGATAGGTGCTGTTTTGATGCCGATCTCCAAATCATTACCGGTCATCACAAAGCCTTTTTCATCGGCTGTTAAAAGAATACATTCCAGAATGGGCAGTGTGGTGCGGTTGGATACGGCTTTGTTAACAATGTTGATGTACTGCAGGAGCAGATCTTTGCTGCATGTCAGTTTCATGGTTGTGTACAACTCCTTTGTTCACATGTATAAAAAGATATAATAACATTCGATCAGTAGTAGCAGTAGTAGAGGCTGTGGGTTTGTGGAAAACTCAAATTCGCCCCAAAAATCAAGGAAAATCCATCTTGGAAAACCCTGTGGATAAGTGTAAATAAGTAAATGGGTTGTCCACGTTTTCCACAAAAGGGGGAAAAGGGACAGGGTTATCCACAAAGTATTCAGGACGATTCCACAAAGAGGTGTGGAAAGATATCATTATATCATTATATAGAGGGGAAACTTTTTTCTTGGGAAAAGGTGAGCACCGCCAAGATGAAGGCGGCGGCGAAGCCGTCTTCCCGAAGGGAAGATGCTTGACCATCCCCTTAAACCCCTTCAAAAACACGCTTGTAAGGCAAATAAGACCTTGAGGGCTCTGCCCTCAATACACCCGCAAGGGGCTCAGCCCCTTGACCCGTTTTGCCTGCGGCGCTTTTCTTCCGATTTCCCCTTGAAAAAGCGCTAGCTTTTTCGTATCGGGTTCCAAGGGGGTCACCCCCTTGGCAGGGTTTGGGACAGCGTCCCAAGGTTTTACGCCTCTTTGATATCTTTTTCCAGCTGCAGGATGGTTTTCTGCAGGGCGGTATCGGTCTCCAGCTGTTTCTCGATCTTAGAGATGGCATAGATAACCGTGGTATGGTCTCTGCCGCCGAAGCTTTCACCGATCTTCGGCAGGGAGATATCCAGCAGTTTTCTGCAGAGATACATGGATACCTGTCTGGGGAAGGCGATATTCTTGGGCTTTTTGCTGCCCTGGATATCCTCCACTCGGATATTATAATGCTCTGCCACCACCTGCTGGATCAGTTCCGGTGTCAGGGGTGCGGAGGAATGTTCGCTGAAGATATCCTTCAGGCTGTTTTCCGCCAGAGCAATGGAAATATCCTGATTGGTCAGGGTGGCAAATGCCACGATGCGGGTCAATGCACCCTCCAGTTCACGGATATTGGATGCGATATTTTTGGCGATATATGCCATGACATCATCGGGCACCGTCAGGTTATCCCGTTCTGCTTTTTTCTTCAGAATGGCGATCCTTGTTTCATAATCGGGGGGCTGCACATCTGCGATGAGGCCCCATTCGAACCGGCTCCGCAGTCGATCTTCCAATGTTTTGATCTCCTTGGGGGGACGGTCGGAAGAAATAATGATCTGTTTATTGGATTCATACAATGCGTTGAAGGTATGGAAAAATTCTTCCTGGGTACCTTCTTTTTTAGAGATGAACTGGATATCGTCGATCATCAGGACATCGATATTGCGATATTTATTGCGGAATTCTTCGTTTTTATTATTCTGGATGGAGTTGATCAGCTCGATGGTGAAGGTTTCACTGGTAACGTAAAGCACCTTGGCATCAGGGTTTTTATCCAGGATAAAATGACCGATGGAATGCATCAGGTGGGTCTTGCCCAGCCCGGAATTTCCGTATAAAAACAGGGGATTATAGGCCTGGGCAGGGGCTTCCGCAACGGCAAGGGATGCCGCATGGGCCATACGGTTGCTGTTGCCAACGACGAAGGAGTCGAAAACATATTTGGGGTTCAGGTTTCTTGCCAGTTCGTTTTCTGTTTTCTTTTCCTTCACCAGGTTATGCTTGCCAAGGCCGCCGGCCTTCTGTTCTTCTTCTGTGGTGATGACGATCTCATATTCATTTTTGGTGACGAATTTTACTGCGTTTCGGATGATGGGCAGGTTGCGTTTTTCCAGCATTTCCTTGAAAAATCCGTTTTCGACCTGCAGGATCAGCTGATTCCCGTCGATCCCGCAGGGGATGATGGGCTGGATCCATGTTTCAAAGCTGACGGGAGAAGTCTCTTCTTCGATGATCTTCAGGGCTTCTTCCCAGATCTGTTTCAGTTCCATTTCTTTCCCTCCTATTTTATTTCCTGTTTGTGGATGCTCCGTTATCCACAGGCTGTTGGGAGATTCCTGTGAAAAACAGGATACGACATCCTTCGATTTCCAAGTTATGAACAGGTTCTTTCATTTCCCTTCTGCACAAATTCCACACAGGCACAAATTCAGCTGTTATCAGGCCTGAAGGGTTTCCTTTGGGGAAAGGATTCACAGTTATTTTCACAATCTGGAAAAGTTATCAACAGAGTTGTCAACAGATTGTGGATAACATAATATGGGGTGTTGTGAAACCTGTGGAATTCCATAAGGGCATTCTTGTCCTTAGTATATCAAAAGTTATCCACAGGTTCAACGAAAAACTTGTCCAAAAAAATTGTCAAACCATATTGTATACAAGATATAGTAAATATGGTCTCAAAAAATCTAAATGTTCCTTTTTCCTTGAAAAATTATCGGAAATTTCCTGTGGAAATGTGGACAAATCCAATGAATACGCGCCTTTCAGGGAAAATTTTTTCTTGACGAGCCTTGCTTTTTTTACTATAATAGGGGCAGTGCTCATAAAAAGGGTGAGCAGAACCCGGAAATTGAAGGAGGTGCAACAACCATGAAAATGACATTCCAGCCTAAGAAAAGACAGAGAAGCAGAGAACACGGCTTCAGAAAAAGAATGAGAACAGCAAACGGCAGAAAAGTGCTTGCTGCAAGAAGAAAAAAAGGTAGAAAAGTATTATCCGCATAATCTTTTCATGTTTATTTAAGGCCGCAGATTCTTTCGTGTGGCCTTTTGTTCGTCATGGAAGATTTTTTTGAGCGGGCCGCAAAGGAGGTTGAGCCGATGAAGCATACAGAATCTTTGAAGAAAAATTTTCAGTTTCGCCATGTATATAATAGAGGCAGATCCATCGCCAACCGCCATTTGGTGTTGTATTTGGTCAAAAACGGTACACAGGGGAACAAGCTGGGCATTTCTGTCAGCAAAAAGGTGGGCAAAAGCGTTGTCCGTTCCCATGTGACACGCCTGATAAGGGAAAGCTATCGCAGCATGGAAGAGGAGATCAAAACAGGGTATGACATGGTGGTCATCGCCCGTGTTTCCTGTGCCGATGCTTCCTATCACGAGGTGTGCCGTTCTTTGCGGCATCTTTTCAAAAAACAACAGCTTCTGCTGAGCGCGTCTGAAAGAAAGGACCGTCAGGATAAATTAGAAGCAGAGAACAGAAAAGAAGTGGAAGAACCGAATGTTTAAAAAACTATTTCTGTTATTGATCCGGTTTTATCAGGCAGCGATCTCTCCCCATTTCAGACCCTGCTGTCGGTTTACGCCGACATGCTCCCAATATGCGTATATCGCCATTTCCAGACACGGTGCGATAAAGGGCACGTATCTTGCCGTGCGGAGACTTTTGAAATGTCATCCTTTCCACGAGGGTGGGTATGATCCTGTTCCGGAAAAGAAAAAATAACTGTCCTTCGGGGCGAAAATCTCGTATTGTTTGTTGAAGGAGGAAAACATGTTTAGTTCCTATTTACTGGAAGCACTGCCTTCCGTAAGAAAGCCCGGTATGATCATCGGACCTGTGGCCGACTTAATGGGGAAAGTTTACAATATGCTCTTCGATCTGCTTCACAGCAGCTCCAGCGCTGGTTCCCTGGGTCTGGCTATTATCATTTTTACATTGATCGTGAAAATAATCCTGTTCCCTTTGATGGTAAAGCAGCAGAAATCTTCTTTTAAAATGCAGATGCTGCAGCCTGAACTGAATAAGATCAGGAAAAAATATGAAGGCAAGACAGATCAGATGTCTCAGCAGCGTATGGCCTTTGAAATGCAGGAATTCCAGAAGAAAAATGGAATCAGCATGTTGGGCGGCTGCCTGCCTATGCTGATCCAGCTGCCTATTTTGTATGCGCTGTTCTATCTGTTCCAGAATGCATACGTTTACGTTGATGTGATCGGTCAGAACTATACAGATATTGCCAATGCTATCGTCAATATCCCCGTCACACTGCGTATGGAAGTATTCCAGCCTTTTGCGCAGAGCTTCGTAGATATGTACAAAAATGTCGATATCATCAAAGATGGTTTCGATATGAATAATGTCAATGACGTCGTTATGCTGATCAGCCAGTTGAAAACAGATGAATGGGCGACGATCATGGCAAACCTGGGTTCCGCAGGCGATGCCCTGACACCCCTGCTGGCAACAAAGAATGAGATCGAAACCTTCCTGACCATCCCTCTGGTAAGTAAGGCAGGTCTGTCCTTCCCCGGTGTCATCATCCCTATCGCTGCCGGTGTGACCACATGGTTGCAGTCCAAGATCATGATGATGATGAACCCTCAGCAGAACGATCCCAATAACCCTGCAGCAGCTATGTCCAAATCTATGCTGTATATGATGCCTATCATGATGGGCTTCTTCTCCATCTCTATGCCTGCAGGTCTGGGTCTGTACTGGACGATCAGTAATATTTTCGGTATCATCCAGCAGGTGATCCTGCAGAAACATTATAAAAAGAAATTTGCGGAGGAGGCAGCACAGTAATGGAAGAAATCAGAAAAAGCGCAAAGACCGTGGACGAAGCCATTGCAGCTGCACTGGCTGAATTGGGCGCAACACGGGAAGAAGTAGATATCACAGTGATCGACGAAGGTTCCAAGGGCTTTTTGGGTATGTTCGGCGGCAAGGATGCCGTTGTTCTGGTGAAGAAAAACTTCAACCCCGAAAAAGAAGCAGAAACTTTCCTGAAGGAAGTGTTCCTGTCCATGGGCCTGATCGTGAAGATCAAAACAGAATTGAAAGATAAACACCTGTTTGTAGAACTGACAGGGGATGATATGGGTATCCTGATCGGCAAAAGAGGCCAGACATTGGATGCTCTGCAGTATCTGGTAAATCTGGTTGTCAATAAGAAAAGCCCTTATTACATCAGCGTAATGCTGGATACAGAAAATTACCGCCAGAGAAGAAAAGAAACTCTGGAAAGCCTGGCATTCAACCTGGCGAAAAAGGTAAAACACACAAAGAAAAATGTGGTTCTGGAACCCATGAACCCTTATGAAAGAAGAATCATTCATTCTGCACTGCAGAATGATCGTTTCGTGACAACATACAGCGAAGGGGAAGAGCCTTATCGTAATGTTGTGATCACTCTGAAATAAGAAACTATTGGAAACCCGTTGTTGTATACATCGGGTTTTCGTTTTATTCAAGACCTTGGGGATGTCAGGAACCTTTCTTCCCTTGGTGAAAGGTTCCCGAACCCTCCAAAGAACCGCTTACAAGGCAATTCTTTTCGTGAGGCTCTGCCTCACACTCCGCAAGGGGGTCACCCCCTTGACCCGTTTTGCCTGCGGCGCTGCAAAATAATCCATTAGCCCTGCAAAAACGAAGTTTTTGCGAATGAGGGTCCAGGGAAATCATTTCCCTGGCAGGGTTTGGGACAGAGTCCCAAGAAAAGAGGTAAACTATGAAAAGAGAATATATGTTAGACGATGTCATTGCGGCTATCTCCACGCCCATGGGCGTAGGCGGTATCGGCATCGTCCGCATGAGCGGTGCTGGCTGTATCGCTATGGCGGATGATATCTTTATCGGCAAGAAAAAACTGACGGAAAAAGCCACCCATACCCTGTCCTATGGGAAGATCACCGACGGCAAGGGCGGCGAGATCATTGATGAAGTCCTTGTTTCTGTCATGAAAGCACCCCATACCTATACCAAAGAGGATATCGTGGAGATCAACTGCCACGGCGGTTCTCTGGTGACCAGAAGGGTATTGGAAGCTGTATTGAAAACCGGTGCCCGTGTGGCGGAGCCCGGGGAATTTACCAAACGTGGGTTCCTGAACGGCCGTATCGACCTGACCCAGGCGGAAGCCGTTATCGACCTGATCCATTCCAAAACGGAATTATCCCGTCAGGCGGCAGTGAATCAGCTGGAAGGCCGCCTGAAAACAGCAGTCAGAGAGATGCGGGAGGAAATTCTGGATATGATCGCTTCCATCGAAGCTGTCATCGATTATCCCGATTATGATATTGAAGATGAAACCTACGGAAATATGGAAAAGGGTGCAACAAAGCTGTTGTCCCAGATGGAAAAGCTGCTGGAAGGGGCCGACCGAGGAAAGATCATTCGGGATGGCCTGCAGACGGTTATCGTGGGCAAGCCCAATGTGGGCAAATCTTCTCTGCTGAACTGGCTGCTGGAGGAGGATCGTGCCATTGTGACCGATATCCCCGGCACCACCCGTGACACCGTAGAGGAATATTTGAATATCGATGGTATTCCCATCAAGATCGTGGATACGGCAGGCATTCGGGAAACAGGCGACGTGGTAGAGCGCATGGGCGTGGAAAAATCCAAGGCTTACGCGGAAAATGCTGATCTGGTCATTATGATGCTGGATGGCTCCCGCCCCTTGGAAGAGGAGGACAAGGAAATCCTCTCCTTTATCAAAGAGAAAAAGACCATCGTTCTGCTGAATAAAGTGGATCTGGAACAGAAGCTTTCTCTGGAAGAGCTGGAAAGCTTTGTGCCAAAGGAACAGATTTTGTTTATTTCTGTGAAGCAGAATCAGGGCTTTGACAGGCTTATTGATGCCCTGAAAAATATGTTTTTGGACGGACATACGGCAACGGCGGAGGATGCCCTGTTGGGCAATACCCGTCATAAGGATGCATTGTACCGTGCCAAAGAAGCCATGGAACATTGCCTGGAGACCATCACCATGCGGATGCCCGAGGATTTCATTTCCATGGATCTGCAGGATGCCAACCGTGCCTTGGGCGAGATCACCGGCGACACCAGTGATGAAGAAATTATAGACAGAATCTTTACGAAGTTCTGTCTTGGGAAATAAGGTGAAAGAAAATTGGAAAAAGAAAATGAACTGGGTATTGCGCCTGTGAAGGGACTGCTGTGGAAAATGGCAGTCCCTGCCATTACGGCACAGGTAGTAAATGTATTATATAATGTGGTAGACCGTATCTATATCGGGCATATTCCCGGCACGGGGAAGCTTTCCCTGACAGGCTTGGGGGTTTGTATGCCCCTGATCTTGCTGATCTCTGCTTTTGCGGCTTTGGCAGGCATGGGCGGCGCCCCCCGGGCGTCTATCATGCTGGGGCGGAACGACAAGGAAGAAGCGGAGTGTATTTTGGGAAACTGTACTGCCCTGCTTTTGTTGGTCTCTCTGACCCTGACGGTGCTGTTTCTGCTGTTTGCCAAGCCTTTTCTTTTGACCTTTGGCGCCAGTGAAAATACCATTCCCTTCGCCATGGATTACATGCGGATCTATACCTTTGGTACGGTGTTCGTACAGATGACCTTGGGGCTGAATGCCTTTATTACTGCCCAGGGGTTTGCCAAAATCAGCATGAAGACCATTCTGATCGGTGCTGTCACCAATATCATCCTGGACCCCATCTTTATTTTCTTCTTTGGCATGGGGGTCAAAGGTGCGGCCCTGGCGACAGTCCTTTCTCAGGCCCTTTCTGCGGCGTGGGTCCTGCATTTTCTGACAGGTAAACAGACCATTTTGCGGCTGCAAAAGAAATATCTGCGCCTGCGGGCAAAAACCATCCTGCCCTGTGTGCTGCTGGGGCTGAGTCCCTTTGTGATGCAGTCCACAGAAAGCATTTTGAATATTTGCTTCAATTCCTCTCTGCTGAAATATGGCGGAGATACGGCGGTAGGGGCTATGACCATTTTGACCAGTATGATGCAGTTTACCATGCTGCCCCTGTCCGGCCTTGCCCAGGGGGCACAGCCCATCACCGGCTATAATTTTGGTGCCAGAAAGCCGGAACGGGTGCGGGAATCCTTTCGGCTGCTGCTGAAAAGCTGTGTGGCCTATGCCGGGGGGCTGTGGCTCATCATCATGCTGTTCCCCAGACAGGTCTCCATGTTGTTCGCAGGGGATGCGGCCTTTTTGGATTATACGGCACGGGCATTGCGGATTTATATGGCGGTGGGCTTCGTCATGGGGATGCAGATCGCCTGTCAGCAGACCTTTATCGCCATTGGGAATGCAAAAACCTCTTTGTTTTTGGCGATTTACAGGAAAATCATCCTGCTGATCCCCCTCATTTATATTTTGCCCCATTTCTTCGAGAAAAAGGATATGGCTGTCTTTTTGGCGGAGCCGGTGGCGGATTTCATTGCCGTGACCACAACAGTCCTGCTTTTTGCATGGCAGTTTCAAAACGCCATGAAAGACCTTGAGGAAAAACCGTGAGGCTCTGCCTCACACTCTGCAAGCCTTTAAAAAGGCTTGACCTAAATTTTATACGAAAATCAAATTTCTTAGAAATTTGATTTTCAAATCGGGTTAAGGGGGAATTGGTGGTAAAACCCCCAAGGTCTGGCACCCATTAAGATTAGATTACACGGTCCGAAAACCTCAATTTTCGAGGTGGACGGACCGGGTAATCTAATTTTTTTTGCGTATTTTGTGCCAAACAGGAGGTGAATTTGATGGCAAGCTACACTTTCCGCTCCATAGAGGACCGGCGGAAAATCCAAAGCATGTGGGAAAGCGGCCTCACAGCCAAAGACATTGCGGATGAGATGGGAATGTCCCTCTCCACTGCCTACTACGAACTGAAAAGAGGCCAGGATGGCACAAGGCTCCCGGACCAGCGGCTCAGATATGATGCCGAAACCGCCCAGCTCAATGTCCAAAGATCGCTTGAGCGGAGAGGCCGCAGAGCTGCCAAGGCGTAACCGCCCGCAACCAAGGAACACATCACCCCGCCAACCAAAGGAGGAAACCCGCATGAGTAACAACCCCAACCCCATTGTGCTGAAAGCACCCCGCATTTCTGATGAGTGCATTGGCACCGTCCGCCTCACCCCGGAGGCTGAGAAAGTGGTGCGCCGTTTGCGTGCCAAGACCAACCTGCCCATCCGGCAGATTGTTTCTGAAATTATCGTCCAGGCAGAAAACCTCATTGACATCGACACTGCCGATAATGACGAGGATTAACAGCCATGATGGTCACCCGCAAAGTCCGTTGCCGCAAGTGCGGCACAGTGACCCTGCTGACATATCCCGATAAATTATCGGAAATCGGCCTCAATACCATTTCACTCTGCAAAGCGTGCCGTGAAATGGAGCTCAGGAAAAACAAGGAGGAAAACACCAAATGAAAACCGCTATTTTGAACATCACCCCCGGTCAGACCGTGGAGTTTCATGGAGAGCCCTGCATTGTGCTGGAGCACCGCAAGGATGGCACCCTGCTGCTTGGCGCTGAGTATGTCGAGCACACCTTTGGCTCCACCAACAACTTTGCCGCCAGCTCTCTCCGTGCCCACCTCAACAGCGCCTATCTGGATGCGCTGACCGAAAACCACCCGGATGAGATCATCACCCGCACCGTGGACCTCACCGCTCTCAATGGCTCCAAGGAGTATGGCACCTGTGAGTGCAAGGTGGCCCCTCTGACCCTGGATGAAATCCGCAAGTACCATGACATCCTGCCCAAGCCGGAGGTCTGGGAGTGGTCCGCAACCCCCTGGAGCACCCCTAATGTGGATGAGGATAACTGCTGGGTCCTGGGCTTGTACGCTGTCGGCAATGTCAGCGTCGACGACTGCACCAGCACCTACGGGTCCCGCCCCGCTTTCCTCATTCCCTCCAATTTTGCCGTGGAGGACAACAGCAACCCTCTGAAACAGTACACCACCAAAGAGCTCCTTGCTGAGATTTCCAGCAGAGTGATTGAGTAAGAGGTGAGCGCCATGACCACCCGTGAACTTGATGCCCGGCGCTACTCCCGCAGATGCCGCCAGCGCCGCCGTGCCCAGAGGGCCAGACGGCTCCGCATGGTCACCGTCTTTGTCCTCATCTGCATGGCTTGCGCTCTGTGCTACATGGGCGCTTGCGGCTTTGAAAGCGCAGAGCCGGAGCAGATGCCGGATGCCGTGGTTGTCCCTCCGGCTGCTGTCACAACCGGCCCGTCTGAGCCGGAACAGGTGCCCACTCAAGAGGCCACCCCGGAGCCCGTCCGCTACCGTGATGACATTGTGAGTGAGGGGCGGCTCCTCAGCTATGAGCTCCAGGAGATTATGCAGGACTGCTGTGAGGAGTATGAGGTCCCCTATGCGCTGGCTCTGGCCATCGCTGAGGTGGAAACCCATTTTGACCCGGATGCAGTCAGCTCCACGGGTGATTATGGCCTCATGCAGATCAACAAGAGCAACCATGAATGGCTGTTAGAAATCGGCCTTGACCCCATGACACACGCCGGGAATATTGAGGCCGGTGTCTATATCATCTCCCAGCACCTCCAAGCCTACGGTGAGCCGGAGCTGGCCTTGATGGCCTACAACTGCGGACCCACCGGCGCAAGACGGCTGTGGGATGCCGGTACATACCAAACCGACTACACCCGCAAAGTGATGACCGCCTTTGAATACTGGACAAGCGTATTGGAGGAGTGAGCCATGCCGTACTACTGGACCTGCCCAGATTGTGGGGCCAACCTTGACCCCGGAGAAAGATGCGACTGTAAAAACGAAACCAAGGAGGAAACAACCCATGATGGAAATGAAAATCACTGTAACAATGCCGGACCTGGCCGCCGCCATCTGCAAGCTGGCCGCTGCCATTACCCCGCCCGACATCAACACGCTCACGCCCGATGAGCTCAGAGGAGCCCCTGCGGCGGCTCCTGTGCCCCCCCGTGGCCGCACCCGCACCTGCTGCACCCGTAAACCCTACCCCTGCGGCTCCTGTGGCGGCTCCTGTTGCCCCTACTGCTCCTGTCCCTACTGAGCAGCCCACCGCACCCGTTGCCCAGGCTCCCGCTGCTGTGCCCGTCACGGCCCCCACCTATACCCTTGACCAGATCGCCCGTGCTGGTGCCTCTCTGGTTGACGCTGGCAAGATGGAGCAGTTGCTTGCTCTGCTGGCCCGCTATGGTGTGGCGGCTGTCACTCAGCTCCAGCCGGACCAGTTTGGAGTGTTCGCCACGGAGCTGCGTGCCCTGGGCGCTCAGATTTAAGGAGGTGCACCCATGCCTCCCGAAAAACACGCATTGCTTTCCGCATCATCCGCATCCCGCTGGTTAGTCTGCACGGCAGCCCCCCGTTTTGAGGAGGGGCTGCCGGAGAGCACCAGCACCTATGCTGAGGAGGGCCGCCTGGCTCACGCCATCGCAGAGCTCAAGGCCCTCAAAAAGTTTACTGTGATGACCAGCCGCACCTATACCACCCGGCTCAATAAGCTCAAGAAAGAGGCACTTTATGACCCGGAGATGGACAAGACCACTGACCTCTACCTGGAGCATTTGACTGAGCAAGCCATGCTCTATGACAGCAGCCCCACTGTGGCGGCTGAGGTCAAGGTGGACTTTGGTGAGTATGTGCCGGAGGGCTTTGGCACCTGTGACTGCGTTATGATCGGCGGCGATACCCTCAGCATCACCGACTACAAGCATGGCAAGGGCGTGCCCGTGTCTGCGGTGGGCAACCCCCAGATGCGGCTTTACGCCTTGGGCGCTCTCAAGCGCTATGCCCCCGTGTTTGGTGACACCATCAAGCGGGTCCGCATGACCATTGACCAGCCCCGCCTTGACAGCTACACCTCAGACATCATCACCGTGGAGGAGCTGAAAGCGTGGGGCGAGAGCATAAAGCCCATTGCACAAAAGGCCTTTTCTGGCCTGGGTGAGTTTGTCCCCGGTGAGCACTGCCGTTTCTGCCGTGGCAAAGCTCAGTGCAGAGCCCGTGCCAATGTCAACACGGCGCTGGAGGACTTCAAGGACTGCGTGCTGCCGGGCAAGCCTGTGCTGGATGACTTGGCCCACACTCTCACTGATGCTGAGATTGGTGACCTGCTCATCCGTGGCCAGCAGCTTGTCCAGTGGTACAAGGACCTGGAGGAATATGCCACCAGGGCCCTACTGGATGGCAAGCCCATTGAGGGCTGGAAACTGGTGGCGGGCCGGAGCAACCGCACCTTTACGGACCAAGATGCCGCCATCAAGGCCGTCATTGCTGCTGGATATGATGAGGCGCTGGTCTATGACCGCAAGCCCAAGACCCTCTCTGAGCTTGAGAAACTGATGGGCAAGGCGGAGTTTGCTGAGAAAATCGGCAGCTTTGTGGTCAAGCCCCTTGGCAAGCCCACCCTGGCCCTGGCCACGGATAAGCGTGAGGCCTACAACCCCGCCGCCTCCGATTTTGCCGGGGTGGTGGCAGAATGACTGACACAGTGAGCTTTCAGCAGGACACCTGCCACATCACCCTATATTTGCCCAAGCTCCCGGACCTGCCTATCAAGAACATCCGCAAGCTGTTCTCCATGATGCTCTCTGAGCCCTGGCACAATGAGCAAGCCATTGCGGATGCGGATGCCTATTTTTCCACCGCTGTTGATGACAGCAAAGAGGCATGGAAAAAGGCCTCAAAGGAATACCAAGACGGTTGGCGGCTGATTGAAAAGCCAATCCGGCGGAGGACCCGCAAGGAGATAAAGGCCGCCGCCGCAATCAGAGCCAACAATGAGGCCCTTGTCCGTGCCGTTAAACAGTCCAAATCCCAGCATGAGCGCTGGGTGAAAATCCAGACACTCTGGAACGATACGAAACACCAAATGATTTAAGAAAAGGAGATCAATGACTATGTATCAGAATGACCCCATGAAAGTGCTGACTGGAGAGGTGCGCCTGTCCTATGCCAATCTGACCACCCCCAGAGCCGCCCAGCAGGGCGCAGAGCCTAAGTATTCCGTCACCCTGCTCATCCCCAAGACCGACACGGCCACCAAGGCTGACATTGACGCTGCTATCCAGGCTGCCGCCAATGATGCGCTGGCCAAGGTCTGGAATGGTGCCCGCCCGCCCGTTCTCAAGGTGCCCATCTATGACGGCGATGGCGTGCGCCCCTCCGGTGTACCGTTTGGCGATGAGTGCAAGGGCCATTGGGTGATGACCGCCTCCACCAAGAACAAGCCCCAGGTGGTAGGCATCGACAACATCAACTGTGAGCTGGCACCCTCTGACATTTACAGCGGCATGTATGGCCGTGTTACCATCCGTTTCTTTGGCTATTCCAACTCCGGCAACAAGGGCGTTGGCTGCGGCCTGGGCAATGTGCTCAAGACCCGTGATGGTGAGCCCCTGGCTGGCCAGGCATCCGCCGCCTCTGACTTCGCCGGTGTCGGCGCATCGCCCGTGGCCAATCCCGCAATGCCCACCGGCAACCCCGCCGTTCCTGCCGGTATTGCCTATGGTGCGGCGATGCCCGCCGCTCCCGCTTATGGTGCCGCCCCTGCTGCGGCTCCCGCCGGTGTTCCCTGGAACACCAACAACGGCATTAACCCCATCACTGGACAGCCTATGTAAAAGGAGGATGGACCTATGAAAACCCGTTTTGATGGAAAGCTCTGGATTGGAGCCTTTGGAGTGGTCCTTGAGGTCAAGAACATGGAAACCGCTCACCTGCTCAACACGGTCAAGATGCTGGTGCAAAAGCCCGCCCGTGTCCAAGCAATGCTGGTGGATGACATTGAGGACGCAACCTTTGAGGAGCAGGAGGCTTGGACCCCCTCTGGGGATGGTGACAGCATCCGCAAGAAATCCCTCCACAATGTCACCAGCCTCTCCTCTGAGGAGTTGGTCCAGTATGTGACCAGCACAACGCTTTTCAAGACCATGCTGGATGAGCTGGAGGCCCGTGGAGTAAACACGGAGAACATCATGCAGCTCTACACCAAGGACACCGCTTTCAGCGCATAAGGAGGACCACATGCACCATCTCAGCATAGACCTTGAAACCTATTCAAGCGTGCCGATTGCAAAGGCCGGTGCC
This sequence comes from [Eubacterium] saphenum, assembly GCA_004557645.1. Lineage (GTDB taxonomy): Bacteria > Bacillota > Clostridia > Lachnospirales > Anaerotignaceae > Anaerotignum_A. The sequence continues at coordinate 66,807 of SFGI01000001.1, read as the reverse complement.
CAAAAGTACATATCAAGCCCGGACTTTGAAATCCTGCTTTTTGCGTACAGTCTGGATGGTGCTCCTGTTGAGATCATCGACTTGGCACGGGGGGAGCATCTCCCCCCGTGGCTTGTTCAGGCCATCACAAGCCCAGACTACATCAAGCACGCATACAATGCCCCCTTTGAGTGGGGCTGTCTATCCAAGTTTATTGGCTGCCTGCCGCCGGAGCAGTGGCGGTGCACTATGTTCCACGGCCTCTACTGCGGCTATACAGCGGGCCTGGATGCCACCGGCAAAGCTCTTGGACTTGCAGAGGACAAGCGCAAGCTGAACACCGGCAAGGCCCTCATCCGCTATTTTTGCGTGCCATGTGCCCCCTCCAAGGCCAATGGCCAGCGCACCCGCAACCTCCCGCACCATGACATGGCCAAGTGGGAGCTGTTCAAAGAATACTGCCGCCAGGATGTTGTCACGGAAATGGAGATTGAGCGGAGGCTTTCCGCTTTCCCTGTCCCGGATTGGGTGCAGAAACAGTGGGAAACAGACCTCATCATCAATGCCCGTGGCGTGGCCGTTGACATGGACTTTGTGGAGGGTGCCCTCTACCTTGGGGAAACCGTCCGCAAAAATCTGATGCAGGAGGCCACTGAGCTCTCCAAGTTGGACAACCCCAACAGCGTGGCCCAGCTCACCCAATGGCTCCAAGAGGAAATGGGTGAGGAGCTGGCGGACCTGCGAAAAGATACCGTTTCCCGGCTGCTTGGCAAGGATGACAACAGCCCGCAGGTGCGGCGCATGTTGGAAATCCGCCAGGAGCTTGGCAAGACATCCACCAAAAAGTACAACGCTATTGAGGCCGCTGTGTGCCCGGATGGCCGTGTCCGTGGGCTGCTCCAATTCTACGGGGCCAACAGGACCGGGCGCTGGGCCGGGCGGCTGGTGCAGGTCCAAAACCTGCCCCGCACCTACACAGAGCCACTTGACCTTGCCCGTGATCTGGTAAGGAGCCGCAACCTGGATGCGCTGCGTGCAGTTTATGGCTCCGTGCCCGATACCCTCAGCCAGCTCATCCGCACGGCCTTTGTGGCCCCGGAGGGCCATGTCCTCATTGATGCTGATTTCAGCGCCATTGAGGCCCGTGTCATCTCCTGGCTGGCCGGTGAGCAGTGGCGGCTTGAAGTTTTCCGCACTCACGGAAAAATCTATGAGGCATCCGCCTCCCAGATGTTTGGTGTGCCCATTGAGCTCATCAAAAAGGGAAACCCGGAGTATGCGCTCCGGCAAAAGGGCAAGGTTGCAGAGCTGGCCCTTGGCTACCAGGGCAGCACCGGCGCACTCATCAACATGGGGGCCCTTGATATGGGCATCCCGGAGGAGGACCTGCCGGACATTGTAAGCCGATGGAGAGAGGCCAACAAGCGCATCCGTGATTTGTGGTATGCGATGGACAACGCCGCTGTGCAGGTCATCACCCAGGGCGGCTCTGTTGGTATCAATGGCCTCCTCCTGTCCCGTGAGTTTGACTATAACCAAGGCACCGACTGCTTTACCATCACACTGCCCTCTGGCCGCAAGCTCTACTATGTGAGCCCCGGCATTGGTGAAAACCAATGGGGCAACCCCTCCATCTCCTACATGGGCATGGACCAGAAAACCAAGCGCTGGAAACGCATTGAAACCTACGGCGGCAAGCTGGTTGAGAACTGCGTGCAGGCCATTGCCCGTGACTGTCTGGCAGACACCATTGAGCGCTTGGAGGCCTCCGGGCTGCCGGTTGTGTTCCATGTGCATGATGAGGTGGTCATTGATGTGGCCCCCTTTGATACGGAGGACAACATGCTGGACAAGGTGGTGGACATTATGCGCCAGCCAATTCCGTGGGCGCAAGGCCTCCCCCTCAACGCTGATGGCTGGGTGGGCCGATACTTTAGAAAGGACTGAACTGCAATGACCTGGACTAAATCCAACAGAGCTGACCCCAAGGCCAGAGCCGTGGCTGACCGGCACTACAACCGCCAAAAACCGGGCAGTCCGCAGTTTGTACCGCCTGGGCGGTGCCTGGTGCTATATGCAGAGAACCAGGGCGGCAAGGCGCTGTGGGTCACATCTTGGCCCTATGCTCAATATGTAAAGCATCAATGGGCGGGAGCCTGGATGTGCTCCGCTTTTCGCAATGAGGGTGCTGGCCTGGCCTCTGAGCTCATCCGTGAGGCGGTGGCAGCCACTGTGGCCTATTTTGGAACCCCTCCAGAGCAAGGCATGGTGACCTTTATTGACCGCAAAAAAGTGAAGCCCACAATGGTCCACGGCATACCGACCTGGGGGCGCACCTATGCGCTGGCTGGCTTTCGGTATGTGGGAGAAACCAAAAGCGGCTTGATGGCCATGCAACTCCTGCCGGATGATATGCCAGACCCAAAGGAGGCTAATATTCTATTATGAAACACATTGTGTGCTTTAGTGGGGGCCACTCCTCTGCCCTTGCTGCCATCGAAACCGTTAGAAAATGCGGAAAAAGCGGCGTGGTTTTGCTAAACCATGACATTTCTTCTCACGTGGAGCATGAGGACATCAAACGCTTTAAGCGGGAGGTATCAGACTATCTGGGTATTCCTATCACCTATGCAAATATGCCAGGCTGGGAAACAACGCCGCCGCTATCTGTGGCCTTGAAAAACAAGGGCTTTAAGGCATACAAAAGTCCTGCATTTTGCACGGCAAGGCTGAAAACGGAACCGTTCCACCGCTGGCTGGCTGAACATGGAGAGCGTGGAGATGCTGTTGTGTACGGATTTGACCCAGAGGAAACAAGCAGAATGGCAAGACGCAACGACATTATGCGAGCAATGGGATATACTGCTGTTTTTCCACTTGCCGACTGGGATAGGACAATTTTCTCCACTGAGGAAATAGGCATTTCTCCTCCCATCACATACCAGATATACAAGCACGCTAACTGTGTTGGATGTCTAAAAGCTGGCCGCCAGCACTGGTATTGTGTGTACTGCCTACGCCCTGATATATGGGAGGAGGCAAAGGCGGCAGAGGCCGTTATTGGTTACAGCATAATCAAAGGTGCATACCTAAAGGAGCTTGAGCCCAAATTTCAAGAAATGCGGGACAAGCTGCACATTGTCCCGACAGACCGGACCAGCAGCGCAAGGTTTTGGGCCGAGGTTAAAAAAGCTATCCCAGATGATGACCCGGACACCGTGCCATGCGATTGTTCATTTTAAGCCAAGGAGGCCTATATGATACCTTTTCCAGACCAAAAATACAGTGTAATCTATGCAGACCCTCCCTGGAAATACAGGGACAAGGGATGTGAGGGCAACGCCGCCAGCCATTACCCTACAATGAGCATCCAAGAGCTGTCTGCCTTGCCTGTGCAGGACATTGCGGCAAAGGACTGCACGCTGTTCCTCTGGGCTACATATCCCACCATCAAGGACGCTCTGGCCCTCATTGAAGCCTGGGGCTTTCAATACAAGACCCTGGGCTTTCAATGGGTCAAGCTCAACAAGAGTGGAAAGGGCCATTTCTTTGGCCTGGGACACTGGACCCGTGGGAACACAGAGCCCTGCCTCATTGCCGTAAAAGGCAAGCCCAGGAGGGCAAGCAGCAGAGTGAGCCAACTTGTTTTTGCACCGCTCCGGGAGCACTCCCAAAAGCCTGATGAGGTCCGTGACCGCATTGTGGAGCTTATGGGGGGGATAACTCTTTCATAGAGTTATTTGCCCGGACAGAAACCCCCGGCTGGACAGCCTGGGGCAACGAAACTGACAAATTTACTAAGGAGGTACACTCATGAAAATCATCTCTCCCAATGTTGAAATCCTCACCCCGCTGGATGGCCAGGCTGTCCTCCAGCACATTGAGCGCTGTGGCCGTGTGTGCTACAAGTCTGAGGATAAAATCACCGATACCAGCGCTGCTGCCTTTGTGGCCGGTATCATCAAGCGTGGCCACGAGGCCGTGCTGGAACACTTCAACATCACAGTCAAGTTTATCTGTGACCGTGGTGTGTCCCATGAGATCGTGCGCCACCGTCTGGCCTCCTACTGCCAGGAAAGCACCCGCTACTGCAATTATTCCAAGGACGGCTTTGGCGGTGAAATCACCGTCATCCAGCCCTGCTATCTGGCCACCTGCGGTGCAGGATACCAGATGTGGAAAGAGGCTTGTGAGGCAGCAGAAACCGCATATTTCAATATGCTCAACTTTGGCTGTTCTCCCCAGGAGGCCCGTGCCGTCCAGCCCAACAGCCTCAAGACTGAGGTGGTGATGACCGCCAACCTCAGAGAGTGGCGGCATTTCTTCAATCTGAGAACTGCCCCCGCCGCCCATCCCCAGATGCGTGAAGTGGCCAAAATGCTGCTCTGGCAGATGCGTGAGATGGTGCCGGTGGTGTTCGATGACTGCGGGGAGGTGTGAGCCGTGAAACTCTGTGACCGTTGCCCGGTCCACGGCTGTTGTCTGGACTATCTTGGCAAGGCGTGTAAAAACGCACGCCGCAGGGAGGACCCGGAGCTGGTGCCGACCTACGCAGAAGTGCTGCCCGCTCTTGAATATGAGGACCTGGCCGCTGTTCTGTGTTTCGCAAACTCCCACCCTCTTAGCTATGAGGGTATGCTGAACTTTTTGAAATCGCCTTTTGAGAGGAGAGCACTTGACCATGAAAAGAGCTGAGATTTTAGAGGCCGCCCGTGTCTGCGTCTGCGGAGAGCGTGAGCAGGACTATGGCACCCCGGAGGACAGCTTTGCCCTCATCGGCAAGCTCTGGGCCGCCTACATGGGTGTAGACTTCACCCCCAAGGATGTGGCCATGATGATGGCGCTGCTGAAAGTGGCCCGCATCAAGAACGGTGACAAGGCAGACAGCTTTGTTGACCTGGCGGGCTATGCAGCCTGTGCCGGTGAGATCGCTGAGAGGAGTGTGCAGCATGGCTAAGAAACGCAAGCGCCGCCAGCACTACCAGGAAAAGCCCCGCATGTGTGACCCCGGCATGTGTGACCACTGCCAGTATATTGGTGAGGGTGATTTCATCTGTGACGATGCCCCGGAGGGGCCTGTCATTGTAGTGGATGGATGGGAGCCCACTGAGAACTACCTGCGCTGCCGTAACAAGGGCAGCCGCAATGAATAGGCGGGAGAGGCGAAAACTGCAAAAGCAGGGCGTGCAGGTGCCCAAAGACCCCGCCATCAACATCAAGCTGTCTGAGCTGGGCAGTAAGATGATGACCCCCAACATGCAGAGGGCCATGGAGCATGAAATAAACCAACAGTGCCTTGAGGCTGATGAACGCCTTGCGCTGGATGTTGACACCATGGTGCTCTGGACCCTGCACACACACCTTGGCTTTGGTGTCAAGCGGCTCCATGACTTCTACCTGGCCATGGCCGCAGAGCACCGCCGGATGCGTGAGTATTACCAAATGGATGACCTATACCCGGAGCGCTACAAGCTCAAAGAGCTGGGCGCTGATGTGGAGGCCTGGCAAAAGGAGGTGCTGACCGATGGCCAATAAACCCTGGGAAAATGCGGAGGGCTATTATGACCCCACCGCATACAGCGCAATTAAGAAAGTGACCAATGAGGAGCATGAGGCCCTGGATGCCAAGGTCAACACGCTCATCAAGGTCCTCAAGTTTATCATCTCTGAGAGCGGCTTTGAGTTGGGTGCCCGCATTGAACTGCGGGACAAAAAGACCGGGAGGTGGTTTAGATGACAAAGCAGGATTGCATCCAGTATGTAACCGATACCCTAACCCCCGGTGATCTACTGTGCCAGCTTGCAGAGGAAAGCGCAGAGCTGGCCAAGGCCGCTCTAAAAGTAAAGCGTGCTTTGGAGGGCAGAAACCCAACTCCCACCAGCCTCAATGACGCTCTCAGCAATTTGCAGGAGGAGCTTGAGGATGTGCTGGTGTGCGTGGCAACGCTATCCCCAGATTATGTGACCCTAACGGATGCCCCGCTCCAAAAGCTCAAGCGCTGGGTGTCCAGACTTGAAACAGCAGCCCCACAGAACGAGTAAAGGAGAGCGCCACCAATGCAATATGACCGCAAAATAACAATTTCAGCCGGCAGCAACCGGCGTGCAATGGTCTGGACTGCTCAAACCCTGCTCATCTCAGAGCTGTGGGCAAAGCTCCAGACACCCGCCAGGGGCACGGAGCCCCTGGCAGAATATCTGAATATGAAAAAGGCCCAGCAGGATGACCTCAAGGATGTTGGCGGCTTTGTCGCTGGCACCCTCTCCGGCCCCCGCCGCAAAGCAAACAATGTGACCGGGCGTGATGTCATCACCCTGGACCTTGACAATATCCCCGCCGGAGGCACTGAGGATGTGCTGCGCCGGGTGGAGGCGCTGGGCTGCGGCTATTGCATTTACAGCACCCGTAAACACAGCCCGGCGGCTCCCCGCTTGCGTGTCCTCCTGCCCCTTGACCGCACGGTGTCCGCAGATGAATATGAGCCCCTGGCCCGCAAGATGGCGGAGTACATAGGCATTGAACTCTGCGACCCCACAACCTTTGAGGTGTCCCGCCTCATGTACTGGCCAAGCTGTTGCTCTGACAGCCAGTATGTGTATCTCTGGCAGGACAAGCCCCTCCTCTCCGCAAATGGTCTGCTGGCCCAATATGAGGACTGGCGGGACTGTGCCCTGTGGCCGCAGGTGCCGGGCGCTCTGAGCCTCCCAAAGCTGGCAGTCAAGCAGGGTGACCCGGAGGCCAAGACGGGCGTGGTGGGCGCTTTCTGCCGCACCTTTGACATCTACCGGGCCATGGAGGAGCTTATCCCCGGCATGTATGAGCCCGTGGACAGTATGCCCGGCAGATACACCTATCTGGGCGGCTCTACCACTGGCGGTGCCGTGATATATGACAACGGCAAGTTTCTTTACAGTCACCACGCCACAGACCCGTGCAGCAACCGGCTGGTCAATGCCTTTGATCTTGTTCGCCTCCACCGTTTTGGTGACAAGGACGATGAGGCCCAGCCCGGCACACCCACCAACCGGCTCCCAAGCTACCAAGCCATGTGTGAGCTGGCCATCTCCAATGCAGATGTGGCCGCTCTGATGAGCCAGGAGCGATACCAGGAGGCCGTCAAGGACTTTGAGGGCGTGGAGCCAACCAACGCAGAGGACCCCGCCAACTGGATGAGCAAGCTGGCTGTAAACAGCCAGACAGGCCTCCCCAAAGCCACCATTGATAATGTCTGGATTATCCTGGAGCATGACCCACTCCTCAAGGACAAGTTTGCCCTCAACCGCTTTGCGGGCCGTGGTGAGGTGCTGGGGGCTCTCCCGTGGGACAGCCGCACACAGCGCCGCCTCTGGGATGACAATGACAACGAGGGCCTTTATTGGTATCTGGAGAGATACCACCATATCACCGGCAACGGCAAAATTGACGGGGCCCTGTCCCTGCACTCCGCAAAACACGCTTTCAATGAGGTGCAGGACTATCTCCAAGGCCTCAAGTGGGACGGGCAGCCACGGCTTGACACCCTTTTCATTGACTACTTGGGCGCTGCTGATACCCCATACACCAGAGCGGTGACCCGCAAGGCTTTCACCGCCGCTGTCACCCGTGCCATGGTGCCCGGCTGTAAGTATGACAACATGCTCATCCTCTCCGGCCCCCAGGGCATAGGCAAGAGCACCCTGTTGGATAAGATGAGCCGGGGCTGGTTTAATGACAGCATCCGCACCTTTGAGGGCAAGGAGGCCTCTGAGCTCCTGCAAGGCGTTTGGCTGGTTGAAATCTCAGAGCTGGACGCTTTCCGGCGCACGGATGTTGCCCGCATCAAGCAGTTTCTCTCCCTACGCACGGACCGTTTCCGTGCGGCCTATGGCCGCCATGTCAAAGAGCTGCCCCGCTGCTGTGTCTTTTTTGGCACCACCAACACCACGGACTTTTTGCAGGACCGCACCGGCAACCGCCGTTTCTGGCCCGTTGACACCGGGGAGCAGCCGCCCACAAAAGATGTGTGGACTGATCTGCCGGGAGAAATTGACCAGCTCTGGGCGGAGGCGGTGGTCCGCTGGCAGACTGGTGAGCCTCTTTTCCTCAAGGGAGAGCTTGAGGAGGCCGCAAAGGCCAAGCAGGAGGAACACCGGGAAGTCAGCACCCGTGAGGGCATCATCACCGATTTTCTCAACCGGCAGGTGCCGGAGGACTGGCAGAGCTGGCCGCTGGACCGCCGCCGCATGTTCTGGGGCGGCGCTGTGCAAGGTGACGTCAAGCTGGTTGACCGTGACCGGGTGTGTGCTCTTGAGGTGTGGTGTGAGGCACTGGACGGAAAGCAAAAAGAAATCCGCTACTCTGATACTGCGGAGATCAACAGCATTATTGATGCCTGTGCAGATTGGGAGAGGACCACAAGCTCCCTGCGGTTTGGCTACTGCGGAAAGCAGCGTGGTTTTATGCGAAAACGCCGGAACATTTAGCGGAACATTGGCCCCGGAACATTTGAAAATGGCTTTGAATGTTCCGGGACAACGGAACATTGTAAAAGGCCAATGTTCCGGGCAATGTTCCGGGGAAAAGCCCCGAAAATACAGGCTTTTTTAACAAGTGGAACATTGGAACATTATTTTTTTATTAAGTATAAAACAGAGGATTTAGAGAGTATATAAACCCTCTAATACCTCTAATATAGAAACTTATATAAAAACAAAGTGCCAATGTTCCGCAGAAGAACAGGAGGCCGATTATGAAAGAGAGCTATATTGAGAGCTACCTTGTCCGAAAAGTGAAAGAGCACGGTGGCCTCTGCTTTAAGTTTGTGTCACCCGGAAACCCTGGTGTACCAGATCGCATTGTCATCACCCCAGCCGGTAAGACCATCTATGTTGAGTTGAAAACAGAAATTGGGAGGCTGGCCAAGGTGCAGAAATGGCAAAGGAGTGAGATGGAGAAACGGGGGGCGGATGTCCGTGTACTGTTTGGGATGGATGCCGTGAAAGATTTTTTGAGGGAGGAATTTGCCGATGCAGTACACCCCGCATAATTACCAGACATACTGCATCCAGCGTGTGGTTGAGGACCCGGCTGTTGGTTTGTTTCTCCGGCCTGGCCTTGGCAAAACGGTCATCACCCTCACGGCGGTCAACATTCTCAAGTATTTCCGCTGGCAGGTGTCCAAGGTCCTGGTGGTGGCACCCAAAACAGTGGCAGAGGCCACCTGGAGCAAGGAGGCAGCCAAGTGGGACCACTTGCAACACCTCCGCATTTCCGTGGTGCTGGGCAGTGCCTCCAAGCGCATCAAGGCCCTCAACACACCGGCGGATGTCTACATCATCAACCGTGAAAATGTTGAGTGGTTGGTGGACTACTTCAAACAGGCATGGCCATTTGACATGGTGGTGCTGGATGAGAGTACCAGCTTTAAGAACTCCCAGAGCAAACGCTTTAAGGCCATGAAACGGGTGCGGCGTTTTATCAAAAAGATGGTGTTGCTGACCGGCACACCGTCCTCCAAAGGCCTCATTGACCTTTGGGCGCAGGTTTACCTACTGGACGGCGGTGAGCGTCTGGGGCCTACACTGAGCGCCTACCGGGAGCGATACTTTGACCCGGACCAGAGGAGCCGCACCCAGATTTTCAGCTATAAGGCCAAGGACGGCGCTGAGAGCGCCGTGCTGTCCGCCATCTCTGACATTTGCATCTCCATGAAAGCGGAGGACTACCTGCAACTGCCGGAGAACATCCAGCATGAAATCCCTGTTGTGCTTGACCAAAAGGCCATGAGGGACTACAAGCAGTTTGAGCGTGATCTGTTGCTTGAGGTTGATGAGAATGTGGTGACAGCCAGCACCGCCGGTGTCCTTGTGGGCAAGCTGCTGCAATTCTGCAACGGTGCTGTCTACGGCACAGAGGGCCAGGTTGTCCCCGTCCATGACTGCAAGCTGGATGCCTATATGGAGCTACTGGAGCGTCTGGACGGTGAGCCAGCCTTGACCTTTTACGGCTACCAGCATGACCGTGACCGCATCCTTGAGCGGCTGGAGCGCTATAACAAAGGGCGCAAGGACAAGCTGCGGGTGCGTGTCTACAAGGGCTCTGAGGATGCCGATGCCTGGAACAATGGAGAGGTTGATGTGCTGCTGGTCCACCCCGCAAGCTGTGCCTATGGCCTCAACCTCCAGATGGGCGGCCACCATGTTGTGTGGTTTGGCCTCAACTGGTCCTTTGAGCTGAATGACCAGGGCAACTGCCGATTGTGGCGGCAGGGGTCCCCCTATGACAAAGTTTATATCCACTATCTCATTGTGCAGGGCTGCCAGGATGAGGATGTAATGGCAACCATCCGGGACCGTGCAGACACCCATGAGGCTGTCATGCGGGCTCTGAAAGCAAGAATTAAGAAAATCAAGGAGGGGATTGCATGACCAACAACGAGAGAATAAAAACGGATGTGGTTTTTGTTGATACCATCATCCGGGAGTGCGCTATGCTGACAATACAGCATGAGGTTGACCAGCAGACCATTGTGGCCTACAAAGACCGCATTGCTGATCTGGAGGAGGAAAGGGGGCAACTGCTTGAGCAGCAGGTCCACACCGGCCAGGAAAATGATGAGCATGAGGAGCTGATTGCTACAAAAAAGTGGTTATCTAAAGCCAAAAATGTCATTGAGTGGCTTATGGCGGGAGGTGACCCGTGCAAGGTGTGCGCCAAGACCTGCAAGATGGGAGAGGCGTGCAAGCCCGTTTGGAAAGAGAGGGCTGAGATATGACACTGAAAGAACTGTCCCAGCTTTACTATCTCAACCGGGAGATTGATATGGATAAAAAGCGCCTCCAGGAGCTTGAGGCCCAGGCCGTGTCAATTACTCCCAACCTCTCTGGTATGCCCCGCAGTCCTGGCGTGTCTGATAAAGTGGGACGCTATGCGGCGGAGATCGCAGACCTCAAGGGCATAATTGAGGCAAAGCACCAGCAATGCCTTTATGAGCGGAGCCGTCTGGAGCGCTACATAGCAGACCTTGATGACAGCCTCCTCCGTCAAGTGCTCACCTACCGTTTTGTGAATGGGCTGCCGTGGGAACAGGTGGCGGCATGTGTCGGAGGAGGAAACACTGCCGGGAGCGTCAAAATGATGTGTTACAGGCATTTGAAACAGGAGTAAAGTTGTGCCAAATGTTACGCACTCCTGTGCTATACTGTATGATGCGGGTGGTGCCTAAAGATGCAACACCTCCTTGGTTGAACAGCGGCAAGGTGACGGAAGATGAAACCAGACCCTTGCCGCTGTTTTCTACTATGATTTTTCGCAAGCCGTCCATTGAGGGCGGCTTTTACTATGCAATGGGGTGGTGAGTTTTGGCAAAGCTGAATGACAAGCAAAAGCGGTTTGTGGATGAGTACCTGGTGGACCTTAATGCTACCGCCGCCGCAAAGCGTGCGGGGTACAGTGAAAAAACTGCGTACAGCATGGGACAACGGCTGTTGAAAAAAGTTGAAATCCAAGCCGCTATCCAAAAGCGCCAGGCAACGCTCCGTGGAAAGCTGGAAATCACCCAGGAGAGGGTGCTTGAGGAGCTGGCCGCCATCGCCTTTGCAAACGGCACGGACTTTGCCACCATCAACAGAAACGGTCTTGTCCGCCTCACACCCACAAGTGAACTGCCGGAGGAAAAGAAAAAGGCAGTGGCCTCCATCAAAGAGGGCCAATATGGCACGGAGATCAAACTGCATGACAAAGTGAGGGCTCTGGAGCTGCTGGGCAAGCATCTGGGCGTATTTGACAACGGTGCTGCCGCCGCTGACCGTGAGGAAAACAATATCTTTGAGGTCATTGAGCAGAGCACCAGAGAGGAGCTGGACACAAGTGAAATATCAGAAATTGAGCCCCCGGCAAAACCTGGCAATGACCTGGTGGAATAGGCCGGGCTTTGAGGCTTATGACGGCATCATTTGTGATGGCTCTATCCGTTCTGGCAAGACGGTGGCCATGACCGTTGGCTTTGTGATGTGGGCCATGTCCCGATTTGATGGGCAAAACTTTGCCATCTGCGGCAAGACCATTGAGAGCTTGCGGCGCAATGTGACCACAAACCTCCCCACATGGCTGGGCGGGGTGTTCACTTTCAAAGAGCACCGCACGGAGAACAAGATCACCGTGACCGCTGCCGGGCGGAGCAACAGCTTTTATCTGTTCGGCGGCAAGGATGAGAGCAGTGCAGCTCTCATCCAGGGCATCACTCTGGCTGGCATCCTGCTGGATGAGGTGGCGCTGATGCCACGCTCATTTGTGGAGCAAGCCTGTGCCCGCTGCTCTGTGGATGGCTCCAAGCTGTGGTTTAACTGCAACCCGGAGGGCCCAAGCCATTGGTTTTATGTCACATGGATTTTGGAGGCAAAAGAGCGCAACATGCTGCACCTCCATTTCACCATGGATGACAACCTCAGCCTCTCCGCCGCTGTCAAGGCAAGGTATGAGAGCCTATACTCCGGCGTGTTTTATGACCGCTTTATCCGGGGCCTGTGGGTGGTGGCGGAGGGGCTTATTTACACCATGTTCAACAAGGACTTTCATGTGGTGCCGCCGGTGCCAAGGCCCTATGACCGCTATTATATCTCCTGCGACTACGGCACTATAAACCCCACCAGCATTGGGCTGTGGGGCCGTTCAAATGGCAAGTGGTACAGGATGCGGGAGTATTACTTTGACAGCCGGAAAGAGGGTCGGCAGCGCACCGATGAGGAGCACTATACAGAGCTGGAGGCTCTGGCGGACGGGCTCCCCATCCGTGCCGTTATCGTGGACCCCTCAGCGGCCTCTTTCATTGAGGTCATCCGCCGTCATGGGCAGTTTAGAGTGGAAAAGGCCTCCAACTCAGTCCTTGACGGCATCCGCAATGTAGCCACCCGGCTCCAGAGCGGTGACATCTTTTTCTGTGACTGCTGCACGGACTGCATCCGTGAGTTTGGGATGTATCGCTGGGATGAAAAAGCCCAGATGGACCGTCCCATCAAAGAAAATGACCATAGCATGGACGATGTGCGCTACTTCGTGCACCGTGTCTATGCGCCTGATCTGATTAGCTTTAAGTGAGGTTTTACTGTGCGAGTTTCTGTGTTGGGTGTGCAATATGCTGTGGAATATCGGACAAGGGCCCAAGACCCTGAGCTTGAGGCAGCAGATTGTGATGGCTACTGTGACACCAGCATCAAGTTATGCGTGGCCCGTAAATATACGGCGGCAGAGCGAAAAGAGCCCGGCAGCAAGAAATGCCTGGATGACTACATGCGTAAGTGCATGAGGCATGAACTGGTCCACGCTTTTCTTTATGAGAGCGGCCTGAGCATCAATAGCCTCTCACCGTCGGGCTGGGCCTCTAATGAGGAAATGACGGACTGGATGGCTATACAAGGGCCGAAACTTTATGATGCTTGGAAACAGGCAAAATGTTTGTGAGGTGAGAAACCAATGGTGACACTCAATCTGAGGGATGATTGCAATGGCCGTGTGGCCACCAATTTCAAACGGGGCATGACGGACAAGCGCTTTCTGGAGCTTGAAATCACCGCATGGCTGCACTCCAAGGAGAGGAAAAAGCAGCTTGATGGTGAGGCCTACTATGACGGCAGCCAGGCCGTGCTTGACCGCAAACGCTTGGCGCTGGACGATGATGGCAAGGTCATTGAGCTCAAGCATCTGCCCAACAACCGCTTGGTCAATAATCTGTATTCCAAAATGGTGGACCAAAAAACCAACTATTCTTTTGGCCGCCCGTTTTCGTTTGATACCGAAAACAAGAAATATGCGGAGGCCCTGGGTGCTGTTTTTGGCTCCCGTTTCCGCAGAGTGATGCACAATGTTGGTGAGGGTGCATGGATTGGTGGAAAGAGCTGGCTATATCCCTACTATGAGGGCGGAGAGCTGGCTTTCAAGCGCTTTCCTGCTGATGAGGTGCTGCCATTCTGGGCGGACGCTGACCACACCATCCTGGATGCGGCGGTGCATGTCTACATGGTGCTGGAGTATGACGAACACGAACAGGCCAAGGATGTGGTCAAGGTGGAGGTCATGCACGGCGGCGGCGTTGACTGCTTTATCCGCAACGATGACGGCACGCTGGTGCCGGATGACTTTGCACACTCCGGCCCATACATCACCAGGGCTGACCCCAACACCGGGGAGGTCACCAGCTATAATTGGGAGCGCATCCCGCTGGTGTGCTTTAAGAGCTCTCACCATGAAATCCCACTCCTCTCCAGAGTGAAGTGCTTGCAGGACGCATACAATGATGTGCTTTCCAACTTCGCAAACCAGATGGAGGAGGACATACACAGCACCATCCTGGTCATCAAAAACTATGACGGTGAGGACCTTGGCCGCCTCCGCACCAACCTGGCCGCCTATGGCTTTATCAAGGTGCGCTCCTATGAGGGCTCTGAGGGCGGCGTGGAAACCCTGCAAATTGAGGTCAATGCCGAAAACTACAAGGTGTTGCTCTCTCTGCTCAAGGATGCCATCATTGAAAACGCCAGAGGTTATGATGCAAAGGATGAGCGCATGAGCGGAAACCCCAACCAGATGAATATACAGAGCATGTACTCTGATGTGGACCTGGATGCCAACGGCATTGAAATGGAGTTTCAGGCCTCTTTTGAGGAGCTGCTTTGGTTTGTCAATAAGCACTTGGCCAACACCGGCGTGGGCTCCTTTGAGGGCACAGAGGTCAAAATCATCTTTGACCGTGATGTGCTTGTCAATGAAACGGAGGCCATCAACAACTGCAAAAACTCTGTTGGCATCCTCTCTGATGAAACCATCATCAAAATGCACCCCTGGGTGTCTGACCCGGAGCAGGAGCTCCAGCGCATCAAAGATGAGCGTGAGGAGGCTATGGCTGACCCCTACCGTGCAGCTTTTGAGAAAAACCGCACGCAAGGAGCTGGCCAGCAGCAGACACCGCCTGTAAAGGACGGTAAGGGCGATGGCAAGACAGAGTAATGCGGAGTATTGGGCCCAGCGTATCAAAAACATGGAGGACGCACTGAAAGACCAGTCCTACTCTTATGTGGAAAACCTTGAGGCCCAATTTTCCCGTGCCCAGGCGGAGATTGAGCGCCAGATGTCCGTGTGGTATCAGCGCTTTGCCGCAAATAATGAGATCACGCTGGCGGATGCCAAGCGGCTCCTCAATTCTGATGAGCTGGCAGAGTTTCACTGGACAGTACAGGAATACATCAAGTATGGGCAGGAAAACGCCCTTGATGGTGCCTGGATGAAACAGCTTGAAAATGCCAGCGCCAAGGTGCACATCTCCCGGCTGGAGGCCCTAAAGCTGCAAATCCAGCAACAGGCTGAGGTGCTTTATTCCAACCAACTGGACTTTGTGGATGCTGCCGCCCGGCAGATGTATGAGGGCAGCTATTACCACACCGCTTTTGAGGTCCAGAGGGGCCTTGGTGTTGGGTGGACCATGCACGCCATCAATGAGGACACCATCACAAAGGTGCTCTCCCGGCCATGGACGGCTGACAACCAGACTTTCCGTGATAGGTGCTGGACCAACAAGCAAAGCCTGGTCAACAGCGTCAACACGCAGTTGACACAAATGATAATTCGAGGAGAGGCCCCGGACCGGGCCATTGCGGCCATCTCCAAGCAGTTTGAGGTGTCCAAGAGCAAAGCGGGCCGCCTGGTGATGACAGAAAGCGCCTATTTCTCCAGCGCCGCCCAAAAAGACTGCTACACAGCGCTGGGTGTGGAGAAATACAAGATTGTGGCCTCTTTTGACCATGACACCTGTGAGCTATGCGCCGCATTGGATGGCAAGGTGTTCAAAATGTCTGAGTACCAGGTGGGCCTCACGGCTCCGCCGTTTCATCCTTGGTGCCGGTGCTGCACCTGTCCCTATTTTGAGGACATGGTGGGCATTGGTGAGCGTTACACCCGTGATGCCGTAACTGGTGAGAGTTTCAAAGTGCCTGGAAACATGACCTATGACCAATGGAAAGCCAAGCAAGATGGACTCCACGGTCAAGGAACAGTTGATAAAATGCGGAAAACCAGCTATAATGAAACCGCAGACAGGGCACAATTTGAGAAGTACAAAGAGCGCTTGGGTGCTGATGCGCCACGCTATTTTAAGGACTTCCAAGCCTTGAAATATGATGACCCAACCGGGTATGATGAACTGGTTGGCCTGTATTCATATAAAGGCAGAGTGCCAGAGGCCACCAAAGCGGATTATAAAGCCTATAAAGCCGTAAAGGCTACCGGCGTAATTGGCTCCGTGCGTGTGCCCGCAAAGCCCATTGAGGTTGATGAGCTGGTTTTCAAGGATGCTCATGGAACTCATCACGGTTGCACGCTTGCAGATGCCAAGGGCTATATCCGACAGGCCAAGTGCTCCATCACCCGTAAGCGCTGGGACGGCTACCACACCAACTACTACTCTTTTGAGGGCGCAACTTATGTGAGTGATGAAAGCGGCAATATAAACACCGCATTTCCCAAAGAGAAATTTGACCCTGATACTAAGGCAATAATGGAGGTGTTCAAGTGAAAACAGTGTATTGTCCCGTCAAGGATGCACAAGTGGATGGTGATGACTGCCTTATCATTTGTGATGTAGCTGACCACATGATTAAGCCGTCTGTATTGCCGGACAGTATCAAGTGGAATGAGGAGCAGCGTGAAAAGTGCCTCAAGTGTCCGTACCATGCTGATCTGGACGGCTCTGAGGACTGACCCATTTTGATGTTAAAAGCATCGTGCTGAAAATGCACGGTGCTTTTTTCATACCCAAAATACCGCTTGACCCGGCGGACTACAAAAAGGGCTCTGCAATACCGGGACTGGCCGGATAAAAAGGACAGCAGAATACAAGGAGGTAAAAATGGCACTTGAATGGCTGAAAACCCTGCTGGGGGCTGCGTACACCCCCGAAATTGACACTGCGGTGGCCCAGGAGATTGGCAAGGGCTTTGTTGCCCGTGCTGACTTCAACGCCAAGGCCGCAAAGGTCACGGAGCTGGAGGCAGAGGTCACGCAGTTGCGTGGCGATGTCAAAACCCGTGACACCCAACTGGAGGAGCTGAAAAAGTCCGCCGGTGACAATGCCGAACTGAAAAAGCAGATTGAGGATTTGACCGCCCAGAACAAGGCGGACAAGGCCGCCCATGACAAGGAGCTGGCCACGGTCAAGCTGATGGCCGCCGTGGATGCGGAGCTCACCGCTGCCGGGTCCAAGAACAACACCGCCGTCAAGGCTGTGCTGGCGGATTTCCTCAAGGATGCCTCCATTGTGGATGGCAAGGTCACCTCCAAGGTGAACGGTGAAACCATGACCCTGGCGGCCAAGGTTGATGCTCTGAAAAAGGACGCTACCACAGATTTCATGTTTGGGGCGGCGGCCAAGTATGAGGGCTGGAAACCCGGTGACAGCGGCGATGGCAAAAAGCCCGGAGGGGATAAGAAACTCTCTGAGATGAGCTATGCGGAGCTGACTGAGTATCTGGCCAACAACCCCGGCGCAAAGCTGGAAGATTGAGAGGTGAAACCATGCAGAATATCACCAAACCCCGCACAGTTTCCTTTGAGGAGGGACTGCGAAACCTGGCAAGCCGTTTGACCGGCAAGCCCACGGCGGAGCTGCCCCGCACCCAGGAGGCCATTGTGCAGTACATGGCGGAGAATGTCCCCAGCGTGGATGATCTGGCTGAGGCCATCACACAGGAGGTCATTGCCCGCCTGTCCGCCGCACAGACCACCCCGGAGAACACTGGCTCTGAGGAGCCCCCTGTTGTGGAGCCCAAGAAACGCTCCAAGACCAAAACCACTGAATAAGAAAGGATGAAATGATTATGCCTAACAGCAAGTTTGATGCCAAGAGCTTCAACCCGGAGGCTTTCAAGTATGTGGCGGACCGTGTCCCCCGTACCCGCCTCAATGAAATCCGCAAGTCCAAGGTGCTGACTGGCAACCCGGACATCCGTGCCGTGTTCGCCACCCAGGATGGCACCGGCTATGCCCGCATCGCCATGCGTGGCCTCCTGGACGGCGATGCCGTGAACTATGATGGCCAGACCGACATCACCGCAACCAGCACCAAGACCTTTGAGCAGGGTGTTGTGGTCATTGGCCGTGCCAAGGCGTGGGTGGAAAAGGACTTTTCCTTTGACATCACCGGCGGCCAGGACTTTATGAGCAATGTGGCCGCCCAGGTGGCGGACTACTGGCAGGACATTGACCAGGACACTCTCCTGGCCATCCTCAAGGGCGTGTTTTCCATGACCAGCACCAAGGGTGCTGAGTTTGTCAAAAAGCACACCTATGAGGTTGAGGGTCCCATGGAGGCCACCACGCTGAACAGCGCCACCGCTCAGGCTTGCGGTGACCGCAAAAAGAAGTTTGCCATGATCTTCATGCACTCTGTTGTGGCCACCAACCTGGAAAACCTCAACCTGCTCACCGCTCTCAAGTACACTGACAAGGACGGCATCACCCGTGACCTGTCCCTGTACTCCTGGAACGGCAAGCTGGTTGTGGTTGATGATGGTATGCCCACTGAGGATGTCGAGGGCAAGACCATTTACACCAGCTATGTGCTGGGTGAGGGCACCATCAACTTTGAGGACATCGGTGCCAAGGTTCCCTATGAGATGAGCCGTGACCCCAAGACCAACGGCGGCCAGGACACTCTCTACACCCGCCAGCGCAAGGTGTTTGCCCCCTTTGGCATCTCCTATGAAAAGAAGTCCCAGGCCACTCTCTCCCCCACGGATGAGGAGCTGGCCAGTGGTGCCAACTGGGACCTGGTACACTCCGGCGAAACCGCAGAGGACCAGCGCTCCTATATTGCGGACAAGGCCATTGCCATCTGCCGCATCAAGTCCCAGGGCTAAGAGGTAAACGCCCATGACCGTCTATGAGGCCGTGGTGGCCCGGCTGGCCATGCTGGGCTACACCGTAACGAAAACCGACACACCCGGCCTTGAGTATCTTATCAGCAAGTGTGAGCGGGCCATCCTGGACAACATCAACCATAAGGTGCTGCCCGATGGCCTGTTTTACACGCTGGTGGATATGGTGGCCGGTCAATTCCTCTTTGATAAGAAAGCCGCCGGTGCTCTGGATGGCGTGGAGGGCTTTGACTTTTCCGCCCCAGCCAAGAGCATCACCGAGGGTGATGTGTCCATCACCTTTGCTGGAGCAAGTGACGGAGCGGCCAGTGCAGAGGCACGCTTTGATGCCATGCTTG
This sequence comes from [Eubacterium] saphenum, assembly GCA_004557645.1. GTDB lineage: Bacteria > Bacillota > Clostridia > Lachnospirales > Anaerotignaceae > Anaerotignum_A. The sequence continues at coordinate 47,590 of SFGI01000001.1, read as the reverse complement.
ACAAGCTCATCCATCCGGCTGACAGCATCTTTGCGGCATATCGGAGGATGCGGTGGTAAGCGCCGCATATAAAAAAGCCATTCAGAGCCTTTGGTGTGGCCGTGCTACGGTCACCGTGCTGGACGGGGAGCTCAACCCGGCCAATGGCCGCACGGAGCCAAAGGAGCGGGTGGCCGTGAGTGATACCCCTTGTCGCATTTCCCACGCTACTGTGAAAAGCACAGAGCCAAGTGAGGAGGCCGCCTTTGTGGCCCAAACCGTGACCCTGTATATTGACCCCTCCGTGGACATCCCGGAGGGGTCAAAAATTACCGTGACGCAGAACGGGGTGACCCGTGATTATGAGCGGAGCGGCAAGCCTGCGGTTTATTCCTGCCACCAAGAGGTCCCGCTTGAGCTTTTCAAGGGGTGGGCATAAAAGGAGGCAAGCATGTCTGAGATTAATTTCAACAGCATTTATGACGGCGTGAGCCTTGCGCTGCACGCCGCTTTTCCCAACTGCCAAGTGCACGGCGGGAATGTAAAGCAAGGGCTCAAGCCCGGAGATTTCAATGTGGTCATGCCCGGAGCCGGTCACACCAAAGAGGTTGGCCACCGCTACCGGCGCACCCCCACGGTGGATGTGATTTACTATCCAACCGGCGGAGAGGCGGACTGCTATGACAAAGCGCACCAGGTCACCCAGGTGCTTGGGAGCATCACCACCCCGGAGGGGGACATCATCCATGCCACCGCATGTGAGTGGAATGTAGACAATGATGTGTTGCATGTCCTCTTGCGCTATGACCATTTTGTGCGTGTTCCGCAGGAGCAGACCCTCATGGAAACTCTGAAAATTGAACAGGAGGGATAAGCCAATGGCGAATACCGAAACCAAAAAGGCGGCTGCCGTCTACTCCAAGGAGCAGTTGGCAGCCTCCAAGAAATATGCCAACCAGCGGGATTTAATCAGCGTTCTGCTGGTGGATGGCAAGAGCTACACCTTTGATGAGGTGGATGCGCTGATTGAAAAGTACAAGAAAGGCAAGGTGAGATGATATGGCACTTGGCGGAGGCACCTGGCTGACCCAGAACAAGGTCTTGCCCGGCACTTATGTCAATTTCACCAGCATGGCAAAGGCATCCGCTACCCTCTCCAACAGAGGCTATGCGGCAGCGCCTTTTATGCTGAGCTGGGGCCCGGAGGGTGAAGTGTTCGCCGTCACCTCCGGGGAGTTTCAGACGAACAGCAAGGCCATTTTTGGCTATGCGTATGACCACCCCAAAATGTTGCCCCTGCGTGAGATTTTTCTGCACGCCACTACCGTCTACTGCTACCGTCTTGGTACGGGAGCGGTCAAGGCAAGGTGCGACTTTGCAACCGCAAAGTATGGCGGCGTGAGAGGCAATGACCTCTCCATTGTCATTGCGGCCAATGTCGATGATGACGCACTCTGGGATGTGAGCACCTACCTGGATGGCATCTGTGTGGACACTCAGACGGTGGCCAAGGCCGCTGACCTGGTGGCCAATGACTATGTGGTTTTTGCCTCTGGCGCAACGCTGGAGGCCACTGCTGGCGCTCCTCTGACCGGCGGCACAGACATTGCCGCTGTCACCGGCGATGCCCACCAAGCTTTCCTCAACGCCATTGAGGCGTATGCTTTCAACACCCTCTGCTGCCCGGCGGCAGACACCATCACGGTCCAGCTCTACTGCGCCTACACAAAGCGTCTGCGTGATGAGCTGGGTGCCAAATTCCAGCTTGTGGCTTGGCAGCCCAATGCGGACTATGAGGGCGTGATTGGCGTGTGGAATACTTCCACCCACGCCTCCATTGCGGATGTGGATGCCCACGCTGCTGTGTACTGGATGACCGGCGCACAGGCCGGTGTTGCGGTCAACGCATCCCTCACCAACTTCAAGTATGATGGTGAGCTCATCATTGACACCAAATACACCCAGGTGGAGCTGGAGGCGGCCATCAAGGCTGGCAAGTGCATGTTCCACAATGTCAACGGTGTCACCCGTGTTCTGGAGGACATCAACACCCTGCTCACGCTCAGTGACACCAAGGGTGAGGTTTTCCAGAGCAACCAGACCATGCGTGTGTGTGACCAGATCGCCAATGATGTGGCCGTCCTGTTCAACACCCGCTATGTGGGCACCGTTCCCAACGATGCCCCTGGCCGGGCCCATCTGTGGAACAACATCGTTAAGCTCATCCAGGAGCTTGAGAAAATCCGTGCCGTGCAGGACTTTGACCCCGATATTGTGACCTGCGCCCAGGGTGACAGCAAAAAAGCTGTCCTTTGCAATATCAGCGGCCTCAACATTGTCAACGCCATGGCACAGCTCTATATGAGCGTTATCATCCAGTAAGGGAGGGAGAAACATGTCCAATCCTACTTTCAACACCCAGGATGCCGTGAGCGCCAACTTTGCTGAGTGCTTTGTGACGCTGGACGGCACCCGCTACTCCATGCTGATGGCCAAGGACTTTGAGGGCAAGGCCTCCATCAACACCAAAGAGGTCTACCGCCTTGGCAATCCCGTGGTTGGCCATAAGGCCCAGACGGTGGCCCTGGCTTTCTCCATGACCATCTACAAGTGCACGGAAATCTTTGACGATGTTGTGGAGCGTTTCATCAAGACCGGCGTGATGCCCACCTTTGACATCCAGACATCCAATGAGGACCCCGCCACCACGGTTGGCCGGAGCACCAAGAGCTACAATGACTGCGTGCTGGACGGTGATGTGCTCCTGTCCATGTTCAACGCAGAGGGTGAATTTGTCGAGCAGTCCATTGAGGGCTACTGTGACAGCATCACCAGACCCGAAAAGCACACCAACCCGTCCTACATGTAAGGGCGGCCAACAACTAAAGGAGGAAATCATCAATGAGTAACCTGTCCGCTTTTATGCACAACAATGTTGAGCAGATTGAAAACGCCAAGTTTGCCCCCTCTCCCCGTTTCAAGGGAGAGGACGGCAAGCCCATGGAGTGGGAAATCTGCTGCATTTCCGCAGACGAATATGCCCGCATCCGCAGTGCTTGCATCAAGCAGGTGCCCGTGCCGGGCAAGAAAAACCAGTTTACCCAGCAGCTTGACACCTATTCTTTCCAGGCCAAGGTGTGCGCCCGTTGCACTGTGTTCCCGCCTCTGGGAGATGCGGCGCTCCAGGATGATTGGGGCGTAAAGACCCCGGAGGCTCTGCTGGGAAAAATGCTCATCGGCGGTGAGTTTGATGACTATGTAACGGAGGTTTTCCGCATCAACGGCTTTAAGACTGAGGGCGAGCTGGTTGACGATGCAAAAAACTGATAACGGGCGGTGACCCAGAGGCGAACTATGCACACTTCTGTCTGCAAAAGTTTGGCTGGGAGCCGTCCAAGTTTTTGGCCCTGCCAGTAAATGAGCGTGCCTTTGTAATAGCCTCCATTGACATCCGCTGTGAAAAGGAGCGCAAGAAACAGGCAGAGCTTGAAAGCAAGGCCAAAAAGGTTAAATAAGGCTGTGCTCCCGCCCTTAATGGGGCGGGGGCTTGCTATTTCCTGTTGAAAGGAGGTGGACCACCTGGCAACCATTAAATCTCAAATGTCCTTAAATGACGGGATGAGCTCTGTGCTCAAGAAAATCACCCGTGCTTTGGACACAACGCTATCCTCCTTTGAGGCAGTACAAGCGGCATCTGGTATGGCGTTTGATACAAAGCTCATCAAGGCAGCTCATGTTGAACTTGCCCAAGCCAACAATGAGATAAAGGATATGGAGGACTACCTCAAGAGAGCTGAAAACCAAGAGGAGCGTTTCAACCAGAGCATTAGAGCTGGTACATCCGCCGCTGATGGTCTGCTTGGAAAAATCACCTCTATTGCGGCGGCCTATTTGAGCATTTCCTCCATCAAAAACCTGGCAACCGGCTCTTTGACTGCGGCTGACACACAAATTGGGGCCCAAGTCCAGCTCAAAACCGTAATGGGCAATATGGGCTCTCTGGACTATTATGACCAGATTGTTGAAAAGGCCAGCAGCATCCAGGGCAACGGCATCTATGGTGATGAGGCTATGATTGCCGGTGCCGCAGAGCTTGCCACCTATTTCAAAGATGGCAATGCCATCTTGAGCATGATGGACACCCTCAGCAACTATGCCATGGGCATGAGCGGAGGCGGAGCACTTGACACCACGGCCATGGTAGACTATGCCACCGGCATTGGTAAAATCATGTCCGGCAGCTATGATGCCATGACCAAAAAAGGCTTTGAGTTTTCTGACGCTCAAAAGGCCATCATTGAGGGGACCGCTACCCAGCAGCAGATTGTTGCGGAGCTGGGAGCTGACTACCTGGATTTAAGCAGTGACATGCAAGCTGCTGCCGTCATCGCCAATGTGATTGATGAGGGCTGGGCCGGATTGTATGAAACTATGAGCTCCACCCCAGAGGGGCAGCTCATTTCTTTCAACAACACCCTTGGTGACATCAAAGAAACCATTGGTGCTGGCATCTATCCAGCCGTGCTCAACTTTGTGTCCGCAGTGAGCACTAACTTTCCGCAAATCCAAAATGCGGCGGATGGCTTTGCTTCTGCTATCGGTTGGATTATCACGATGCTCACCAATGCGCTGGAGCTGGCCCTCAGCTTTGGCTCCTTTGTTTCTGAAAACTGGAGCGTTTTGGAGCCTATTGTCTGGGGCTTGGTTGGTGCTTTAGTTGCCTACAATGTTATACAGGGCGTTTTGGCAGCCACTAATGCCGCAAGTGCATTGTCTGAGGCCGTGCACGGAGCATCCATAGCTTTCAAAACAGGCATGATTGATGCAGATACCAAGGCCACCTTTGCCAACACAGCGGCGCAGTACGGCCTCAATGCGGCTCTGCTGGCCTGTCCTGTCACTTGGATTGTGGTGGCCGTCCTGGCCCTTGTAGTGGCCATTGTGGCCCTCTGCAACTGGATTGCCAAGACCACCGGGGTGGCGCAAACCGGCTTTGGTGTTATCACCGGCGGCATCAATGTGGCCATTCAAGCTGTGAAAAACGCTGCTCTGGTTGTGGCTAATGTGGCTCTTGGTATCTGGAGCGCCCTTGGTGCCGTCTGCTCCAATATCGGCACAGCTTTCCACAATGTCATCGCCAATGTGCAAGGGTGGTTTTACGGCCTCCTGGCTACTGCCTTGACTGTGGTGGAGGGCATTTGTGCTGCCCTCAACAAGCTGCCCTTTGTTGAGTTTGATTATTCCGGCATTTCTGCCAAGGCGGATGAGTATGCCGCCAAGTCCGCTGAGGCCTACGGCAGCACCGAGGACTACACCAGTGTGGCTGATGCTTTCAGCAATGGCTTTAACACCTTTGACACATTCACTGATGGGTGGGCCTCTGAGGCTTTCCAAGCTGGGGCCGCTTGGGGTGATGGTGTCGCAGATAAAGTTGGCGGTCTGTTCAGTTATGATACCGGCACGCTGGATGACTACACCAACGGGCTTGGCTATGATCTGGGCGGCATCGCTGATGACACCGGTAGTATTGCAGATAGCACCGGCGGCATGGCAGATGCCCTGGATGTCAGCAATGAGCAGCTTGAGTATCTGCGGGATATTGCGGAGCGGGATGCTATCAACCGTTTCACCACCGCAGAGGTCAAGATTGACATGACCGGCATGACCAACAAAATTGACGGCAATGCTGACCTTGACGGCGTGCTCACCACGCTCACGGACGGCTTTGCTGAGGCCCTTGTAACTGCCGCAGAGGGGGTGCATGAATGAGTTACGCATGTTATCTGGGCGGTGTGGAACTGCCCACCCCCGCCAAGCTCACAGTGAAAATCAAGAACAAAAACAAGACCCTCATTCTTCTTAATGAGGGTGAAATCAATTTTCTCCGCACTCCCGGCCTGTCTGAGATCGTGCTGCCGCTGACGCTCCCAATGCTAACCGGCAGCCGGTCCCCGGCCTACTATTTGAGCGTGCTGGAACGGCTGAAAACATCCAAAACCTCCACCCAATTCATTTTGGTGCGGGTATCCCCGGACGGGCGCACTCTGTTTGACACCAATATGAGGGTGAGCGTGGAGGACTACAACATTGTGGAGGACGCAAAAGAGGGCCTGGATGTCAGTGTGGATGTCAACCTCAAGCAGTGGAGGGACTACGGGACCAAGACTGTAAAAGTTGAGCAGCCCGCTGAAAGCACCCAGGTGCAGACCGTTTCTGTGGAAAAGGAGCGGGATGCCAGCACTGCGCCAACTGCAAAGACCTATACCGTGAAAGCTGGTGACACCCTCTGGGCCTTGGCCGCCAAATATTATGGCTCCGGCGCTCAGTACACCAAAATCTATGAGGCCAACACGGACAAAATCAGCAATCCCAACCTCATCTATGTGGGGCAGGTGCTCACAATCCCATGAGCTATGAATTGCTGATACAGCACGGCAGCAAAATCATGTTCCCGCCGGTGGTGGAGGGTGTCACCATCGAATGGGAGCGAAAAGGTCAGCCGGGCAAGCTCACCTTTGAGGTGGTCAAAACGGACGGCCTCAGTTTTCAAGAGGGGGACCCCTGCCGTTTTTCCGTGGACGGCACCCCTGTGTTTTATGGCTTTGTTTTTGAGAAGTCCCGCAAGGGCAGCAACCCCAATGTCATCAAGTGCATTGTGTATGACCAGCTCTATTATCTCAAAAACAAGGACACCTATGTGTATGAAAACAAAACGGCGGCGGATGTTATCCGCATGATTGCGGAGGACTTCCAGCTCAATGTGGGCACCTTGGAGGACACGGGCCACACGATTGCCAGCCGTGTTGAGGACAACCAAACCCTCTTTGACATCATCCAAAATGCACTGGATGAAACCCTCAAGGCCACTGGCCAGATGTATGTGCTTTATGATGCCGTTGGCAAGCTGACACTCAAGAGCCTTGGCAACATGAAAATCAACATGCTCATTGATGAGGATGCCGCCGGTGACTATGACTATAAAAGCTCCATTGCATCACAGACCTATGACAAGATCAAGTTGTCCTATGAGAACAAGAACACCGGCAAGCGGGAAATCTACATTGCACAGGACAGCTCCCACATCAACCAGTGGGGTGTGCTGCAATACTATGAAAAGCTGGACAGCAATGCCAATGCAAAGAGCATGGCGGATGCCCTCCTAAACCTCTACAACACAAAAACCCGCACGCTCCGCCTCCAGGATGTCCTTGGTGACATCCGTGTGAGAGCTGGCACGCTGCTGGTGGTTATGCTGGGGCTTGGTGACATCAATGTGTCCAACTATCTCATGGTAGAGAGTGCAAAGCACACATTCAGAGATGAGCAGCACCTCATGGAGCTCAAAATGCGAGGTGGTACATTTGTCGTTTAACCCCAATGAGCTGGTCCAACTGGTGAAAAAAGCGGCGGTTGAGGCGGTCAATGCCAGCAGCCCCATGGGCTTTTGCTTTGGCACCGTGACCTCAGCCTCCCCGCTTAAAATCCAAGTGGACCAGAAAAAGACTTTAACAGAGGCCCAGCTCATTCTCACAAATAATGTGCGGGACTTCGCCGTGGAGATGACCACCCTGCCGGATTTCCACGAAACTGAGGAGGAAAGCGGCGGCTCTGGAGATGCCGCTTTTGCCTCTCACAAGCACAAATACCAGGGACGGAAAAAGTGGAAAGTGCACCTTGCCCTAAAGTCCGGGGAAAAGGTCATCCTGCTGCGCTGTGACGGCGGGCAAAAGTACATAGTCCTTGACAGATGGGAGGCGCTGACTTAATGGCCACTTTACCGACAACTGGAGAAAACCTTGACCTCATCAACTTCACGATGGTGGAACAGCCCAGCTATACGCACAAGCTGGTCATTGAGCGTGGCCGGGTGAGCGGCATGACAGACCAGCGTGATGCACTTTTCCAGGCCATCTATCTCATTTTGAATGTGGAGCGCTATGCATACCCCATTTACTCTTGGCGTTATGGTGTGGAGCTTGTGGACCTTATTGGCAAGCCCAAAGATTATGCCATGAGCGAGATAAAACGGCGTATCACGGAGGCCTTGATGCAGGATGACCGCATCACCGCCGTGGATGACTGGAGCTTTGAAAGTGGCCGCAAGAGCGTGCTGGCCAACTTCAAAGTCTACACCATCTATGGTGATCTGGAGGTCACAAAGGAGGTTGAGATTTAAGCATGTTTGAAAGCAAAACCTATGAGGCGCTTTTGGCAAGCGCTCTGTCCAGGGTGACCTCCGCCGTTGATAAGCGTGAGGGCTCCATGGTGATGAACGGTGTGGCCCCGTCCATGGCGGAGCTGGCCCAGCTCTACATTGCGGCTGACTTCGTTTTCAAGGCCACCTATCTGCTCACAGCGCCCCGTGAGTATCTTATCTTGCGGGCAAAAGACCGCAACATGTCCCCCTATCCCGCAAGCGCCGCTGTGTTCCGTGCGGTATTCAATATTGAAGTGCCTGTTGGCACCCGTTTCTCTTGTGAGGACCTAAACTTTGTTGTGACGGGCCGCCTCACAGATGACACCGACACGGACACACGCCTCAGCCATGAGGTCATCTGTGAAACCGTTGGTACTGTGGCCAATGGCTACACTGGCGCACTCATCCCGGTGGAATATGTGAACGGCTTGACCATGGCAGAGCTTGTGGAGCTCATCATCCCCGGTGATGATGAGGAGGAAACGGAAACTTTCCGGCAGCGTGTGCTTGACAGTTTCCAGTCCCAGGCCTTTGGCGGAAACCAGGCAGACTATATTGAGAAAGTGCGGGCCATTGCCGGTGTTGGCGCTGTTAAGGTCCACGCCGTCTGGAATGAGGACATTTCCCCGTCTGAAATGGTCCCAGGCGATGAGGTCACCGCTTGGTATGAGGCCACCGTTGGCTCTCTGGAGGCCTCTGTGGCCTCTTGGCTCACGGCCATATACACAGCCGCCCTCAACCGAAAACTGACCGTGGGCGGCTCTGTGCGGCTTGTGGTGATGGCATCCAACCATGCCGTGCCGTCTGACACATTCCTGGATGAAATCCAGACCGCCGTTGACCCGGTGCGGAACGCCGGGGAGGGCCTTGGCCTTGCTCCCATCGGCCATGTGGTCAATGTGGTTGGCGTGAAGCCGGAAACCGTAAACATCACGCTCAATTTGACCTATGCGGCGGGGTGGGATTGGGATGCCGTCAAAAGCTATGTGGAGGCGGTCATTGATGGCTATTTTGCGGAACTGGCTGAAAGCTGGGCCACCGCAGAATATCTGACGGTCCGCATCTCTCAGATTGAGAGCCGCATCTTGTCTGAGTGCTCTGCCATGATAACTGATATTGGAAACACCAAAATCAACGGCGTGGAGCAAAATCTGGTGCTTGGTGCGGACAGCATCCCTGTGAGGGGGGCTGTCAATGGATAGGAGGCTCCTTGATTATCTCCCGCCTGTTCTCAGAGAGGTGCTGGAGTTTCAAGCCATCAATGAGGCCAATGAGCCGGAAATCTCCCTTGCGTGGGATGCCTTGGCGTTGGTCTTGGCCAATCAATTCCTGGACACGGCGGACAACAATGGCGTGAGCATGTGGGAGAAAGAGCTGCGTATCTTTCCAAAGGATACAGACACGCTGGAAGTCCGAAAAGCCCGCATCAAAGCCATGTGGAACTTGGAATTGCCCTACACCATCCCATGGCTCAAAAACTGGCTCACAAGTATATGCGGCCCAACGGGGCATGAGGAAACCATTGCGGACTACACCATCAACATCCAGTTGGACTATAACGCCCTGCCGAACGCTGAAAGCCTGGCAGCGGAAATCCTGGACATGTTGCTTGTGGTGCGCCCGTCCAATATGCGTGTGCTTATGACCGCATTTATGCAGTCCAGCGGCACCATCTCCCACGGCGCTTTCACTGAGATGGCCAATGAGATGGAGCTGTGGCCGCAAATCACAAACGAGCTGGAAAGCCCTGGCCGGTCTGTTATGGTGGGGGCCCTGGAATATAGCTCCCGCATTGAAATCTATCCAATAGAACAGGAGGAGTAAAAGAACATGGCCAATAAATACGGCACTATCATCACCCAGGCGGGCGCTGAGATCATCGCAGAGTGCATCTTGAGCGGCACCGCTCTGGTCATTTCCAATGCCGCCGCTGGTGATGGTGGCGGTGGGTATTATGAGCCCACAACCACACAAACGGCGCTGGCCAATGAAAAATGGCGGGGCGGCATTGCCTCCGCACAAATCAACAAGGAAACGCCCAACATGCTGGATGTCAAGGTTGTCATCCCGGATGATGTGGGCGGCTTTGTGGTCCGTGAGCTGGGCCTTTTCAGTGAGGATGGCGTGCTGATCGCAATTTGCAACACACCCGACACGGAAAAGGTGGCTATTTCCGGCGGCGTGTCCGGCAAGCTCACCATGCTCATGCACATCATTGTGGCGGATGCCTCTGTTGTGGAGTTTACCATCAACCCTGCCCTGGATGCTGTCAGTCAGCAGGAGCTTGAGGCGGCTATCTCCGACCACAATGCAAGCGCCACCTGCCATGCTGACATCCGGCAGCTTGCTCTCAACTCTGTCCAGCGTGGCGATGTCTACACCAAAACGGAGAGTGACAACCTGCTGGCGGCTGGCATCTCTGCCCACAACAGCAACACGGAGGCACACCCCTCTCTCCAGATTGCGGTGTCCGGCTTGGACAGCCGCCTCAAAACTCTGGAGCTGAAATATGGCACCAGCGTCAACGGCAACAGCTTTGAGGTCACCTTTGTCAACTTGACCGGGCTGCTGGTAACCGGCGTTTGGAATGAGGAGCTTGCAAGAATAGAGTTTTAATTTCAACGGAGGTGAACGCTATGCGCCGGGGAACAAATCCACTGCTCACTTTTGAGCTGCCGGAGCCCATCACTATCTCCGCCCTGTATATCACTTTCCAGCAGAACGGCACAACCGTGCTGGAAAAAACCCTCACAGATGCAGAATACAACGCAGAAACAGGTGTCATCAACCTGCCGCTGACCCAGGAGGACACGCTCCTGTTTTCTGACACCGTGCCCCTGTGGGTACAAATCCGACTGCGGGACAACCTTGGTAACGCCGTTGCCAGTGAGCCCATGCGTGTTGATGTGGGGGAGATTTACAAGGACGGGGTGATTTGATGGCCTACCAGGTAGCACTCAACACTTGCCAGCAAACCCTTGCCGTCAAGCTGTCCACTGGCGGTTTTATGCGGGCAACTTTTGGAGCCGTTCAGTATATCAACACCGGCGTGCCGGGGATTGACGGCACAACATTCTACCCGGAGATCACGGGGGAGGAGTGCACACTGAGCTGGACCAATGACGGGGGAAAGGAAAACCCCGCCCCTGTAAATCTAAGGGGAAAACAAGGACCACAGGGGCCTCCCGGCAGTGACGCTGATGTGGTCCCTTTGACCAATCTGGAACTGGAGCAACTGCTCAAATAAGGAGGGCTAATAAAAATGGCTGATAACCAGAAAAGAAACCTTGACGAAAATGGCGTGCTTTACCTTTGGAACAAGGTAAAAACCTATGTGTCCAACGCCATTGCCAATATCACACTGCCGTCTAAAACCTCTGATCTGACCAATGACAGCGGTTTTATCACGGCAAAGGACATCCCGGAGGGTGCTGCTGCATCCACCACCGTGCCAAAAATGGATGGCACCGCCACAACCGGCGTGGAAACAACCTTTGCCAGAGGTGACCATGTGCATCCCTCTGACACTTCCAAGCTGGGCACCGCCGGTGACGGCTCCAATGTGACCGTTGCCTTTACTGCCGCAACCAGCAGAACAGCCCCGGCCACGGGTGAAAAACTCAGCGTGCTCATGGGCAAGTTGCTTAAGTTTTTCAATGACACCAAGACGGTGGCCTTTACCGGCAGCTATGCGGACTTGACGGACAAACCCACCATTCCAACTGTCCCCGCTATCTCCACGAACATTGAAACGGATGCGGCAAGCGATGCAAAGACGGCAAGCCCCAAGGCGGTTGCCGCCTATGTGTCCTCCCGTATCTCCGCCACTTATAAAGCGGCGGGCTCTGTTGCGTTTGGAGGGCTGCCCACGCCCAGCGCAGACACGCTGGGCAATGTCTACAATGTCACAGAGGATTTTGTGACATCTGAGGCATTTGTGGAGGGCGCTGGAAAGAGCCACCCCGCTGGCACCAATGTTGGTGTTGTCCTTGTGGATGGCACATATAAACTGGATGCCATGGCTGGCTTTGTGGACTTGAGCGGCTATATGCAGCTCACGGATATGGTGGCCATCACCAATGCGGAGCTTGATGCCATCTGCGTGTAAAGGGAGGGCTGCGCTATGCCAAAAGAGCCCTATCTTGACACGCCCGGTGTCACCTATCTGTGGGCAAAAGTAAAAGCTCTGTTTTCTCCGTTATCCTCCAGGGTGGACACCCTGGAGGGCACGGCGGTGAACACCACCACAAACCTTGAGGCATTGCAAGCCCAGGTCAATCTTTTGCAGCTCAAATACCACACCGATGTCAACGGCACCACATTCAATGTGGATTTCCAAGACCTTGATGGGCTGACTGTTACCGGCGTGTGGAATGAGGCAGAGGGGAGGATTGAGTTTTAATGCCGAACTATGACATCATACCTCTGGCCAATGACCTGCTGGACTATACCATCCAGAGGGTCAAGACCAAAGAGCCGGAATACCGCAAAGTGAAAGCGCTGGTGCAGGAGAATGGCCAGCTTGTTGAGCGTGACCTGTATGAAAAGCTCAAAGACGATGGAAAGCCGCACTTTCCAAAGTCCCAGACTTTCCACCTCTGCGCCCGCCTTGAAAACTGTGCGGCGGACATTCTGGAGTATTGCATTTCCGCTGATGGCAGGTTTTTTGAAACCGATTATGAGGACCGGCTGAAAGACCTTGACCGTGTGCTGGTGCTTTGTGACACCATGCTCCAGTACATTGACAGGAGTTTCAAAAGGAAATACATCACCGGGGACCAATGCCACTATTGGGCGGAGCTTGTGCGCCCCATCAAGCAAAAGGCTTTCAACTGGCGGCGCAATGATGCAAACCGTGCGGCAGCTCTGCGGGAGGCCAAAGCCGCTCAGGAGCTTGCCAAAATGAGCCAGATGGCCCGGCAGATTGCGGAGGCAATGCCCCGCACCTAAAACGGATATACCGGCCAAGAGCCGTTATATTTGGGTATGACCTATTTTTCCTATGTACTCCCCGAACACGAACAACACCAACAACGCCTACTACTTGAACACTAACGGCAATGTCAACAACAACAACTGCACCAACACCAACGGGTCCCGCCCCGCTCTGATGGTAAGGTCCGACCAAGTAAGCCCAAAGCTGAAAGCTGCGCCATCCATCACATCAAAGGAGGTCATACCCAGCCTTGCCCACGCAAGGCAAATACATTGCGCTGATGCCAGCCGCCTCTCAAGAACTGGCGGAGGGCTGCCGGGCCTGTCATCAACGGCCCCGGAACGGCACATGAGGAGAGGGTGGCCAGCCGCCAAGCAGACAGGAGGCCATCCGTTTGATGAATAAGAAACCCCTATTGCGTTTCAAAGAAATATGCACCTTTGCTGTGCTCTATAAAGCATACCTTGCCGCCCGCAGGGGCAAACGCTCCAGAGCGGCCACCGCACATTATGAGGTGCACCTGCTGGAGAACATCGTCAACCTTGTGTATATCTTGAAAACCAAGATATACAGGCCCGGTGTTTTCCGTGTGTTCTATGTCTATGAGCCCAAGAAAAGACTGGTACAGGCCCCGGCCTTTGTGGATAAGGTTGTCCAGCACGCTATTGTGGACAACCTGCTGTATGACCGCATCACACAGAGCTTTATCTTGGACAATTACGCCTCACAAAAGGGCAAGGGCCTCCATTTTGGCCTTGACCGTTTGCGGGGCTTTTTCATAGACTACTGGAACAAAAACCGCACTGCTGAGGGCTGGGTCCTCAAATGCGATGTGCGGAAATTCTTTGCAAGCATAGACCATGACAAGCTCAAGGCCAAGCTCAAAAAGCTGGACCTTGAGCCTATTATTTATGATCTGCTTTGCACCTACATTGACTGCTCAGACGGATTGCCTCTGGGCTATCAGACCTCACAGCTCTTTGCCCTGTATTTCCTTGACGATTTTGACCACTTCGTAAAGGAAAAGCTGCACATTCAGTATTATGGCCGGTACATGGATGACTTTTTCCTCATTCACCCGGACAAGCAGTATTTGCAGTTTTGCCTCAAGGAAATCCGGGCATATATGGACAGCCTGGGCTTGGAGCTGAATGAGAAAACCCAGATTTTCCCGCTGAGAAACGGGATTGACTTTTTGGGCTTTCACACCTACCTCACGGAGAGCGGCAAGGTCATCCGCAAGCTGCGCCACAGCAGCGTCAAGCGTATGCGTGCCAAACTCCGGCGCTGGGAGTGGGACTATCCCGCCGGGCTGGTCACCCGTGAGCAGATTTTGCAGTCCTGGCAAGCGTGGGATGCCCATGCAGCTCATGGCAACACTTGGACCCTGCGCCAGCAGGTGCGGGACCGTGTGCAAAACATTCTAAAGGAGGAAATCTGATCTATGGCCACAACTACCCTGGGTAACAAATCCACTGGCAGCCTTATTAAAATCAAAGAAAATGGCGTACTGGTGGACTTCTATGTTGCCAAACATGACTATGAAAGCGGCCTCAACGGCTCTGGGCGCACCCTGGTGGTCCGTAAAGACTGCTATGACACCCGTGCATGGCACAGCTCCAATGTGAACGCTTGGGCAAGCTGTGCCCTGCGCTCCTGGCTCAACGGTGACTACCTCAACATGCTGGATGCGGACATCCGTGGGGTGATTGGCACTACTAAATACTACTACACCCCCGGCAACGGCACCACATCCGTCACCACCCGCTCTGATGCTGTTTTCCAGCTTTCAGTAACTGAGCTTGGCAAGACCGCCAGCTATGCCAACGCAGAGGGCACAGCGCTGCCCATCGCCAGCACTTTGCAGGTTGCATACCGCAACGGCTCTGCTGTGGTCCAGTGGACCCGCTCCCCGTACACGAACAACACCAACGACGCCTGCTGCTTGCGCACTCTCGGCAGTGTCGACAACCACTACTGCTCCGGCACCTACGGGTCCCGCCCCGCTTTCACTCTCCCCTCCTCCCTATCTGTCAGCGATGACGGCACTGTGTCCGTCAACACTGCGCCCACCATCACCAGCGGCACCGCCAATGGGGCAAACCTGGGCAACAAGGCTGAGGGCTTTAGTTTCACCTATACCGTCAATGATGTTGATGGTGACAGCGTGACGGTCAAGGAGTACCTGGACGATGTGCTCAAGCGCACCTATACGGCCACGCTGGGCGCAACAAACACTTTCCAGGCCGTGACCGCCGCCAACTTCCAAAAGGTGCTCAATGGCTCCCACACCCTCAAGGTGGTGGCCAATGACGGCAAAGCGGACAGCGCCGCCTATACTGTCAGCTTTACCAAGAAGATCACCACCGCAACGGTGACCCTGGCCACGCCTCTGGATGCGGATGACCTCATTTCTGTCATGGTGGCCACCATCGTGGGCAACATTCCCACGGATGCCAACCTGGAGGTGCTGGTCACCAACAACGCCAAGGACACCAGCCCCGTGTGGGAAGATGCCACGGAGGACATCAAGAACGGTGCAAACCATGTTTTCACCAACCAGACTGCCGCCAACGGCTTTGCGTTCAACTTCAAGCTCACTGTGAGCCGGGGCGCAAGCGATGAGGGCGGCTATATTTCTAACATCGGAGGTGCTTTCCAGTAATGGGTATTCAGAGCAACAATGTGAGCCTCAAGGCTCTCAACGCAGAAAGACGCTATAAACAGCAGCGTGAGGACGCTGCCGCCATCGCCTTTGTGGTCCTTGCTGAGAGCGGCCAGATTGATGATGTGACCGCATCTGAACAGGCGGCCCTCTTTGCAGAGTGGGCCCCCAACATTGCCTACACCGTTGGCCAGCTCCGCCAGTACAACGGCGCTCTGTACCGCTGCGTACAGGCGCACACCTCCCAGACTGGCTGGGAGCCGGATGTAACAGCCTCCCTGTGGGCTGTAACCAGTGACCCCGCTGAGGAGTGGCCCGATTGGAGCCAGCCCCTTGGCAGCCATGACGCATACAGCGCCGGGGCCAAGGTCACGCACAATGAGAAACACTGGATTTCCAGTGTTGACGGCAATGTGTGGGAGCCCGGTGTCTACGGCTGGGATGAGGCCCCCGCTGATACTGAGTAAAGGAGGCGGTCCCCGTGGTTATTGAGCTATCTATTGGCGGCTTGGTGACATTGCTTGGCATCCCCACGGCCATCACCGCCTTTTGTTCCTGGATGCTCCAGCGGCGCATCACCAAGCGGGATGAGGCCCAGGAGGCCAGAGAGAAAGCCCGTGAGAAAAATGAGGTGCTTATCATTCGGAGCACCGGCGCTGCCATTGCCTTGGGAGAGGCCACCGCAGAGGCCTTGAAAAATGGCCACTGCAATGGTGAGATGGAGGCTGCCCTGGAATATGCCCGCAAAGTCAAACATGAACAAAAGGACTTTTTGACGGAGCAGGGCATCCATGCTCTGTACTAAAGGAGAGTGAGCAGGATGGAGTTTTCCAAGAAAATGCTTATTTTGCACATCTTCATCTCCGTCCTGCTCTGCCTTGTCACAATC
Organism: [Eubacterium] saphenum; assembly: GCA_004557645.1. GTDB lineage: Bacteria > Bacillota > Clostridia > Lachnospirales > Anaerotignaceae > Anaerotignum_A. The sequence continues at coordinate 30,924 of SFGI01000001.1, read as the reverse complement.
ATTGGCACGCTCATGGAAAAGGATGCCACGGCCATTGCGGTGCTGGCCGGGACATCCTTTGTGACAGACGGAGCCTGGGGCGGTTTTTACTACTGGAAATCGAAAAATGAAAACCGGGCGAAATATGCCCAGCGCTTTCTCAAGCAGTTTGCGGATAAATACGGGGCTGATGTGGCCCTCCGTGCTGCTGAGATCGTGCTGAAAGACTGAAAAGGAGGACATCCATGGCTAAAATGAAAGCCCAGACCTTGGTGGACAAGGCCGTGGACATCGCAAAAAACTATAAGACGCTGTATGTGATGGGGTGCTTTGGCGCACCGCTGACGGGGGCCAATGTGACCCGCTATTGCACCAACCACACCTACAACAAGGACGCAACACGCACCGCCATGATTAAGGCCGCCGCAGACCAGAGCCCTCCCGTGTATGGCTTTGATTGCGTCAACCTCATCAAAGGCATCCTCTGGGGATGGTGCGGCAATGCCGCCAAGACCTACGGCGGCGCTACATACGCCAGCAACGGCGTACCCGATGTGGGAGCAGACCAGGCCATCAAGCTGTGCTCTGATGTGACAACGGACTTTTCCGGCATCACTGTTGGTGAGGCCGTCTGGTGTTCCGGCCACATCGGCATTTATATTGGCGGCGGCCTGGCAGTGGAGTGCACACCCCGCTGGAAAAACTGCGTGCAGGTCACCGCAGTGGCCAACATCGGCGCAAAGGCCGGGTATGATGCACGCACCTGGACCAAGCACGGCAAGATGCCTTGGGTGGACTACACGGGCGCTGAGGTGGACGGGAAAGCCCCGGAGGCCTCCCAGCCCAGCAACGGCACAAGCACCGCTCTGGAGCTCTCTGTTGGCGATGTGGTGACCTTTACGGGCACCAAGCACTATGTCAGCTCCAATGCGGTCAACGGCAAGAGCTGCAAACCCGGAAAGGCCAAGGTCACGGCTGTGGCCAAGACCGGCAAGCACCCCTATCACCTCATCAAGACCACCGGCAGTGCCTCCACCGTGTATGGCTGGGTGGATGCCGCTGACATCTCCGTGGAGAGCTCTGCGGCAATCGTCAAGGGCTCCAAGGTAAAGGTCAACAAGGGAGCCAAGACCTACACCGGCGGCTCTCTGGCCGCTTTTGTGTATGCCAACACCTACACTGTGATGGAGATGTCTGGCTCCCGTGTTGTCATCGGCCAGGGCGGCGTGGTCACCGCCGCAGTCAATATCAATGACCTCACGCTTGTGGGGTAAAAGAGAGGAGAAAAGAACATGGAAAACTTTTTTGACTGGTCCGTTATTCTCAGCCTTGCTGGTGCCCTTGTGGTAGTCACCAACATCATTGTCCAGGTCCTCAAAAAGCTCACCTGGGACAAGCTGCCCACCAACATTCTGGCGGTCATCGTGTCCATGGTGCTCACACTGGCCGTGTTTTTCGCCTACTGCCAGATCAAGAGCATTGGGGTGGTATGGTACACTGTGGCGGCGGCCATCGTGCTTGGCTTTTTCGTGTCCTATGCGGCAATGTTTGGCTTTGATAAACTGAAAGAGGCCATCATCCAGTTGCAGGATAAGAAAGAATAAAAATAGCCCCTGTGCGCCGCACAGAGGCCCCACAGCGGCCTTTTAAGTGCGGAGGGGTAAGTTTACCCCTACCGTACTAAAACGGGCTGTTTTTTCCGATAGAAAAAAGCCGAAGAGGAGTGTGATACTATGGCAAGATGGGGCAACTGCGATTATAAACAGCTCCAGCAGCTCCGGGATAACCTTGCCAGGCTCCAAAGCATGGACCTTGACCGGTTTTGCAGGGATGTGTCCAAAGAGCTTGCGGCCCGGTTGCTGGCCCTTGTGATACCACGCACGCCCGTTGGCCAATACCCAAAGGCCAGCGGAAAAAAAGGCGGCACCCTGCGCCGGGGCTGGACGGGAAAACAAAGCCCTGGCAGTGGCGCAGAATATGCCAATTCTCTGTCAATCACGAAAACCGGCAACACATACACCATTGAGGTCATCAACCCCGTGGAGTATGCCAGCTATGTTGAGTTTGGGCACCGAACACCAAACGGCAAGGGATGGGTGCCGGGCCAGTATTTCCTCACCTTATCTGAACAAGACTTAGAGCGCTTGGCTCCTGGGCTCATAGAGAAAAAGCTGGAGCGGCTGCTCAAAGATGCTTTCAAAGTATGATAAAAACCGGAGAGGGTCAAACCTCTCCGGTTTTTTGTTGTCACAGCATTAGTGTCTGGATGTCATTGAGCGTTTTATTATATGCATCCTCTACATCCATGAAATCATCCTCATGCTCTTGCAACATGGTCAAATATGCCTCCAACCTGCGGTGCTGTCCGGCTGGAGTTTTCAGCAGTAAAGCTGCGTTTGTTTCCTTGATATAAGTACGCTCCAGAAAAGCTGTCTTGAGCTCCGTGACACTGGCCAGCAGTGTGTCACATGTCTTTATGTCTTTTTTATCCGGGACCTTGCACCCCGCTTTATGTGCTTGCAGGAGTGTCAAAGCGCACCTTTGTCCCAGCTCAAGACGGCTGATAAAAGTATCAAAATTTGTAGTTTGCTGGCACAGTTTGAAACTATCCAGCATAATACGCATATCATCTTGCGCTTGCATTGGTTTGTAACATTTCCTCATGTCCTGCAAAATATCTTCTGTCACTTCTTGTGGTGCAAAGGATATATTGATGCCTGTCTCTGCGGGCTGCGCCAGATCAGAAACAACCGGCTCTGCCTTTGGCTTTTTCTTTCTCAAGAGCAGGAATGTGAACAGGCCAAATATAATGGCCAGCACTGTGAACATGGTCCGCATATCTGCCTCCGTGATAGCTGTGACCACATAGACCAATGTGCACAACCCGCACATCACTCCTAATGCTGTTTTGATTATCCGCCCAAAGCGTGTTAAAAATCGTTTCATATCTTCCCCCCACCTTTTCTTGTTTATTCCGAACTTTTACACTCTCAATTATAGTTGCACAGCACTTTTTCGTCAAGTAGTGGAGCCAAAAGTAATAATGACATGTCATAAGTGCCAACTATAATTATTTTTGAGAGGAGGCGGTGCGGATGATCGCAGAGAAAATCAAAAAGCTGCGGGAGGCAAGAGGCTGGAGCCAAGCAGAGCTTGCCCGGCGGCTTGGCGTGACAAGAAACGGTGTGAACTCTTGGGAGCAGGGCCTCTCAATGCCGTCCCCTGCGTGCCTGGTGGAGCTGGCCAGGGTGTTCTCTGTATCCACGGACTACCTGCTGGGCATTGAAAACCTGGACAGCGTGAATGTGACCGGCTTGAGTGACAGAGAGATTGCCCTGTTGACTGAAATGGCGGACATGCTGAGAAATAAAGGCGAAAAATGAAATGAGCAGCCCATTTTTTCCAAGGGCTGCTCAATTTTTTTCTTGACAACTATACACCTTTTGGTGTATAGTAAAGACAGAAACCAACAGGAGGTGCCGCTTTATGGACCAGATGAAAACCAGCAAGCTCCAGCTCACCCGTCTTGCAAGTGGTCTGTCACAATCCCAACTGGCCACCGCCGCCAACATCAACACCAGGATGCTCCAATATTACGAACAGGGAGCCAAGGACTTGAGCGGCGCAAGGCTGGCCACGCTGCTGAAAATATGCACAGCCCTCCACTGCAAGCTGGAGGACATCCTGCCGGACAGTGAAACCACTGACCTGCTGGAGCAATACAAAGCAATGATGTGACACACATGGCAAAGCGGGGTGGCAGCACCCCGCTTTTCTATTTCAAGGAGGCACCGACATGAACCACAAAGGATTTCATCATCTGACCTGGAATGACCGGCTAACGCTGGAAAAGATGCTCAAAGCAAAATGCACCAAGGCCGCTATTGCTGAGGCCCTTGGCGTGTGCATCAAAACCGTCTACAATGAAATCAACCGGGGCCTCTGCGTTCAGCAAACCAGTGACTACACCTTTGAGGAGCGCTATTGCCCGGATGTTGCTGAGAGGAAATATAGAGAGCATCTGAAAGACAAAGGGCCGGACCTCAAGATTGGCCATGACTACGCCTTTGTGGAGTTTGTGGAGCGCAAGATCATTGATGAGCAGTTTTCTCCTGGGGCCGTTCTGGCCGTCATCCGGGAGGGCCAGCAGTTTGACACAAACATTTGTGAAAGCACCCTTTACAACTACATTTACCGTGGGGATGTGTTCCTGGAGCTCACGCCGGAGCACCTACACGAAAAAGGCCGCCGCCGTTATGAGCAGGGCTGGCAGAAACGGGCCGCAAAGCCGCCCCGTGGGGAGAGCATCGAACACCGCCCGGCAGAAATAAAAGAGCGCAACACCTTTGGCCATTGGGAGCTTGACAGCGTGATGGGCACTGTGGGCTCCAACCGGGCCTTGCTGGTCCTCACAGAACGGCTCACCAGAGCTGGCATCATCTTGGCTGTACCAGATCACACATCCGCCAGCGTGGTCCGTGCTCTCAATGGTCTGGAGCGCCGCTTTGGCAAAAACTTTTACCGCATTTTTAAGAGCATCACCGTGGACAACGGCTGTGAGTTTTCAGATTTTGAGGGGATGGAGAAGTCCTGCCGCAGAAAAGGAAAGCGCACCCGTGTTTACTACTGCCACCCATACGCACCACATGAGCGTGGGAGCAATGAAAACATGAATAGAATAATCCGGCGGTTTTTTCCCAAGGGCACCAATTTTGATGAGGTGGCTATCTCAGACATCCGCAAAGCAGAGCGGTGGATAAACAGTTATCCCCGCAAGGTGCTTGGGTGGAAAAGCTCAGAGGCTTTGATGCGGGAGTACCTGGCCGCCTAAAACCGCATACGCATCTCCAACCAGCCGGGGCGGCTCTATGCCCTCCGGCGGCTTTTGCATTGCTATCTGCCGCAAAATTGGATAAAACAAGAGCCGCTGGACCTGTCCAGCGGCTCAATTTTGCCTTGTTCAAAAAATTTTTTCAAGTTTTTTGCAATTTATTCTTGACATTTTGCAGGGAAAACGTTGTGTTTTCCCTTTTTTTCGTGTAAAATAAAGTATTAGAGTAATTTTCAATGATAATCCTTTATAGAAATGAGGAATTTGAATATGTATCATGCAGAAACCATCGACGTTGCCATCATCGGCGGCGGTCATGCCGGCTGTGAAGCGGCCCTTGCGGCGGCCCGCCTTGGCATGAATACGGTGATGTTTGCCATTTCTCTGGACAGTATTGCCATGATGCCCTGCAACCCCTCCATCGGGGGCAGCTCCAAGGGGCATCTGGTGCGGGAGATCGACGCATTGGGCGGTGAAATGGGCAAGGTCATCGACAAAACCTATATCCAGACAAAAATGCTGAATACGGGCAAAGGCCCTGCGGTTTATTCCCTGCGGGCCCAGGCGGATAAGATCGCTTATCAGACAGAAATGAAGCATCGTCTGGAAAATACACCTAACTTAAAAATCAAACAGGCGGAGATCGTGGATATCCTCATGGAGGAGGGCAAGGTCAGCGGCGTTGTGACGGCTTCCGGTGCGGTCTACAACTGCAAGGCTGTGGTGCTTTGTATGGGAACATACATGAAAGCCCGCTGTCTGACGGGGGAACATATCACCGAAAGCGGCCCCAACAACCTGATGCCTGCCACAAAGCTTTCTGCAAAGCTGAAGGAAATGGGCATCGACCTCTTCCGTTTCAAAACAGGCACCCCTGCCAGAATGAATAAAAATTCTCTGGACTTGAGCAAGATGCAGCCCCAGTATGGGGACGAGGATATCGTGCCTTTCTCCTTTGAAAATAAACCTGAGGACATCGAAAAGCCTCAGGCCCTTTGCTGGCTGACCTATACCAACGAAAAGACCCATCAAGTCATTCGGGAAAACCTGCACCGTTCTCCCATGTTCGGCGGTGTCATCGAAGGGACAGGCCCCCGCTATTGCCCCTCTATCGAAGATAAGATCGTCCGCTTTGCAGATAAGGAACGGCATCAGCTTTTTGTGGAGCCCGAAGGGGAAAATACGGAAGAAATGTATATTCAGGGCATGAGCTCTTCCCTTCCCGAGGATGTGCAGATCGCCATGTATCGTACCATCCCCGGCTTGGAAAACTGCGAAATTACCCGTTTTGCCTATGCTATCGAATACGATTGCATCGATGCCACCCAGCTGAAGCTTTCCTTGGAATTCAAGGATTTCCCCGGTCTGTTCAGTGCAGGGCAGTTCAACGGTTCTTCCGGTTATGAGGAAGCGGCTGCTCAGGGGCTCATCGGCGGCATCAATGCGGTGCAGTATATTCAGGGGAAGGAACCTCTGATTTTGCAGCGTTCCGATGGGTATATCGGTGTGCTGATCGATGATATCGTAAACAAAGGCACCAGAGAGCCCTATAGAATGATGACCAGCCGTGCGGAATTCCGCCTGCTGCTGCGGCAGGATAATGCCGACCAGAGACTGACCCCCATCGGCCACGAAATCGGTCTGATCTCCGAGGAAAGATATGAAGCCCTGCGGGAAAAAGAACGGTTGGTGGCGGCGGAAATCGAAAGAGTACAGGGTGTGACCATGGGCCCAAGTGAGCCTGTGGTTGCCCTTTTGGAAAGATACAACACAGCTCCTATCAAGAATGGCGCCCGCCTTTCTGACCTCATCAAACGTCCCCAGCTGACTTATGATGCTCTGGCGGAAATCGACCCGGAACGTCCCGAATTGCCTGCGGATGTACGGGAGCAGGTGAATATCCAGATCAAATATGCCGGCTATATCGACCAACAGTTAAAGCAGGTGGAGCAGTTCAAGAAGCTGGAAGGCCGCCTGCTGCCTATGGATCTGGATTATGAGACCATTCAGGGGCTGCGCCTGGAGGCAAGACAGAAGCTGAATCTGGTTCGCCCCCAGAACCTGGGGCAGGCCAGCCGAATCACAGGGGTATCCCCTGCGGATATTTCCGTATTGCTCATCTACATGGAGCAGATGAAAAGAAAACATTGAAGAACATTGAATGGATGTGATGCTATGACAGGATTTTTTCTGCCATGGAATGAAAATAACAGACAACTGAAACGGGGCGAGAAAAAGCTGCACCTGCCCAAGGGGACCTTTTCCCTAGAAGATGCCGTTTTCGATAACCGCAAGCCTGCCTATGTTTCCCTGCCCAACCCCAGAGGAACCCTTCGTTCCTTTTTGCAGGCGGTGGAAAGCGGAAAAAAAGAGGAAGCCATGGGCTATTTTTCCAGCAGGGTTGCAGAAGCAGTGGATTATGAGGAAATGGAAGGCTTTTTGAAGGATTTGAAGGAATACCATTGCTTTGCTGATGAAAGCAGAAACGGCATCCGCACGGTTTCTGTCACGAAAAACAGCAAGGACGGGGAGATCTTTTCCTTCCGTATGGTGGCGGAGCCCGATTCCTATGGCAAATGGAAGATTTTCAGCATTGAAAAAGAAGGGAAGGAATAAACCATGGAATATAAAGCATTACTGAAGGATTGCTGTGACCAGATGGGTGTTGCCCTCAGCGAAGCCCAGTTGGAGCAGTTTATGACATACCTTTCCCTTCTGCTGGAATGGAATGAAAAAATGAACCTGACCGCCATTACGGAAAAACGGGAGGTTGTTTTGAAGCATTTTGCCGATTGCCTGAGCCTTGTGCCTGCGGTGGAATGGAAAAAGGGGATGCAGGTCATCGACGTTGGCACCGGGGCAGGCTTTCCCGGTGTGCCTGTGAAGATCGCCTGCCCTGAAATTGAGCTGACATTGCTGGATTCCCTGCAGAAGCGCATCGGTTTCCTGCAGGAGGTGGGCGCACAGCTGAACCTGGATGGCTTGAACTATGTCCACAGCCGTGCGGAGGACGGGGGGCAGAACCCCGATTACAGGGAGAAATTCGACCTGTGTGTTTCCCGTGCCGTGGCAAATCTGGCAGTTCTTTCGGAATACTGCCTGCCTTTTGTACGGGTGGGCGGCAGATTGGCGGCTTTGAAAGGCCCCGATGCGGAGGCGGAAGTGGCCCAGGCCAAGGGTGCTTTGGAAAAGCTGGGCGGCAGACTGGTGGAGATCAGGGATGTTGCCATCCCTCATACCGATTTGTCTCATAAATTGGTATTCATCGAGAAAATTGCGCCCACGCCCAAGAAATACCCCCGCAATGCCGGAAAAATCAAAAAAGATCCTTTGAAGTAAGAGCAAGAGACAGCCGTAAGGCTGTCTTTTTTTGTTTCGCCCCCTTCCCTCGGTGGGTGTCGTTGGGAAAGAGAGTCAGGCATGACAACATTCCCAACGACAGACCACCTGCGCGGGGGCTGTTTTCCGTAAAATATTGTTTTCTTCTGTCGAAGCCATTCCTATTTTGTGGAAGGCTTTTTTTCGAGGAAGAAATTTGCCGTGTTATCATGTAGAAAAGAAAATAAAAATAATTTCCCTGCACAAAAAATGCAATTTTTTGTGCCATTCGGGTCAAGGGACTGAGTCCCTTGCAGGGGTGTTGGGGACAGCGTCCCCAAGGTCTTAAGGAGGTAAACTATATGGAAGTTTTGAAATTTTCGGAAATGCGCTTGAAAAAAGATAAGGTGGTCTTTCAGCTGCCCATCGATAAAATTCGCTCAAACCCCTATCAGCCCAGAAAATATTTCAACCGTGCGGCGTTGGAGGAACTTTCGGACAGTATCAAAACCTATGGCGTGCTGCAGCCCATCACCGTCCGTAAAATGAGTGGCGGCTATTATGAACTGGTGGCAGGGGAACGCCGCCTGCGGGCATCGGAACTGGCAGGCTTGGAGACCATTCCTGCTATTCTGATGCAGGTCAGCGACAGCGACAGTGCTGTCATGGCATTCATCGAAAATATCCAGCGGCAGAACCTGAGCTTTCTGGAGGAAGCGGAGGGCTACCGCAATATGATGGAGGATTATGGCCTGACCCAGGAGGAACTAGCGGCAAAATTATCCAAAAGCCAGTCCTCCATCGCCAATAAGCTGCGGGTATTGAAATTGGAGGACAGTGTGAAAAAACTGCTCTTGGAATATCATTTCACGGAACGCCACGCCCGTGCCCTTCTGAAGCTGCCCGATGAGGAAACACGGCTCTTGGTCCTCAGCCAGATGATACAGGAAGAAATGAACGTGAAAAAAACGGAAGAGCTGGTGGAAGCCACCCTGGAGCAGATGCGCCCCCGTTATGTGGAAAAAGGGGAGCAGAAGGAAAAGCGATATGTCCGCTCGGCGGATTTTCGCCTGTTTACCAATACCATCAAGCAGAGCGTGGAAGTCATCCGCCGCTCGGGCATGGATGTGGTCTATGAGGATAAACAGGACGAGGAAGGCTGCGAAATCGTTATCCGCATCCGCAAAAGCGGACAGGATATCTCCGCTTGATTTGTCCCCCGTAACGCTTTATAATGGTTACTATAAAGAACGTTACAGACAGGAGGGGACAGCATGAAGGAAAGACCTGTTTTGATCCGTGCCGATTATGGTTCTGTGGAATTGCGGCTAAAAGAAGTCATGGAAGAAAGAGGCATCACCAGAAACCAACTGGCAAAGCTCATCGATGCAAGGTTTGAAGTGGTCAGCAAATGGTATAAGGGCGAAGTGGAAAAAATGGATCTGGATATCCTTGCCCGCATCTGCTATGCCCTGGACTGCACGACGGAGGATCTGCTGCGGTATGTTCCCGCAGAAAAGGAATAAGTGGATTTGCTTGTGTCGAGGAATCTGGAGGTGAAAGCATGAAAGGAAAAAGAGTACTTTTTGGCGTATGCTGTATGGTTTGTACCCTGTTGGTTTTGGGATGCGGCGCAGAGAAAGAAAATGCCCAATTGCCTGCTGCGGACAGGGCAGAAGAAGTGGACGGCATAGAAATTTACAAAGATATTCTGGATGATTTTTTTAGGCTGATTGCTAATGGCACTGAGGAAGACATCTATTTTGAAGGCAGCGATGGGGTAGCGGAAGCATTGTGGGCTATGGAAGGGGAAAATGCTCTTGATGCCATCGGCTACAGCATAAAGGATATCAGCGGAGACGGTATCCCCGAATTATTGGTAGGGGCTATGGACAACAGCCATTCCGGCAAAGAAATTTATGCGGTATATTCCTGCCAAAATGGCACGCCCATCTGCACCCTTTCTGGTTGGAGCAGGAGTGCCTATACCTCCATGGGGGACGGCAGATTTCTCTATCAAGGCTCCGGCGGGGCGATGTATAGTATTTTCGGTACCTACACCATTTCTCCCGATGGAACGTCTTTGATCTGCCAGGACTATTATTTTACCTGTGAGAAGGATGAAACCTTCTCGGAAGTCGGATTTTATCATAATACCTCCGGTGAATGGGACAAAGATGCTTCCGAGGAGCTGAATCTTTCCGAGGAGGAATTTTGGAAGATACAGAACGATTTGGCAAAGCAGACAGAACGCGTGGAACTGACTCCCTTTTCCTCCTATGGGGTTACCGGTGAAAGTACGGCAGAGATGCCTGTAACAGCTATTTTTGCTTCGGATGCGGAAGGAGATCTTCCTGCATACGATGAATTTATTGCTGATACAGATGAGTCTCAGGAAAAGATCCTATTTATGGCCCATAGCACTGTAAAGGACTTTCAGGTGTTGTCCCTTTCCTTGGAGGATGTGGATGAAAACGGAAAGGTTACCTTTTCCACAGAAAAATTGTATGCCCTTGATGCATTGGCACCGGAACGTCCCCTCATGGTAGGCATGACGTTTTATGGCACTATCCCCAATTATGGCATTTCTTATGTGGATGGGAATGGCATGACAAGGAATTTTGCTGTGGTCATCAGCGGTATGGATGGTTCCCTGATACTGCAGGAATTTTGAGGATGGAGGAGGATGTGCCATGAGTGAAAAAGACAATGGATTGTCCCAGGAAAAGGAAATACAGGAAGCCATCGACCGAACCAGTGAAGAGGTATCAGAAAAAATAGACTGGACAAAAATGTGGGCAAAAAAATACCCTATCCTTGCCCAATATCAGCAGGAAGTTGAGGTATCCTATTATGCGGCAGAGCTGAGCAGACTGCTGGCTGACTTAAAAGAAAAATATGGATACAATGATTTAGATGCTTTTCTTGTGCTGAAAGATATCCTGGCAGTTGTTTGGAATACGCGGGAGAAAAAGTAAGGCATCATTCCAATGTAACAGACAGAAGAAAAGAAAAAGACCTTCGCAGTGCGAAGGTCTTACTTTTTAAATGGGTTGATCAAAAGTCTTATCCAGCTTCATAAAAGTCGCTGTAGCCGTGCCCACAAGGATATCCTTTCCATTGCGGTTGACCCAGCCCTCTGCCACCATGCTGATGAGGGTACGCCCCAGATTGGTGATCTTCACCCGATACTGCACCATATCCCCCAGAAGGACAGGCTTCAGGAAGGTGGTGGTCAGGTTTACGGTGGTGATCATGTGCTGTTTGGCATAATAATGGCAGGTCAGGCCAAAGGAAACATCAAAGCAGGTGATGATGATGCCGCCGTGGAGACTGCCGCCGGGGTTCAGCTCCCAAGGCAGGGCTTCAAAGGCGATGCAGGCCTCTCTTTTTTCAAAATCGCAGGAAACAAAATGGGGTTCCAGATGCACCAGCACCCCCTTATTGGAAATGGGGTTATCGGGGTGACCCAGCTGGGAAAGCCACTGTTCCATATTTTCCTGAGAAGAAATTTCGTCTTTTAATGTGATCAATGCCATCAGTTTCACCTCCTTAACCGCTGACAGCCATAAATGTGGCTGTGGCGATGCATGCCAGAATATCGTCCCGTTCCAGGCGCACTTCCGCCTTTACCGTTGCCAGAGTGCGCCCTACAGAATCCAGCTGACATTTGACGTGGAAGGTGTCCCCCAGAGCGATAGGCTTCAGGAAGCTGACGTTCATGGTCACCGTTACCACCGTAGGGGCATTCAGATGAGTATAATAATGGGCCAGCATGCCCATGGTGGTATCCAGTGCCGTAGAGGTCATGCCGCCATGGATGATATTTTCAGGGTTCAGCTCCCATTCCTGCACATCATAGGCAATATCCAGTGTGCCTTTTTCGAAATCGCAGGAAACGAAGCGGGGATCCATACGGGGGATGACACCGTGGTGTTTGATTTCTGAGCCGGGCTTCATGGCGTCGCGGAAAAAGGTCTCCATATCTGCCTGAGAAAGTCCGGGTATGTTTGCAAAATTCATTTGTATTTCTCCTTATTTCAAAAATTCTCTTACGTTTTCCAAGAATGCCTTGCTATTTTCCATGTGGGGCAAAGCACCTGTTTTTTCAAAGAGGGCGAAGGAACCATAGTCCTTCATTTTTTCTGCTGTGTCGAAATGCTCTGCCGGATTCATCTTGTTTTCCTCTCCCCAGATCATCAGGAAGGGGATGGAAAGCTGGTCAAATGCAGGCTTCGTATCTGCCGCGTAAAACCTTGTCTGGATGCCGGCAAAGGTTGCCTGAGCATGGATGCCATAGCGGGCAGCGTCGGCGTATCTCTGCACCAATTCCGGGGAAATGGTTTCCTTAGCATAAAAAGCATCCTCCAAAATCGATTTGATTTTCCCTTTGGAGGTGCCCATCAGGAATTTCTGGGTGCCTGCCACGGGGGCAAGGAGCAGGGACAGGGGCTTTGTATCCTCGTCGGTGGCAAAGCCTTTGCCGATGCCTTCCGGGGAGATCATCACCATACGGCGGATATCCTCAGGATGGAGCAGGGAAAGGATCAGGCCAAAATCGGCACCTGCGTTGGCACCGCAGAAGCAGACAGGGTGTTTCACTGCGTTTTCGATGAAATCGTGGAGGAAGGCGGCGTATTGATATGCTGTCCAGGGTTCCTTGGGGCAGAAGGAATTGCCGAAGCCGGGCAGATCCATAGCATATACGTGGTAATCTGCCGCCAGAGCGTCTATCACATCGTCCCATTCCCGACAGGATGCCCCCAGCATCATGCTGTGGACCAAAAGCAGAGGTCTGCCGTGTCCCAGGGAACGATAGACAACGGTGCCTTCTTTTGTTTCGTATGTTTCCATGAGATGGGTCTCATCTTTTTTCTTTTGGGCTCTTTTCAGGCAAAGCTTCTGGAACCCCGCCAGACCGGCAAGGGCCGCACCAATGGCGCCGAAAAATGCCAGAAAATACTTTACTATTTTTTTCTTCATATCCAAAACCTCCCTCAGAGGAATTTACATACCATTTGATATATGATCTTTGCAAAGAAAGGTTGCGGGAAACTTAAGCCCTGTTGCTTTCTTTGATACTTCCTTCTATTATGCGCTTAAATTCTGCATTTGAAAAGGGGGAAATTCATAAGATAAATTGAAGATTTTCCAAAGGAGAGCAAGGCATGGATGGTTTTTTGGCATTGGCAGGGCAGCTGTTTTTGATCCTTTGCATCCAATCGGTGCTGGAGGCCATGGCTTCGGCAAAATGGCAGAACAATTTTATGCAGAAGCCCATCGAATTGGGGTGCTATCTGGCAAGCCTGCTGGTGGTACTGCGGTTTATGCAGTCCTATTTATTCAGCATTTTACGGTCATTTTCGAAATTTTTTTAAAAAAATGTTGTTTTTCGCAAAAAAATTGCTTGACGGATGGACAAAACGATGGTAATATATCATCTGTACTCAGTACGAGTTACGCCGATGTGGCTCAATTGGCAGAGCAGCTGACTTGTAATCAGCAGGTTATCGGTTCGAGTCCGATTCGGCTTTTTTCTTATGTGGGTGGATTCCCGAGCGGCCAAAGGGGGCAGACTGTAAATCTGTTGCGATAGCTTCGAAGGTTCGAATCCTTCTCCGCCCACTTTTTTATACTAACGCGGAGTAGAGCAGTCCGGTAGCCAATTCAATGAAAAAGGACACCCAGAAGGGTGTCTTTTTTGTTGTATTACGGAATTTCGGACTGAGCCATGAACTCCGGGTAACCCGGCAAAGGTGAGAAATAAGGAGCGTGCCGACTGGGCATAGCGAAGGAGAGCAGACGACTATATTTCGAGGTGGGCAGCGTCGGTTTAAAATATTGGAATATTTCTTGTTTTTTCCAGTAAAAAAGATTTGACAAATGTCTTGACTTATAGTATACTGTCTCTTGCAGTAGGCATTTTGTGGAGATGTACTCAAGAGGCTGAAGAGGTGCCCCTGCTAAGGGTATAGGTCATTAACGTGGCGCGAGGGTTCAAATCCCTCCATCTCCGTATAAAAAAGGAACACTATGAGGTGTTCCTTTTTTTATTGCAAATGGGAATTGAACCGAGCGCCACGAGAGCACCCCGAAGAGAACGGGGGCGCTGACAAAGTCAGCGATTTTGCGGAGCAAAATGCTTTGACCATGGCGGGGGCCTTCCCCGCCAAAAACAAAAGTTGAGACTACCCCATACCATCCTTCCTTTATGATGAAGAAAAAATCAGAAAGGAGGGATTTTTTTGTATCTTACGGCAGATACCATCATCCGTCTGGCGACCATCGCCGGAGCCTTCGGCACGCTGGGTGCCATACTCTATAAAAGCTTCCGATGGATGGAACAGCAGAAACAGCAGGAATTTGAGATCGAAACCATCAAAAAAGAACAGTGCGTCATGTGCTATGGGCTTTTGGCGACCCTGGACGGGCTGAAACAGCTGGGGGCCAATGGCAACGTCAGCGATGCCTATCAAAAGCTGGAAAAACATTTGAATAAAACGGCACATGATTGAGAAGGGGGCATAAAAAGAGAGTAGAGCAAGAAAGGGGGATTTCAACATGAGCAAAGAATGGAACGATACTGTGACAAATCTTTTAACGGTAAAAAGCATCGTGACTGTGGTGCTGACAGTGGTTTTTGCTTATTTATCCATAAAAGGCCGCATTGACGGGGGGCAATTTCTGAATATTTTTTCCATCGTCATCGCCTTTTATTTTGGCACACAGCATCAGAAGATCACAGAAAAGACAACGGAAAAGGGGGACAATGAATGACAGGAAAGGAATTGGCGGCCTTTGCCAGAAGCAAGCTGGGCACAGCCTATGTTTACGGCATGAAAGGGGACGTGCTGACGAAGGAAAAATACGACCGGCTGAAGATCCTCTTCGGTCCCTTGGTCTGGGAAAGCGATGCGAAAAAGATCGGGCAGGTCTGCGTGGACTGCAGCGGTCTGATTTCCTGGTGTACAGGCATCCACCGCAATTCTCAGGGCTACCACGACACGGCGGAGCAGGTGTTTCCCATTTCTACGGTAAATCAGGCGCCTATTGGCGCTGCGGTCTGGAGAAAAGGCCATATTGGTATTTATATGGGCAATGGCAGATATATTGCGGCTGATAGCAGCCCATACGGCGTTCGTGGGGGCAATGTGGCAGGCAGCGGCTTCACCCATTGGTTCCGCCTGAAGGATATCGATTATGAGGAGGAAGAAATGGTACAGAAAGAAACCATTATTTATAATGAGAAAGAATATACCGTGGAGATGATCCGCAAGGACGGCGTGACCTATCTGAAAACCAGAGACATTGCAAAAATTCTGGGGCTGTCTGTCAGCAGCAGGGGGAAGACCCCTGTCCTGTCAGATCAGTGAGAAAATGAAGAGATCCCTTCTTTTTAGAAGGGATTTTTTTCCGTCTAATTCAATAAAAAAATAACGTTCTTATTTTCCATTTTTCCTGTGAGAAGAAACTAAAAGGATATTATAAAGGCGGGGAAAATATTGTTGAGTTTTCATTTTTGCCAAGAAAAGAATATTTTACTTTATCTTAAAAGGAGAAAATGAACTATTTTTCAGTTTGATTTAGACTTTTTCCCCTGATGCAGTTGGACAATTTTTCTCATTGCAGAAAAAACTGTACGAAATACTATACAAAAATAAGCGAGTTTGTAGAAATTTTCACAGTAGCTCTTGCCTTTCTCAGGAAAAGTGGTATACTGATAATGTATTCGGATATGGATTTTTCGAAATTCGTTGTGCTTTTGGATACATACTGAACTTTTTTTCAGGATGTGGTTGGTATGTATGCCCCATGGCGGTTTGGAAAGGTCCTCCGAGAAGAGTACGCAGTTCTTCAAATACAAAAATTATTAGTTAATCTTAAAAGGAGAAGTGAAAAACATGAGAATTTCCGACAGAGTGCAGGCAATGCAGAACTCCCCTATTAGAAAATTCAACCCTTACGCAGACGCAGCAGCAGCTGAAGGCGTAAAGATCTACAAACTGAACATCGGTCAGCCCGATATCGAAACACCTTCCGTATTCTGGGAAGCAGTAAAAGGCTTCGACCAGAAAGTACTGGCTTACGCTGGTTCTTGGGGTCTGCCCGAACTGCAGGACGCTATCGTTGAATACTTCAAGAGATTCGACATGAACCTGGAAAGAAACGACGTTCTGATCACAGCTGGTGGTTCCGAAGCGCTGACACTGGCATTCCTGTCCATCATCAACCCCGGTGATGAAGTTATCGTAGCTGAACCTTACTACACAAACTACCTGACATTCATTCAGGCTGCTGACGGTGTTGTAAAACCCGTTACAACATACGCTGAAGAAGGCTACAAATACGCTATCAAAGAAAGACTGGAAGCAGCTGTTTCCGAAAAAACAAAAATGATCTCCATCGTTAACCCTGGTAACCCTACAGGCTGCATCCTGTCCAGAGAAGACATGAGACTGATCGCTGACTTCGCGAAAGAACATGATTTGTGGATCCTGGCTGACGAAGTTTACAGAGAATTCGCTTACGACGGCAGAGAAATGACATCCTTCGGTCAGCTGGCTGACATCGAAGACAGAGTAATCATCATCGACTCCGTTTCCAAGAGATTCTCCGCTTGCGGCGCTCGTATCGGCTGCCTGGTTTGCAAAAACAAAGAATTCATGGCTCAGGTTTACAAGATTGCTATGGGTCGTCTGTGCGTTCCTACACTGGACATGGTTGGTGCTACAGCAATGTACAAACTGCCCGCAGACTTCTTCAACGATGTAAGAGCTGAATATCAGCACAGAAGAGACGTGGCTTATGATGCACTGATGAAGATCCCCGGCGTTGTTTGCCAGAAACCCGGCGGCGCATTCTACATCACATGCAAACTGCCCGTTGAAAACGCTGAAGATCTGCTGATGTTCCTGCTGACAAAATTCAGAGACAACGGCGAAACTGTTATGTACGCTCCCGCTGAAGGCTTCTACGCTACACCCGGTATTGGTAAAAACGAACTGCGTATCGCTTACATCCTGAACGCTGACGATATGGCTAGAGGTATCGAACTGCTGGGCAAAGGTATTGAAGCATACAAAGCACAGGGCGGTAAATAATTCAATTTACATACATTGAGTTAAGCTATTGCATGCACACAAAGAGCACCCTTTTCGGGTGCTCTTTTCTCTATGCAAAAATAGATAGGGAAATATGGCAGGGTGCGCCCCTTAAAAACCCGATGGATTTGGAAAATTATGTTTTCTGAAGGGAAGCCGGCTTACCATATTTCTTTTTTTTTGCTCTTATGGTAATATAAAAAATGTAGAACTTTGTATTTTACTGCCATAAAAGGAGGAAACGACCATGGATGAAAATAAAGAATTGACTGTAGTGGAAAAAGTGGAACAGGAAGCGAAAAACTGCTTCAAACAGGGGCTGAACTGCTCTGAATGTGTGATGACAGCGATGCTGAATAATTTTGAAACAGGTCTGCCTGCAGAAGTTATCACATTGGCAACGGGCTTCGGCGGCGGCATGGGCCATACCAAAAATACCTGTGGTGCCATCACAGGGGCAGTTATGGCGCTGAGTGCCATGGTGGGCAGAAAAAACCCTATGGCAAAGGAAACCATGCCCGAAAGGATCGCCGAACTGCAGGATATCTATGCCGTTGTAGGCAAAATGGTCAATGAGATCAAGGATGAATACGGCACATTGATCTGTTCCGAGCTTTCCGATCCCCTGGGTGATTGGGAAGGCAAGGCAAGAAAGAGAAACTGTATGCAGATGATCACATACTGCGCAGGTTTGGCGGCAAAATATGCCGAAGAAAACAAAAGATAAGGTGAGTTGCATGAAAAAAGTATTGTTAGGGGTATTGGCGGCGCTGCTGTTTTGTGTGCCTGCCTTTGCCCACCCGCCCATCACCGTTTACGTGGATGGGGAAAAACTGAATTTTGACCAGCCCCCCATCATCCAGAACGACCGTACCCTGGTGCCCATGCGTAAAATTTTCGAAGCGCTGGATGCGGATGTTTTCTGGGACGAGCCCAGCCAAAGTGTCACGGCAGTCCATGGAACGGATGTGATTTTGTTCCGTATCGGTCAGGCGGGGTTATATAAAAACGGACAGCTGGTCTATACCATGTCTGTGCCTGCCCAGATCATCAATGATCGTACCCTGGTGCCTTTACGGGCAGTGGCGGAAAGCCTTGGGGCAGAAGTGGGCTGGGATGGTGTCAATTATGTGATCGATATCACTTCCTCGGGCAATACGCCCCAGCTTCCTTCCACCGGCGGACAGGAAACCCCCATGAAGGGCGGCTATGCCAAAACGGTGCAGGCACCCGATGGCACCGTCGTGCTGAATGTGGACCTGCGGTGCGATGAAGTGAACACAGGGGCAGGGGCAGCTGCTATCAATGGCGCTATGGCCAATGAAACCTTCGGTCAGGGGCAGGCATTCCTGCAGGCTTATGAGAAAAAAGCCCTGGCAGAATATGAAAAGAACCCTAATGATTTCAGAGCATATTATTATATGGGTACCTATGCCCTGACCAGAAATGCCAATGGCTATGCCTCTTTTCTGGCTTCTGTCTCTTCCTATGATGGGGAAGAGGAGGGCGTGACTTATTTTTCCCATACCTATCACCTGAGCAGTGGAAAGGAATGTGCCCTCAGCGATCTGGTTTCCGACAGCAGGGAGGATCTGGAATATCTGTGGCAGATGTCCTTTACTGCCCTCATCCAGACAGATCCGGATGCATTTTACTCCAATGCGGAAAGCAGACTGGAAAAGAATCTGGACAAGGTGGATTTTTACCTGACAGAGAATGGCATTGCTTTTTATCTGTCTCCCGGTATCATCGCTCCTCCCGAAACGGGTGCGGTGTCCTTTGAGATCACCTATCAATTCTAATAGAAAAAAGATTCTGCATGACAACAGATTTTTATGGTCGGGGGCGCTGTATTGCGCCCCTCTTGCATAAAAGAGAATCTGTCTGCGGAAACTAGAAAGAGCCTACAAAAGGAGGAATTTTCATGTGTACAGCAGTGACTTATCATACCAAAGACCATTATTTCGGACGCAATCTGGATTTTGAATTTTCCTACGGGGAAAGTGTTACCATTACCCCTCGTAATTTTCCTGTTTCCTTTCCCAATGGAGTCAAATGGGAAAAACATCATGCCATGATCGGCATGGCGCATGTTGCCGAAGGCTGTCCCCTTTATTACGATGCCGTCAATGAAAAGGGACTTGCTATGGCGGGGCTGATGTTCGGGGGAAATGCCGTTTATCAAAAGCCTAAGGAAGGAAAGGACAATATCCCCAACTGGGCATTTCTGATGTGGATCCTGGGCCAGTGTGAAACGGTGGAAGATGCGGAAAAGCTGTTGGAGCGCATCAATATCACCGATGAACCCTTCAGCGATGCCCTGCCCAACAGCCAGCTCCATTGGATCATTGCTGATGGAAAAAGAAGCATCACCGTAGAAGCTACGGCAGATGGGCTCCATGTTTATGACAACCCCGTGGGCATTCTCACCAATAACCCGCCTTTCCCCTTCCATCTGCAAAATCTGAGCCAGTATATGAACGTGACGGCAGAGCCTGCTGTCAATCACTTTGCCCCCCAGGTGGATATACAGTCCTTCAGCCGGGGCATGGGCGGCTTTGGCCTGCCGGGGGATCTCAGTTCTTCCTCCCGTTTTATCCGTGCGGCCTTTGTGAAGCTGAATTCTCTTTCCGGGGAAAGTGAACGGGAAAGCGTCAGCCAGTTCTTCCATATCCTTGGGTCTGTGGAACAGCAGAGAGGCTGCTGCCATCTGGGTGAGGGAAAATATGAGATCACCATCTATTCTTCCTGCTGCAACCTGGATAAAGGCATTTATTATTATAAGACCTATGATAATCACAGCATCAAAACGGTAGAGCTGCAGAAAGAGGACTTGGAGGGAAGCCGTCTGGTCTCCTATCCTATGAACAGCGGAGAATGAGAAAATAAAAAAGAGCCTGTATTGGCTCTTTTTGTCTGTTATGCTATCATAAATGCAGCAAATAGGAATATACAAGGAGGACAATATGAAATTGATTTTGGCTTCGGCCTCTCCCAGAAGAAAAGAATTGTTGGCAAAAATCGGTCTGCCCTTTGATATCATCCCTGCCAAGGGGGAAGAAACCATCACAAAAGAAAGCCCTGCGGAGGTGGTCATAGAATTATCCCGCCAGAAGGCCCAGGAGATCGCAGAGCAGCAGGCGGAGGAATGTATCATCATCGGAGCGGATACCATCGTCGCCAAAGGCGAAACCATCATGGGCAAACCAAAGGATGAGGAAGATGCCTATCGTATGCTGGCGGGCATTTCCGATGACTGCCATCAGGTCTATACCGGCGTGACCATCATCCGCACAGGAAAGCAGGGAAAAAGCATCACCTTTGCGGAAAAAACAGAGGTATATCTGTACCCGATGTCTGAAACAGAGATTAAAGCCTATATCGCCAGCGGCGACCCCATGGATAAGGCTGGTGCTTATGGCATCCAGGGGGATTTTGCCATCCATGTGAAGGGCATCGAAGGGGATTATTATAATGTGGTAGGTCTGCCCATCGGCAGAGTCTATCAGGAACTGAAAAAGCTGATGTAACGCAGAGGGAAAAACCATTTTATGACTGTGCAGAAGATTTCTCCAATAATTTGATTTTTTTATGATAATGGATCATCAGGTAAAGGAATGCGCCGAACCATGCGATGACTTCTGCGCTGAAGATCCCCATTTCGTAGCCGCTCCATCCGATCACACATGCGACCAGCAGGCGCATGAAAAATTCGATGAAGCCGGAAATCAGTGTGGTTACGGTATATCCCATGCCCTGCAGGGCGGATAGATACACATAAAGCAGATAAAGGATGGGCAGGAATGTTGCCATGACCCGCAGATAAAGGTAGGCGATATGCTTTGCTTCTGCGGCCAGGGCAGGGATTTCCGGGGAAATGAACAAAGAGGTGAGCTGCCTGCCGAAAAGGAACATGACCAAAGAGATGACCAGGGAGGTCATCACTGCCAGTTGGATAGCAGAGCGAATCCCCATGCGGATGCGCTCCGGTTTTCCGGCGCCATAATTCTGCCCCACGTATGTGGTGATGGCATAGCCGTAGGAAATGGCGGCGATCTCCAAAAGGCCATATAGTTTGCTGGTTGCGGTGAAGCCGGCAATAAAGGCTGTTCCGAATCGGTTGACGACAGTCTGAACGATCATGCCCCCCATAGAGATGATGACATTTTTGGCTGCTGCCGGGGTGCCGATGGCAGTTAGGTTTTTCAGGATAACGATATTTTTTTGCAGTTCTTTCCTGCCAAAATGCAGGGCAGGATTTTTTGAGATCTTGACGGCGCAGATGACACCAGCCAGGCACTGGGCAATGTTTGTAGCCATGCCTGCCCCTGCGATGCCCCAATGCAGCAGAAAGACAGCCATCAGATCCAGCAGGATATTTATGACAGAAGCCAGGATCATGGCTTTTAGGGGCGTTTTGCTGTCGCCCACTGCCCGCAGTACGGAAGATCAGTAATTAAAGAACATGACTGCAGGAGCGCCGATCAGAAGGGTGCGGGTATAAAGCTCTGCCATGGGGAAAAGATCCGCAGGGACACGCAGCAGCATCAGCAGAAAACGGAGCAGCAGCTGCCCTAGGATGAGATAGAACAGAGACAAAAGGGCAGAAAGTACGGCAGATTGTCCAATGAACTGCTTCATTTCATCCAGGTTCCCTTCACCGTATTTTTGAGCGATGCGGACAGAAAATCCCTGGGTAAACCCCTGGCAGATGCCGAGCATCATCCAGTTGAGCCAGTCCACACTGCCCAGGGCTGCCAGGGCATCCATGCCAACGCCCCGTCCGATAATGGCGATATCTACAACGGTATATACTTGCTGAAATACATTTCCCAGCATCAGGGGAAGGGCGAACAGGATCAATAACTGTATTGGCTTGCCCTGTGTCATGTTGGTATCATGGGTCATTTTTATTCTTTCTCCTATCAATTGGGAATCGCCGAGTGGCAGATTCTCTTTTCAATCTGTAAACGTTCAACGATTTATCCTAACAAAGAATCTTATGAAATTCAATCATCTGAAGAAGTTAAATTTACTATTGATAAATTGACTGCAATATGATTTCTTTATTGATTTTTCACAATATACAGAAGGAGCGGAAACCATTCTTGTAATGCTTTCCTGATGGTGATATAGTAATAATTAAGTATATCTTATGGATTTATGCAACGAGCAAATGAGAAAAGGTGTGGCAAAAAATGAACAATCCCATTATTACCCTTGAAGGTGTAGTGAAAAGATTTGGCAACAATGTTGTTGTAAAAAATATGAATCTTGAAATCGGCGAGGGCGAATTTTTAACACTGCTTGGACCCTCCGGGTGCGGCAAAACAACAACACTGCGTATGATCGCAGGGTTCGAAGAAGCATCGGAAGGGATCATTAAGGTAGAAGGAGAAAGGGTGGAAGATAAAGAACCTTTCCAGAGAAATGTAAATACCGTGTTCCAGAACTATGCGCTGTTCCCTCATATGACAGTGTTCAATAATATCGCTTATGGTCTGACTATCAAGAAAGTGCCAAAAGCGGAGATCAATGAACGGGTAACGGAAATGCTGAAAATGGTACAGATGGAACCCTATGCAAAAAGAAAACCCGACGAGCTTTCCGGTGGGCAGAAGCAGCGTGTTGCCATCGCCCGTGCCCTGGTAAACAGACCGAAGGTGCTGCTGCTGGATGAACCTCTGGGGGCCCTGGACCTGAAGCTGCGCAAACAGATGCAGATCGAGCTGAAACGTCTGCAGAAAAAACTGGGTATCACATTTATCTACGTTACCCATGATCAGGAAGAAGCTCTGACCATGAGCGACCGTATTGCAGTCATGCACGATGGTATCCTGGAACAGCTGGACAGCCCTACAGAAATTTACGAACATCCCAAAACAAGATTTGTTGCAGGTTTTATCGGCGAATCCAATATTTTCGATGGTAAAGTGATCGCAAAAGAAGGAAATGTGCTGACAGTGGAAACAGAAGCAGGCAATCTGCAGGTCTGCGGTGAAGATTTTGCCGTAGGCGAAGAAATGCACGTTTCCATTCGTCCCGAATATCTGGAAGCTTCCCCTTCTCCTGTGGCAGGCTTCTCCCTGGAAGGGAAGATCAAAGACTTTATCTATCAGGGCTCTGTGGTAAAAACAGCCATCGACCTGACAACCGGCATGGAAGTGAAATATTCCAGATTTGAACAGGATCAGACGGTTTCCGAAGGTCAAAAGGTTTATGTATCCTGGAAACCCGAAAAGGCAGTTGCCATCAAAAAATTTGAGCAGGGGGCGGTTTGATGAATAGTGCAAATCAGGCTGCAATGCCTAAGAAAAAGAATCTGCTGCCCAAGCTGGCTATGGCAGGCCCTGTTTCCCTGTGGATGATCCTTTTTGTGACCATCCCTCTGCTGTATATCATTGTGATCAGCTTTATGTCCAGAGGTGTCTTTGGTGACGTTGTATATAAACCTACAATGGAAAGCTATCGGACCATCTTAGACCCTACATATTTTTCAGTTATTCTGAAATCTCTGAAGGCAGCCGGCATCACGACGCTGCTCTGTATCCTGATCGGCTATCCCTTTGCTTATATCATTGCCAGAAAGCCCAAGGATGTGGCAGCAAAGATGATCACTTTGCTGATGATCCCCTTCTGGACAAACTCTCTGATGCGGCTGAACGCATGGCTGCTGCTGTTCCAGACCAGCGGTCCCGTAAATAATTTCCTGGTGAATACAGGCCTGGTGGACAAGCCCATCTCCTTTATCTATACAGACAGTCTGGTTATGATCGGTTTGGTCACCAATATGCTTCCCTTTGCGGTACTGCCTTTGTACAGCACCATCGAAAAGCTGGAAAGATCCCTGCTGGAAGCTTCTGCCGACCTGGGCGCAAACGCCAGAACCACATTTATGAAGATCACGCTGCCCATTACCTTCCCCGGCATCTTCTCTGCCATCATTCTGGTATTCATTCCCAGCTTGGGTATCTATACCGTAACAGATATGCTGGGCGGCGGCAAAGTCCTTTATATCGGTAATATCATCAAGAACCAGTTCGGTTCCATCCGAAACTGGCCTTTGGGTGCGGCTCTGTCCGTACTGCTGATCCTCGTTACCATGCTGCTCATCTTCATTTATACAAGATTTGCAAAGATCGAAGATATGGAGGTGGTGTAAATGGCACTGACGAGAAGAGAAAAGAAAGAAAAACGCATCAATATCCTCAGCAACGTTTACGCATTTCTGGTATATGCCATCCTGTATATCCCTGTTGCGGTCATGATGGCGTTTTCCTTCAATAACCAGAGATACAACTATTATTGGAATGGCTTTACCACCCAATGGTATGCGAAGATGTTCTCCAATTCTGCATTGATCAGCAGCCTTTGGTATAGTATCATCATCGCCATCCTGAGCACCATCATTTCCGTATTCATCGGCACCATCGGTGCCCTTGGTCTGAAGAAATATGAATTCAAAGGCAAAAAAGCCATCAATAATATGCTGTATATCCCCATTATCGTGCCGGAGATCGTTCTGGCTGTAGCCCTGCTGATCATTTTTATGAAGGTGGGCGTTTCTCTGGGCATGGGCAGCATCCTGATCGGTCACTGTACCTTCTGTATCCCCTATGCGGTGGTTACCATCAAGGGCCGTATCAGCGGCGATAATGACACACTGGAAGAAGCATCTATGGACCTGGGGGCAAATCGCATCCAGACCTTCCTGCGGGTCACACTGCCGACTATCTTCCCCGGCGTTATGAGTGCAGCGTTCCTTTCCTTTACGCTGTCCTTCGACGACGTTGTTATGAGTAACATGCTGGCGGGGGCCAGACAGTCCACCCTGCCTGTGCTCATCCTGTCAATGAATAAATCCGGCATTACGCCCGATGTCAATGCATTGACTACTATCATGGTTCTTGTCATCGTTACGGCGATGATTTTGAATAATATCATTCAACACTCTTTCAAAAAGAAAAAGGGTAAAATTTAAGGGAGGTTTTTATTATGAAAAAACTTTTAACTCTGCTGCTGGCAGGTGCAATGACACTGTCCGTGGCAGCATGCGGCGGCAATGAAGCACCCGCAGAAGACGCAAACGCAGAAGCAAGTACTGAACTGAACATCTATATGTGGCAGCAGTACATTTCTGACGACCTGATCGCAGCGTTCGAAGAAGAAAACAACTGCACAGTAAATCTGTCCTACATGAGCGATAATGCTGACGCCATCAACAAACTGACAGCTGGCGGCGGCGAAGAATACGATCTGATCATGACATGTGACGCTTACATGGAATCTCTGATCGCAGGCGGCTATGTAGAAGAAATCAACCTGGACAATGTGTCTAACTCCGCAAACATCAACGATGCTTACTGGGTATCCAAAGGCTACTGCGTGCCTTACCTGATGAACTACATCTACGTTGTATATGATTCCGCAACATGCCCTATCGAAATCACATCCTACAACGACCTGCTGGATCCCGCTCTGAAAGGCCAGATCTCCACCATCGACGGTGCTAGAAACCTGTTCCCTATGGCTCTGGTAGCTCTGGGCTATGACCCCAACTCCACAAACGAAGCAGAAATTGCGGAAGCTTATGACTGGCTGGTAAAATTCAACGAAAACGTAGCTGCATACGGCAATGCAGAACAGAACCTGACAAACGGCACAGTATCCGTAGCTGTTACATATGACGGCAACGCTTCTTGGGCAATGGCTGAAAAAGACACAATCAAGATCGCTCCTTTCACAGACGATGCGATCCAGCTGGGTATGGACCTGTACGTAATCCCTACAGGTGCAAAACATGTTGACCTGGCTGAAAAATTCCTGGACTATATCTGCACACCCGAAGTTATGGCAAAGAATCTGGACGAATTCCCTTATTCCTGCCCTAACGATGCAGCAGTAGAAGTAGCTTCCGAAACATACAAAAACGACCCTGCAAGACAGTTTGATTACAAAGAAAACGTATTCTTCCAGGAAGACGTTGGCGAAGCTCTGACAATCTACAATGACTACTACCAGAAACTGAAAGTTGGAGAATAATTACTATGATTATTAAGTTTGATGAACAGAAGCAAATCGAAAGCGTGAATGGCGCTTTGGCCCTGCGCCCTCAGATCGAGGAGATCGTAAACAAGATCTGCGCAGAAGGCTATAAAAATATCTGCTGGCTGGGGATCGGCGGTACTTGGGCTTCCTGCCTGCAGGCAGAGGTACACATGAAGGAAATGTCCTCTCTGGATTTCTTTGTGGAAAATGCAGCGGAATATGTGACAACAGGCAATCGCCGCATCGGTGCAGGCACCATCGTCATCATTTCCTCTGTTACAGGCAGCACCATCGAAATGGTAGAGGGCGTAAAGAAGGCCCAGGCTGCCGGTGCCAAGGTTTTTGGCTTTATCGATAAAGAAACAGCTGCCTTGGCAGAAATGGTAGACTACTGCATTTCCTATCCCGCCAATGAACAGCTGAAATTCTTCATGGTGGCAGACTGCTTCATGAAGAATGCCGGTGAATTCGAGGATTACGATGCATTCTATGCAGAAATGGACCAGTACCTGGCAAAGGGTCTGGTGGAAGTGGAAAAGGCTGCCGATGACTTTGGCAAGGCTTATGCAGAAAGACACTGCGAAGACCCTATCCACTATTTCGTAGGCGCAGGTAACCAGTATGGCGCAACCTATTCCTATGCCATGTGCTATTGGGAAGAACAGCACTGGATCAGAACAAAATCCATCCATAGTGCAGAATTCTTCCATGGCATGCTGGAAATCGTAGACAAAAATACAGCAGTGACTGTTTTTGTTGGCGAAGATTCCCAGAGAAAACTGAGCGAAAGAGTGGTGGCATTCCTGCCTAAGGTTTGTGCAAACTACGAAGTCATTGATACCAAAGACTATCCTATCGAAGGGATCAGTGAAAAATACCGCGGACATATCAGCCATCTGGTGATGCATGCGGTAACACAGCGCATCGATGCACACATTGAACGCATCAATTGTCATCCCATGCCCATCAGAAGATATTACAGACAGTTCGATTATTAAAGGTCAAACTCCGTTTGCCCTTCGCCAAAATCAGGATTTTGGCGAGTTTGAACAGATGAATAAACAGATGCGTTCCGGCGCCAGCTTGAAACGCCCTGTTTTCCTCGGCGGAAGTGAATTCCGCCTGCGGATGAAAGTCGGGAAACCATCTGGTTTCCCGAACCCTTCCGCTAGGCTGCTGTAAAGAGATTTGCAGCAGCTTTTTTATCATAATAACTTCTGGAAAAGGAGTGAAAAGTATGAGACTGGGTTTGTTTACTTGCGGATATCAAAGATATCCCCTTGAGAAAGCCTTTGCGGATGCAAAACGCTTTGGTTATGATTATATCGAGCTTTGGGGCGGCTATCCCCATGCTTATGTGGAAGATTTGAAATTGAAAACAACAGCCCACATCCGTGAGCTGATCGATAAATATGATATGCCCGTGGAATGTTTTACACCGGAGCATAATGGTTACCCCTTCAACTATATGATGGGGGATGAACTGCAGTGGGAAAGAAGCATGCAGTATTTGGAGGATGCCATCGACATCACTGCGGAAATCGGGGCGAAAAAGATGCTCTTTTCTGCAGGCCACGGGGGCTATGAAGCCAGCGATGCGGATATGATGAAACGTCTGATGAAAAGCCTGCGGAGATTGGCTGCCTATGCAGGGGAAAAGGGCGTGACACTGGTGCTGGAGCCTCTGACCATTTACGAAAGCAACGTCATTTGCAGCCTGCGGGATCTGGAACGGGCTTTGAACGTGGTGCAGTCCCCCAATCTGGTGGGCATGACAGATCTGGCAGTGCCTTTTACCACAGGGGAGCCTGCAGCGGAATATGTCCGCCGACTGGGCGATAGGTTCCAATATCTGCATATCATTGATAATGATGGCATCAGCGACAGCCATATCCTGCCCGGGGATGGATGCCTTCCCCTGGGCCCTGTGCTGAAAGAAATTCGGGCGGCAGGATATGATGGACAGGCTACCATCGAACTGGTGACAGGGTATCTGAAAGAACCTTCTGTTTACGCAGGAATGGCCATCAAACGAGTACGAGAGCTTTTGGAGGATAAATAATGGATAGAAAAATCAGAATTGCGGCAGCAGGCGACAACTGCGTAGATGCTTATAGCGATGGCAATGCTTACCCTGGTGGCAATCCCGTCAATGTGGCGGTGTATGTGGCCCGTCTGGGGGGCGAATCCACCTATATCGGTGCAGTTGGTACAGATAAATACGGTAAGATCATGCTGGATGCCATCGAAGCAAAGGGCGTGGATACTTCCCATATGAAGGTGCTGGAAGGAAATACGGCTGTGACCCAGGTGGAGATCATCAATGGGGATCGTGTTTTCGGTGACTACGATGAAGGCGTTATGGCGGATTTCAAGCTGAATGGGGAAGATATCGAATTTTTGGCAGGCTATGATATGGTCGTTTCCGGTCTTTGGGGGATGTGCGAGAATGAACTGCCCCTGCTGAAGGAAAAGGGAGCAACCATCGCCTTCGACTTCGCAACAAAATTGGATGATCCCGTTTTGGGTATCGCCATTCCTTATGTGGATTATGCGTTCTTCTCCATTGATGATCAGAGTGAAGAAGAGATCAAAAAATTCATGGTGGAAATGTATGCCAAAGGCCCTAAGGTTGTGGTAGTTACCAGGGGGGAAGCTGGCAGCATCGCTTATGATGGCAAGGAATTCTATACATATGGTATTGTTCCTGTAGAAGTGGTGGACACCATGGGCGCAGGGGACAGCTTTATTGCAGGCTTCCTGTATTCTATCTGCGCAGGCAGATCTATTCCGGAAGCTATGGCAGACGGCGCAGCCAATAGCAGCGTGACGCTGGCTTATGCAGGTGCCTGGTAATAAAGTAAAAAGAAAAGAGAGATCGAGAAGCTTCTCGATCTCTTTTTTGCGGAATTTTGATTTGTTTTTCATGAAGTCAAAGGCAGCTTTCGATTCATTTCACCCGAGGCTTTTGCATATACATAACCAAGATAAACTTAGAGGAGTGCTTGGTTTGAAAACGTATATCGAAGAAAGAGCGGTCGAGGTTGCAAAATTTATGATCCATACCAATGCAACAGTGAGAGAAACGGCAAAAAAATTCGGTATCAGTAAATCTACCGTGCATACGGTTGTAACGAAATGGAACGTGTAAAAACCCCTGAGAAATCAGGGGTTTTATTATATCTCCCCAAACTATTGACTACCGAACGATAGGTAGCTATAATATGGGTATATCGTATGAATTGTATGGATCGTTGGACACTTTAGCTGAAACGAAGGAGAAATGGGAATGGATAGAGGAAATACGAAACAAGAGATTTTGGATGTGGCATTGGAGCTGTTTTCGGTCAAAGGTTTTGAAGCAACCAGCCTTTCCACCATTGCAGATGCAGTGGGCATTCGCAAAGCCTCTCTGTACAGCCATTTTGAAAACAAACAGGCTATTTTGGATGCGTTGGTGGAGGAGGTTTTAAGCCAGTATAACACCAGATCCCTGTTTGCAAGGGCAAATTGGGAGGATGGGGCGTTCAGAAAAGAGAAAAGAGGGCTGTCGCTGGAGGATATCACAAACCTGGTTAAGGAACAGATTCGCTTTATTCTCCATGATCCCTATATCAGTAAGGCGAGAAAAATGCTGGCAATTGAGCAGTTCCAAAATCCTGAGCTTGCAAAGCTACAAACCAAGCAGAATTATACCGATGTGATGCAATATTTCACTGGACTTATGGGGTTTTTGATGGAGCAGGGCGTTCTGGCGGAGGATGACCCCGAAATAATGGCGGCCCAGTTTTGCCTGCCTATTTCCGTGTGGATAAATTTGTGCGACAGGGAGCCGGAGCGGGAGCCGGAGGTTATGGAGCTGATCGAGAAGCACATTCGGCAGTTTTTTAAAGTATATGGGAATGCCTGAAATCCTTTTTCAGGTATAGATTTGAAAGGAGAAGCAGTATGGAAAAGAAATCACTTCATGAAATCATATCCATGGTTTGCAAGGCGGTGACCTTGGCAATGGGGATTGCAGTTTTGGTGTTGTCCTGCTTGGGGAATTTGGAAACACAGACTGCTGTTACCATGCTGAGCATCGGCCTTGCTTGCGCAGGTATCATTTTGCTGGAGAAAGGGTGAGAAACTGCGATTTTGTACCCTATGGTGAAAGGGCGATAACTTTTGATGGATATGGAAAAATTTGCTTGGATTGACGAAGAAAACATGATTCTGGCGTTCCATCCCTTTGAAAACGGCAGGCAGATTGGGAAAGAAGAAAGGCTGTTTTGGGACTGGATACTCATTCTGATGAGATTAGGCTATCGCATGATGTAAGAGGAAGAATCTGTTGAAAATCAGTCATAAGAGAGGAATAATGAAATGAGAATAGTGAAAAAAATATTAGGCGTTCTGTTGGTTCTGGCAGTTCTTCTGCTGGCGGTTTTTCTTGTGGGACGTTACGGGTAGAAGCTGGCGGGATTTCGTGCCTGTCAGGGCGCAGGTATTACATCTGTTGCAGTCGAGGAGAATGCGGTGCATCTGACGGGGTTCTACCCCGGCTCCTTCCCGGAGGGCTTTTGCGGCTATTACAGTGAGGAGCGGGACGGAAAGCTCTATGTGGGCTTCCGATTCAGTGCCGTGTTCGGCTTTTTTGAAACGGGA
>SFGI01000054.1 GCA_004557645.1 [Eubacterium] saphenum | reverse complement strand
AGACGAAATGGAAGCAACATTCTGGGATCGGCAAGGAATCTAGCCGTTCCCAGAAAATATATTTAAAAATCGTGTCTTTTTTATTGACTATAGTCCATATTCCACTTCTTCCGCAACTGCACACGGCAGCACCACCAGCCGACCTTCTACATCTGCTTCCGCCAGCTCTTCCAACCGTTCAAAAGAAATGCTATTTTCTATACACAGCCCTAAAATTTCCATAGCTCTTGATATAACGCTTTTCATATATTCCTGCACATTTTCTACTGTCTCTTCAAAGCTGCGTTTCAATTCTCTATCTTCCATCTTTATCCTTCCTTCTTCTTCTCAGTTTTCAAGTCCTAATACCACATAGACTAATTTGCAACTTTTCTTCGCCACATCGATATTGATTTTTGCAAAATCAGCCAAGCAGAAATCAAATTGAAAATCATATCCTTTCATTGCTTCTTCGTATTCGTATCCTTTTCCCTCGAAGCTGTATTCTTCATCGATTTCAGAACGGTCACTGTACAAAAAGATATAATCCAGAGTGACATCAAAATCTCTTACACTATTCATAAAATCCAAAATATTCATGTTCCACATATCCGCGTTCCTCCATATCCTCAAAACGGCAGATCATCATCTTCGATATTCTCATCGATGGGATAGAATCCATCCGGTGCAGATCCGTTCTGTTTTCCCGCTCCGCTTCTGCCTTCCGCTGCTGCCTTGCTTTCTGCGAAATAGTGTTCTTCTACGACTACCGTAGTATCCCAGTGCTTTTTCCCTTCGTTATCATCCCAGCTGCTAATTTGCAGATGACCTACGACAGAAAACATCCCGCCTTTTTTCATAAATTTCTCTGCGAACTCTGCCGCACTTCCCCATGCGATACATGGAATAAAATCAGCATCCGGCTGCCCCTGTTTTTTGAACCATCTGTTTACGGCCAGAGTATATTTTGCATATTTCTTGGAATCTGCCGAACGTGTCCAGCTGATTTCAGGATCACGCACCAGCCGTCCCATCAAAATTACTTTGTTCGTAGGTCATTCCTCCTTTTTGGTTTCATCGTGTTCATATTCTCCGTAGTCCATGCCTCCCTCCCGGATGGCTTTCATATATCTCACCCATCCGATTTCCTCAAAATAGTCCTCTGCAGAAAAAACCACCTGATACCCCTTTGGCGGACGCATCGGAACTTTTTTCTTTGTTTCCTTTACCCTCTCGATCTTGATTTCAGGTTTCTTGAGATTGCGGCTGGTACTCCATCGCTTTGCCCCTTTTTTGATATTCTCTTTGGATATGTAGCTTGCCAGGCGATTGTCCTTCTGATTTTTGTAGAGGTGCTTTATGAGGACGGTACCATGCCCCCATTTTTCCAGAAGGATCTCTAAGCCCTCTTTCATGCTCAGACTATCAAAGGCATTCATCACGACATGATGGTGGACTCGTTCGTTTTTCCCCTGGGTCTCTGTGACTGCTACATATTTCAGATCCGAGAATCCATTCTTCCTGCGGTACCGCTTCAGCCGGAGAAAGAAATTCGCTAATAGTTTCCTGGCTTCTTCCACCGTCACATCCATTCCGTATGTCAGCAGAACGAAATAATCCTTCCCGGTAAAGTTTGCATTGATCAGACGTGTCATGTTCTTTCTGGCAATCTGCAGGTTCCGCTTCGCCTGTTCCTCCGATGTCAGATTTTCCCGTCTGCCTCTCTCGTATTTTTTCCCGATGGTCCGTGGGCAGTAAAATTCTTCTACCTCGTAAACGTCCCCGGCCTTTATCTTTTTTCTGTACTTTGGCATCCCCGCTTCTCCTCCATTCTGTATTTCTTCTATATAAATAGGAGAGTGTCCATTAAGTTAATTGCTTTATGGACAGTCGAAAGAGGCAATCGCCTCCTTATAAAAAGGTCTCAGGAAATGCCGTTCAAAATAGCGAAAACCATTGATTTCTCAACGTTTCTCTGCTATACTGTTAATAGATATGTACGGTCTCCTGAGACCCGTTCCCGTCTGTTCCAGCAGGCGGGATTTTTTTATTTATCAATCATATAAAGCTCTGGACCAGCAGCAATCTTCACAATGTTCCACTTCATGTGTGTCCAGTGGGCAGTCTTCGTCTACCGCATAATCTGGTTTCGCACATTCACAGTCCAGATGCGTTTTGCGCTCCTCTTCGCAGTCGCACTGTTCGCCGTGGTCCAGATGTGCGCCGCATTCCTGGCAGACTTCATACTTACCTTCGTTCTTTCTTGCTTTCATGTTCTCACTCCTCATAAATTATCCTGTACGCTCTGGCAGAGAGCTTTCAGTGCGTTTCGAAGCTTCTCTGCTTCCTCCGCCTCTCCTGCTTCTTCTACCTGACCGATACACGTTAACATCTGATTGATATTGCCCTGGACGGCTTCAAAATGAACCTTAAACACTGTGATTCCTGAAGATCCGGCAGCCTTCAGCTTCTTTTCCGTATCAGCCTTTACCTTCTCCAATTCTTCCTTCGCCTGCAGTGCCGCTTCCTCTGCCTCCTTCTGGGCGGCTTCGTGTGCTTCAATGGCTGCCTGGGCTTCTGCGGCTTCCTTTTTGGCTTTCTCCGCATCCTTCTTCGCCTTGTCCAGCTTCTTCTGCATGGCGGCTTCTGCTTTCTCCTTCGCAGCGGTTTCCGCTTCCTTTCTGACCTTCTCCAATTCAGATTCATCTGGAAGAGCGGTCTGATCTGCCTGCATCCGCAGTTCATCCATCTCAGTCTCCATAGCAGCAATCTTCTCTTCCGCTTCTCTCTGTGCTTTTTCTGCCGCATCTTTCTGTGCAACTAAGGCTTCCAGTTTGTCCTCTGTCTCCTTATAGGCCGCATCTACAGCATCGTCCTTTTCTGTCTGAAAGAGATCCAGCTGAGACTGTAGTTTTTCCTTTTCTGCCCGTTCCGCTTCCAACTCCTTCAGCAGCTGTTCCATTTCTTTTGTGGTCATTTCCGCTACGGTCTTGGCTTCCCCGTCAATCTCATGGGCTTCTCCCACAAATTCTTCCCGCTCATCCGCCGGCAGGGAAAGGAGAAGTAATGCCTTGGTCGCAGAGTTCCCCATATCCGCAATCAGCTGCGGATTCTGATATTCTCTGGCAATCTTCATGAAATTCTGGGCGGTACGTTCGGAAAACTCCACTTCGTTCTGAAGCCATTCGCCCCATGCACCATGGGGCAGGCACTGTTTCGCTTCGCATAATCGTTTGCCAATCTCAATAATGGCTGACCCCGCCTGAAATTTATAAAAATTGATCTCCTGTGTAATGACCTCGATAGGTCTTGTCATTTCGTTCATGCCGCTGCCTCCTTAGCTTTTTTCTTATTTCCGCCTTTCATAACGACTTTTTCTATCCATGCGTCTACAAAGGCTTTGATTTCCGGATCCTGCTCATAGGATTTGTTGTTTAACGTCCTGCACTGGATAACCTTTTTCTTCTTCAGTTCTAATGTGTAAAATGGCTTGTCCGGATCCGATGCCCTTCTAATGAAGAAAATAGCTGTTTCACCTTCTGCCATCCTCTTGATATATCCGCCAACGCAATGATGCAAAGCCGTTCCCTCATGCTGCAGTTCTTCCTGGGCTCTTGCCGGACGAATGATGAAATTTCCATTCTTCCATGCAAATTTTTCTAAACCTTCCACTGCTTTCTCAAATTTTTCCTGATCGGCTTTGTTCTGTTCAAATTTGATCTGTTCCATAGTGCGATTATGGGCGGCTCTCAGATCTTTTGGAAAAAGGATCTCCTTCCTATTCAGATCCAGCTGAAGCTTTTCGCATTCCTGCAGGTAATCCCTGTATACCATGGTTTCTGTTCTGACAAAGCATGATTCTACCGCTTGTTTTTCTATGTAGTTCAGGATCTTTATCGCCCCTGCATGAGGTAGTGCCCGCCTGATCATCTTTATATCGATGCCGCTTTTGAAGATGGCAATGACTTCCTTCTCGGTTAGGCCATTTTCTCTTTCGACCCATAGATTGTTCAGTGTCTCTATATCATTCATGGACCAATCACCCGGCTTCTTCAGCTTCAATAACCGAAGAGGAAATTGAAAGCATTCCTTTAAGTTTTGCCTCTGCCATCGGATGGCGTTCCTGTTTTCCTTTGTCATGCCATAAATACGCTCATGGACAATTTGCCTGTAACCTGCTTTCCAAAGGAATTCCATGACTGGATATTTCGCATGGTATTCCAGGAAGTAAATCGGATTACTGCTCCGTCCCTTTTTGTCTCTTTCATAGCCCCTCAGGTCTGCATACTGCATGGCTGTTCCCTGCAAAGCTTCTTTTATTCCACCTGTATAGAAAAAATAGGCTCCGTCATAAATGCGGTTATCGCCCCAGCGTGTCCACTCCTCCAAGCAGTATCGTTCACAGTGCATAAAATAGTTATCTTTTGCTTCTTTCTGCCACTTGGCTGTTTTATTCCCCCGAATGGCATATCTGGCTGTTTCTTTGAGATATCTCGGCAAATCATTCCACTGGGCACTCATATCCCTTCGGATCTGCCACTGCCGGAAGAATACTGTTTCTCCATCTGTGCCTTTCTGCACCGCTACTACGTTTCCTACATAATCCGCACTGTAGCTTTTACTGGTTTCTAACACACAAATGACCATCTTGCCACAGACAGGACATTGAACATGGATATGCTGCAGAAACCGCTGACTTCTCGCTCTGACCTGTCTGCCACAGCAGAAACACGTCCCTTTGACATTGCCTTTTTTATAGACCAGCGTATGATCTTGCGGTAGGATCTCTCTGCGGATGTAGTCGATCAGTCCATCGGGTAAGGCTTCGGGGCAAAGCCGATAGTCTTCATCCATCAGTTCGCCCCGTTTCTGCCGTTCCCGTTTTTTCATTTCTCTCTTTATCCGAATCACCCATCCGGCCAGATTGTCGATCTGGTGATTTCCCGTTTCCTTTCCATTCTTCCCCAGGAAGCGAGCCAGAGCCTTTTCCTCCCGCTCCGAGATCAAGACATAATCTCCGCTGTATCCATATAAGGATTGCAATACCCCGTCAGATACCTTTCCTTCATGGGTGATTCCTTTTACCTCTCTGCTTTTCTTGCCGCAGACAATACGGAAGGATGGCGTATCTCTTTTGTATGCGGTGCAACTTTCATTCTCCAGGAAATCCACCACTAAGATGCGTTCTCCGTCCACTACAGGCTCTTTTACGGTGACTTTCCATCGTACCCGGCTTTCTTCCTTGAATGCTGCAAATGGCATGGCTTTGATTTTTCTGAGATTCATACCATCGCCCCCTTAGAAGAAATCTTCCAGCTTGACGCAAACACCCTTTTTCGGTGCTTCCGCAGGTGTCTGCGGATTTGCCTCTTCGGTCAAATCGAAATACTCTCTCGCCCAGCCGTATACCACTGCATCCTCAATGACTGCACAATTTCCCTCTTTTTGCCGGGATGCTCTATTCTGAATTCCAGTCAAAGCTCTAGCAAGCGTCTTTTCTGCTTTTAATACCTTTTCTGCTGCCGCTTCTGTTGTAATCCGGTCAATGATATGCTCGCCGACCAGTGCCAGATATCTATTGTTCGGCTGCTTCTGAATTTCCGTGTTTATCTTCTTGATTGCTTCATCTATTTTTCCCATTGTCAAAACCTCCAAGTTCTGATACCATGTATGTAACTGATTTTCCTGATCCCCCGAGATGTGCCAGCGTCAAAGGGGATTCTTTTATTTCTCTGCTCTTTCAAAAAGAATGTCTGATTTCATGTGCGTTACATTCGCAATCGCACGCACAGTTTCACACCTCGGGTCACTTTTCCCTTTTAAAAGTTTGTACATTGTGGCCGGCGATACAGCCACTAGCCAAGCAAATTCCGAAACGGATTCGCAGTTTTCGTTTATCCACTTTTCCAAGTTCGGGTACACACTCCATCCCGGCTTTTTCATTGTTTCCCTATTCCTTTCGTTTTGTGATAGAATGAAACTGTATGGCTCCTCGAAGCAACATCCCCGGTCAAAGGAGGTGATTTCCATGTTCTTCTTCTTTTTCTTTTGGGATTTTCCTAACATCATTTCCGAGCGTCTGACATACGCTATGGAAAGGATGAATATGGATGTCAACACACTTGCCCTTCTAGCAGATGTATCTCCTACTACCGTCCAGAGATGGTTAAACGGAGAATATGAACCCAGAAATAAAAATCTGCGAGAAATCGCTCATGTGTTAAATACTTCTTCCAGCTACCTCAATGGAGAAGTAGATTGATTTTTTCTGTCCCGAATTATTATTTCAATATCCCGGGGATGCTGCTTCGAGAAGCCATGTTTTCATATTGCAAAAACCCTTGATTTCTGTTACTATGTAAGTGACTAATTTATCCGATCCCCCGAGACGTTCCAGCGTCAAAGGGGATTTTTTATTTTTCTGTTTCGTGAAAGCATTTTTCGTATGTCATACCCGTTTCCTTCAAAATCAGGTCAATGACATATTTTGTGCATCCTCCTTCTCCTCTCATGAATCTGCTTAACGTTGCATGACTTACGCCTATCTTCGTTGCAAAGTCTAAAACCGATTTGCAGTTTATATAGATCCATGTTTCCAGATTAGGATAGATGCTCCATCCTGGTTCTTTCATCTACCCGTACTCCCTTCAAACATCTCATTGCGGAAAAACAGGTATTCCAAAATCACATTTATCAGCAGGCTTGTCCCAACGCCACACAGCAGGTATCCGCTTCCTAACCAGTACAGAAACGTGCTGATCGTTGCTAAATCCATCGCCGCTGCAATGACCACATATGTAATAATTTTCAGAGCAATACGGATTGGCTTCCGCAGTCGTCTGCGTTTTTTCTGTTTCATAACCTCACCTCCCGTTTTTTCCATTTTCCGTTTTCATCAACAGCCGCTTCCAGATGTATCAGTTGAATTCCTCCCGCTTCCAGAATCTTCAGTATTTCATCCTTTGTCACTTCTTCGATGAAGGCCTCGCCGTCTGACTCCCTTCGGTATGTCAGCCAGTAGAGCGGATCAGATCTCAGCAGAACACCTTTCTGAAGCTTTTCGATTTTCGGCAGGCTGATTTTGGGATAGCCTGTCCGCTTTAATGTGTCTCTCATATTTGTTTCCTCTGTTTTCTCCTACTATAAACAGCTTGTCCCATCCATGGGGCAAATGCCCCGTCATGCTGTTACTGTATCAGGTGGATCATCCAGAAAATCAACTGTATATCCATGGGCATTTGCTACCGCACTGATGGCCCGCTGGTTCAGCCGCTTCCCGAACTCCACCTTTTCTTTTTCGCTGAGAGAATCGTACAGAACGACTTCATCCCCTCTGACGATTTTTGTAATTACTTTCAACGGTTCCTGTTTTGCCATAGTCAACACCTCCTGTTGCATGGTATGTAAACCTGATTTTGTCCTATTCTCTTACAAATTTTTTAATAGATGAAGTAGTACCATCTCCCGCCGATATATGTCGGATGAACATTTACCTTTTCCTGTTTCTCTGAAACATTT
>SFGI01000053.1 GCA_004557645.1 [Eubacterium] saphenum | reverse complement strand
CAAAACCGATTCCTGGTTTATCATCCGGTGTCCAGATATACACACTGCCTCTGGCACCATCTTCATTCCGTCCATACAAGATCTCATAAGGAGGAATAAAGTTATTCATTACTTCATTATCCCGGTCTGCTTTTTTTGCTTGTTCCAGTTTCAGATAAGCCTCCTCAAATCCATCACATAAAGCACGGAATTTCTTTGCAGACAGTTTAGTCTTCGGCACCAACTGTAAGGATGAAGTGCGTTTCATCCCTCCAATCATTTCACCGATCGGATAAAATTCCTTCAGCCTACCGGTTTTCGTACCGTAGGCGGCTTCATAGCATACTGCAGAACCGCCTTCTCCCACAATCCCCGTAATTTTCCATATGTCTGAAGAATCCGAGTTGCGGTACAGACGGATTTCGTCCCCTTTTTGTAATTTTAATCTGTCATTTTCATTCATTCTTATCACCTAAATCCAGATACAGGGTCAACAGGAAATGCTATACAACATAAATAAGGCAAACATATCAAAGATATTCTTCGTACTGATTTTCTGATATCTGCACTGCTCCAGCAATGGATCTACTTCAAAACAGAAGTCTTCGATCATTTCCGGCAGGCTTCTGCCGGCACCTTGTCCAGAGTAATAATATCTGTAAAAACAAAGTGTGATCAACCCTAATCGGGTAGGAACACTCTTATCCTGATACAAACTGCCTTCTGTGCTCGTTTTCTCCAGCCATTCCTTCCACTCATCTTTGAACCGAAGCCGTTCCTCCATTTTTTCCAGAATCTTCAGAAAATCCTTGTCTTTCTTGAAATCTTCAGAATGACCATTCAGGTTCGTCCAGTTTTTTATACCGAAGGAAATATCTTTTTCCTGATAAACCTCTTTCAGATCCGCAAGCAGATCCTTCGTAATTCTTTCAGCTGTAGCCTGTTCCGAAACCGCATTCAGTTCTTCGCCTTTGTGAATCTTCGGTACATCGAAATGTTTCCGAAAATACTTGACCAGTTCCTTATCATTCAACTCCAGAACATCATCAAAGAAAAATCCTCTGTAAACCTCCGTATAGAGTATGCCGTCTTTTTCTTTCTTTTTCCACCTTTTTGCCTTTCGGGTACATTCCTCGATCAGGCTTTCTGCCAGCGCAAGTTTTTCCCTGGCAGTCAGATCTGTTCTATTCAGTACATACAGGTAAATGATCTCAGCATAATTCTTATAATTGATCCCTTCCCCGGAAGGTTCTTTTTCAATACCGGAAGCATGTCTTCTGTAATCATCAGAAATATATTTCAGAAGGCTGTCCTGATAATAATCGTGGAACAGGTTCTTTTCCACATCTCTGACGGGATCATATCCCTCTCCTCCCGCCGAGGCTGTCATAGAAAAAGCAATGGCAAACAGATAAAGATCTTCCTTGATCTCCACTGATTTACGGTGCCTTCCTATAGAAAAATCATCTGCCAGACGAAGCAAAGGATAATCATTTCGATTCTTTTTATGGATATCCTGTATCTTCTGTTCATACTTTTCTTTTCCCACTTCTGCCTCCACAGAAGGCAAGGGCATTCCTTTCTCCAGAAGATCAAACACATCTTCCTGCAGATTTCTAAGCACCGCTTCCCGCAGTTCCGCAGAACCAATTTCACCCTGCAGACCATAAGTATCCTTTGCCCATTGCAGGATCAGGTCTGTTTCATAATCCGTTTCCTTGATAAACTGTTTTACGATTGCAAGACGGACAGAGTCCCCCTGAAAAGCAGGGTCTCC
Organism: [Eubacterium] saphenum; assembly: GCA_004557645.1. GTDB lineage: Bacteria > Bacillota > Clostridia > Lachnospirales > Anaerotignaceae > Anaerotignum_A. The sequence continues at coordinate 5,766 of SFGI01000053.1, read as the reverse complement.
CAGTCGGCGCACCAGTCGTTCCGTATAATCCCCCAATGTGGGGAAACTGTGATAGATCTCATATAACATGGAAATAATTCCACATTCTCTATCCTCAGAGGAGGGCACCTGACGGATACAGGCCTTCCAGTCTTCCTCCGTAACCGCATGTGTCCAGTCAACACCACAGGCTGTCAGCATATGCTGCAGTTCCTTCCGGCGATGCGGAAATGCAGATGTCTCCTTCTGACGGCAGACCTCTTTCCATTTTTCCATCACTTCTTCATTAGAATAGATGACTTTTCCCGCAATCTCCCTGATCCTGCCATCCATATATTCCGTATATCGATCATTCTGCATCATTCCACCCGCCCCTTTCGTATGACTCTTTGATTTTATCATACAATTAGGCGGTCCTTTTCTCAATACACACAATCACCAAACCCCTCGACGGTATCATTATGCACTTTGTCGACAAGGAGCAAGGTCTCTGATTTTTTATCATTCCGATGTCTTACATTCCAGTTTCTCGTACCAGTCTTTTACAGCAGAACGACTATAGGCGCGGGCATCCCGTTCCAGTTTCTGGTTATAATATCCCACATAATCTTCTTCTCCCTTCCGATACAGCATCAGTTCCTCCCGATAGATCTCCGCTTCTCTGAACAGGAGAAGTGCCTGTTTTTCTGTTTCTACCTCATGAAAGGCCTCCACCATTGCGATCTGATATCCATGATAGGCTTCATGGCAGATGGTGCCCAACACTTCCTGCACAGGGCTGTTTTTTACATGCTCCGTATCGATCTGTATCTCATGAACCTCCAGCACATATCTGCCAAGAGTCCCATCCTCAAGGTCTGTCATCGTTACCGACAGAGGTTTCCGTATCCCGAGGTAATTGGCTTCCGTATTGGCAGCCTGCTGCAGGATCTCCAGTTTCTCCGCATCGGCTATGTATTTCCATCGTTCCGGCAGAAGTCCCTGCAGTATTTCTCTGTTCTCAGCGATGGTGTCTTCCACTGCGTACTCCACCGCATAAACAGTTTGTTTTTCTGCCAGCCTTTCCAAAAGAAAACTCCCCGTACCATATAGAAAACAACACAATCCTGCGGCAATATAAAACCAGAACACCAACCGGCACAACCCGTTCTTTTTTCTTTTTCGTTCGTTTTCCATATTTCTGCACCCTTATCCTTCCATATCCTCCATCAGGAACACCTCTGCACCCGTATTTCTCAGGATCTCAACCAACTGCAGGGCTTTGGGCAGTTCATCCACAGGGATTTTTGCGCCAGAGGTATCAGCATACTGTTCTGCCCGGGCTGTTTCAAAACCAAACTGCTCCAGGATATCCACGACACGGGCATGTTTTTTCTCCGGCACACTGCTTAGGCAGACAAAAAACGGCAGATCCATCAGCTGATCTTTTTTACGGATGATCATCCTTCTCTGGTCGGGATGGATCTGATCGATACAACGGGCAAACAGTTCCTCTCTCTCTTCTTTCTGTCAGGGAAAACCGTCAGATCTTCATCCGCTTCAAAATCCATGGCATTCTCTCTGGCTTCAATTCCTTCCATGAGCTGTCTTTCCAGTTCTTTCATATCCTTTGATATTTCATCCAGTTTTTTCTGCAGCACCTGATCCACTCTCTCCTGCAGAGGGAAGATGTGAAGATCTGCCTCGTATCTTGCCTCTCTTTCCGCAGGCGGCTTCCATCCGCTGAGGTCATAATCATCTTCATAGAAAGGCATCTGCTGGATAAATTTCAGTCCCTCTACCATTACCAGCGCTTTCCCCACAGGAAAAGCATGGATTTCTGCCGGTGTGATCAGCGGCCTTATCAGAAAGCCGCCTCCTTTTTTCTCCTCTTTTTCGCCGCAGACCGCTGACAAATACTCCAGAGTCTTCAGGTCATTCACACCAAATGCAACCAGTACCTTCACATTGGAACGGATGGTCTCTGCGGCACTTTTGCCGTAAATATCATCCAGCTGAGAATAATAGGACTGCAGCATCAGATGGAATCGTACACTTCTTGATCTGGCGCCACTCATCCAGCGGTCCAGATCTCCCAGACAATGACCGATGTTCCCCAATTCTTCCAGTAATACATTCATACGATGTTTCAGTCTGCCCTCAGCTGTGGAATCCGCAAGAGAAATATAATGCTGGATCAGCTGCCCCAGCAGAACGGCAGAAATTTCCTCATAGGCTTTGCTCTGATCGTTAAGGATGACAAAAATTGCTGTTCGCTGATCATCCCGCAGTTCTGAAATATCAAGGGCACCGTCATTACAGAGAAATGTCTTTAGCGCCCTGGAATAAACAAAGGGCACCAGATTGGTTTCAAATACAGAACGAATGCTGGCTTTTGTCTCTTTCGCCGTTTCCAGATAGGCATCCATAAGAAGCGTTCCATCGCTTTCTTCCTGCACCATCTCTTCCAGAAATGCCTTCAGATAGCTGCGTATTCCAGCCTGTGCTTCCCCGGAGACCAGCATATGAAATACAGATGTCAGTGTGATCTCATCCATGTCCTCTGCCTGTTCGACCAGCAGCTTCACCAGCCCCATAAACAGATTCTGACTGCTGTTGATCCAGAAGGGATCCCTTTCCTCCCCTCTGCGGAAAAGTACTTTCGCCAGTTCCCGCAGCATGCGTTCTCCTTCCTCCACCTTTTCCGGCTCTTCGGATCTCAGATAACGGGCGATCAGCTGCAGGGGATTCCAGCGGGTACTCTGATAGAGATGGCGGAAATCGAACACAATGACCTGATAGCCTCTTTCTCGCAGAAAGGATTCATGGGCTATGTAGAGTTCCCCTTTTGCATCCCCCAGAATCATGGATTCACCTGCCCTGCTCAGTTCTCTGACCATAGTCTGCATCATACAGGCAGTTTTTCCATAGCCCGTTGTGCCCAGGATGATACTGTGCCCATCGCCGCCGTAGAGATATTTCTTCCCATTTTCCCTATAGAGCACAGGACCGCCGATTCCTTCCGCCGCTTCTGTATCCAGAAATTTTTTCCGTATTTCTTCCGAAGATGACCATGTTTCTCCGCCTGTCTGCTCTTCCTTTTCTCCCTTCCGTTCGGACAAAGGCGGAAATCCGATCTGGTCGATCATGCCATAACAAAGCGCTTCCTCCGCTGTCATATAGTTATTTCTGTCCGTATCCTTTTCGATCTTTTCCAGTGTATTGCCTGTATGTTCCGCCAGAATCGTATTCAGCATCTTTTTTGTCCGAAGGATGTTTTCCGCTTCGATCTGCACATCAGCCGCCTGTCCCGATGCCCCGCCCAAGGGCTGATGGATCATGATTTCCGCGTGGGGCAGCGCATATCTCTTCCCTTTTGTGCCGGCAGCCAGAAGGAAAGCCCCCATACTGGCCGTTCTTCCCTTCGCGAGTGTGATCACATCACTGCGCAGGCCATAACGGATACAGTCATAGATGGCCATACCTGCACTGACCTCGCCGCCGCGGCTGTTGATCTCAAGGCAGATATCTGCCGTTTCCATCTCATCCAGATATTCCAGCTGGGCTATGATGCTTTCTGCCATTTTCTCATCAATCACGCCATTCAGGCTGACCACTCGTTTCTGATGAAACCGATCATGGTATAAATTCACGGGATATTCCTGCCCGTTCAGGCGGGTTACCGTCATTGGAATCGTATTACTCATAAACATGCTCCTTTCTCTTTTCTTCTGTTGTCTGCCGCAAAAGAATTCCGGATGATCCGCACAAATCGCCTTCTTTCTCCAGTTCTCTTTCCTGTTATAACGATTGTTTTCCGAAAAAATCGATTTTTTAAAATTTTTTCATTGTTTTCTGCTCAAAAATGTAAAAAAAGGCCTCCTTCCTGAAAATCGCATCCTGCGCATCCCTCATCATTAAGGTATAAACCGAAACGAAGGAATACAAAGGAGGCAATTACCATGACATATTTCAACGAAGAACTGCTTACAAAAGTACGGAACAAAGAGGAACTTTACCGCAACATGGAAACCATGATCCACTACCTGCAGGAAAACCAGATCACCAGCGATATGCTTCAGGCGGACAGGACACTCTTCCACCATTTTTCCGAAACAGTGATCTATCCCTACCTCTGCAAAGCCATGCAGTCTTACCAGAACAGCTGGCGGATCAGAGATGTCCTTCATATGGAGCCAGAAGAAGCCACCAATACTATTTTTATCACCTTCTGCCGCCGACTGGACTCCCTGATGAAAAGCATTGAGAAAAGACCAGACCTTTCCATGCATCAGATTCTGAACTATGCCATCAACAACATGATCATCGACCTTGCCCGCAAAGAGCAAAGACGAATGGAAGATATGCAAAACGATCTTTTCTGGGAAATTGACGCCGGTTATACCATGAATTTTGATCTTTCCTGCAATTCCGAAGAATATATTGCTATTCTGCATTCTGCTGCAGATATGGAAAAACATCATCTGCTGGCTTTTCTGGGGATTTCTGCCACAGGATTTACACCGAAAATACTTCAGGATACACTGAACCGAAAAGGGAATACTGCGGTTTTGCAGGCTCTGATCCGCTATGTCAACAAAAAACAGCAGATCCTGCCTTTTCCCGAAACAGATAGGGAAGATCCCTTCGAAAACCGCCGCTTTACCCCTAAGGAGCTAAGCTATTTGAACGCCTATGCGAAACGTTCCATTCAGAAAAATCTGAAAAAAACATATACGAACCAGAAATGAAAATGCGGAGCATTCTGCTCCGCCTTCCCCCGTTACATCCATCTTTCATATTCCTTCTGGATCTCTTTGAGGATCTGCTGCACCATGTACCACTCTGCTTCACTTTCAATGGGGATCAGGTCACTCTCCGGATCAGTCGGGTCATAAATGGATGCGTAAACCTTTGTATTGCCGTTTTCATCCTCTGAATGATCTGTATAGACCATATAGTCCTTCCCTGTAGTATCACTGCCAAACGTAAACAGTACTTCACAAGTTACTTCTTTTCCATCCTTATCTAAGGCCTTGAATTTCATTTCCTCACACATAGCAGATTCTCCTTTCCGGATCCATTTTTCTCTTAACACCATGGATAACGCCGGAAAAAATGCTTTTTCAAAAAAAACCCAAAAAACTTTTTTCAAAAAAATTTCAGGATTCTTCCGATTTTCCGGAAAAGGAATCGTTGTTCCTTTTGAAAACACGACAGAAAGGAAGACCCCCATGAAAAGTAATCCATTTAAGGAAGTTTTCGATCCACCCCCTCCCATCTATCCTTTCCCCAAGGATAAAGGATCGCTGGGCGAACAATAACCAAGCATAACTAATCGAAAGGAGATGAATCAGTATGAGTAAAACAAACAATTCCAACACCAGCGGCAGACTTGCAGGCGGTACATATAACGGCGGCAACCCTATCAGAGGGAAATAATTCTAAAACACAGAAAAAAGAAAGGGGATACTATTATGAGAAAAATGATGAATTTCAAAAAAATGCACTCCGGCATTAGATATGAACGTGAAGGTGCAGAAACTGACTGTCCTACCTGCGGCGGCGATGCCATCGTTAACGATTCCGGCACATTCTGCCCCAGCTGTGATAATTAATTTTAAAAAAAGACAAGCCCTTCAACAGGACTTGTCTTTTTTAACTCTGAAATGTAATTACCCAATACAACCGACACCTATTGGAACGACTGTATGCACGGTAGATTTACTGATACCGAATTTTTTCGCCGTTTCTCTCACTGTTGCATTGGTATGGATCATAAATTTTGCAACCTCGACCGCCCTTTCT
>SFGI01000017.1 GCA_004557645.1 [Eubacterium] saphenum | reverse complement strand
TCTAAACCGGCAAACTGTCTTTTAGCATTCGTTTCCGTTTGCTTGAATTGACTATGGGTTGTGTGTTCATATCCATTGTTCAGTTTTCAAGGATCAAGTCTGCTTTGTCAGCAGCGAAGATTATTTTATCAAATCTTCCTTTTGGTGTCAAGTACTTTTTAAAGTACCTTTTGACTTGATTCGTTTTCTGCTTTTCAGCAGCGGATAATATTTTATCAGATGTTATTCTATCTGTCAAGCACTTTTTTCAATTTTTAAAATCTTTTTTCGTGCTTTTTCGTTGCTGTTTTGTCAGCGAAAGTTAGTATATCATTCTCGATCTCGCTTGTCAATGTTTTTCTTCTAAAACATTCGCCGTTGACCTGTTCGATATGCTGTTTTCGTTCTGCCAATCAGCAGCGACAGTTAGTTATTATACTCGCCTGACGAAAAATGTCAATACCTTTTTTTAATTTTTTTCGACTTTTTTAAACAGCCTTTTCCTACATTATAATGCAAAAGATCCGAAGAGAAAAAACTCATTCCTTCTCTTCGGATCCTCTCAGGTTTACTGCATCTGATAGCTAAAATTATCGATGAGACGGGTCTTACCGATATATACAGCCATAGCCACCAATACATCACGGTCAATGGTTTCTACTGGCTCCATGGTCAATGCATCCACAGCGGAAACATAATCGATCTTCGCCATTGGTTCTGCTTCAATGATCGCTTTCATTTCTGTCAGCAATTCTTCTGCTTTCATGCCGGCTTTGATGATTTCACGACCACGGGCCACGCTGCGGGAAAGGCACAATGCCGCCTGGCGTTCTTCTGCATTCAGATAAGTATTACGGGAGGATTTCGCCAGACCATCCTCTTCACGTACGATAGGACAACCAACGATCTCAATGTCAAAGTTCAGGTCTTTCACCATTTTACGGATAATCGCCAGCTGCTGTGCATCCTTTTCCCCGAAATACGCTCTGTCAGGGCTTACGATATGGAACAGCTTAGATACAACTGTACAAACGCCACGGAAATGGATGGGGCGAGTGAGACCGCAAAGATGATCGGAAAGCCCTTCGATGGATACATATGCACGGGGGTCTGTATACATATCTTCCGGTTCAGGATGGAAAATCAGATCAGCACCAAGACTTTCGCAAAGAGCACTGTCTCTTTCAAAATCTCTGGGATATGCAGCCAAATCTTCATTGGGGCCAAACTGTGTAGGATTAACAAAGACGGAAACGACTACTTTGTCATTCTGTTCCCGGCATTTTTTGATCAGACTGCCATGGCCTTCGTGCAGGAAGCCCATAGTAGGCACCAAACCAACTGTCAGTCCTTCCTTTTTCCACGCTTTGATGATCTCTCTGGTTTCAGGGATTGTTTTTGTTACTTGCATTTTATCTTCCTCATTTCAATAAGATTTGAAGATAGCCTCGTCCCAAATTCCGTTACATGCCTTCTAATCATATCTTGCTTTTCGAAAATAAAAATCCCTTCTGTGCTCAGCTCAGAAGGGAAGATTTGCATCGCAAAAAACTCTTACGTTCTTCTGAGTCTTATTTCTATCGAATATAAGCTCATCTCGTCATAAGATCAGATAAATATATAGAGATTTTTATGTAACAGTGAATGGTATGGAAGTGTAGTTTTGAAAACAAATACTATCTCCGAGGACATTTTAGCACTGGCCTCTGAAAAAAACAATCATTTTTTGTAAAAAATTTAACATTTTACCATATATGATTTCCTGTCCCCGTCTGGGGCATAGAAAGGATAGCAGAAACATCCAATACCAAAAAAGGGTATACATCCCTTTTGGAATCTATACCCTTTTAAAACGATCAAATCAAAGCCCCAGCCCTGTCTGTACCAAGCCCCATTGCCATGGTCAAACAAAGCCGTGTTTTTTTCAGATCAAATGATTCGATTAGTTTTTGAAGCTATGGATGGGTGCAGGGATTCTGCCACCGCGAGCCACAAATTTTTCACAGCTGAAACGGTTTACGGGAATGATAGGCGCATAACCCAGCAGACCGCCAAATTCTACACTTTCGCCCTCTTTTCTGCCAATCACAGGAATCAGACGAACTGCTGTTGTTTTATTATTTACCATACCGATGGCCGCTTCGTCTGCAATGATACCGGATAATGTTGCCGCAGAAGTATCACCGGGCAGAGCGATCATATCCAGACCAACGGAGCAGACACATGTCATTGCTTCCAGTTTTTCCAGTGTCAGTGCGCCTTTTTCACAGGCATCGATCATGCCATGGTCTTCGCTGACGGGAATGAAAGCACCACTCAGACCGCCAACATAAGAAGAGGCCATAACGCCGCCTTTTTTCACATTATCATTCAGCAATGCCAATGCAGCTGTAGTACCGGGTGCGCCAGCTTCTTCCAGACCCATTTCCTGGAAAATTTCTGCGATACTATCGCCCACAGCAGGTGTAGGTGCCAGAGAAAGGTCGATAATGCCGAAGGGCACATTCAGTCTCTTGGAGGCTTCTCTTGCAATCAGCTGACCAACACGGGTAATCTTGAATGCAGTACGTTTTACAGTCTCGCACAGGGTTTCAAAATCTGCACCTCTGACTTCTTCCAATGCCTTTTTCACTACGCCGGGACCGCTGACGCCAACATTAATGCAGCAGTCTGCTTCGCCAACGCCATGGAATGCCCCCGCCATGAAGGGGTTGTCCTCCACCGCATTACAGAAAACGACCAGCTTCGCACAGCCGATACATTCGTTATCCTTTGTGCGTTCTGCTGTTTCTACAATGATTTCGCCCATTTTTTTCACAGCGTCCATATTCAGACCGTTTCTGGAAGTACCGATATTCACAGAAGAGCAGACACGTTCTGTCACTGCCAATGCTTCGGGAATAGAATCGATCAAGATTTTATCACTTTCTGTGTAGCCTTTCTGTACCAGAGCAGAAAAGCCGCCGATAAAGTTGACACCAACTTCTCTTGCCGCTCTATCCAGTGTCTGGGCAATGCTCACATAAGAATCTGCATTTTTGCAGCCTGCCGCCGCAATGGCAATGGGTGTTACAGAAATTCTCTTATTTACAACAGGGATCCCGTATTCCTTCGCCAGTTCATCGCCGACCTTCACCAGATCCTTTGCGTATGTAGTAATTTTCTTGTAAATTTTTTCGTTGAATTTTTCGATATCTGCATCAGCACAATCCAGCAAGCTGATCCCCATGGTAATGGTACGCACATCCAGGTTCATTTCGCTGATCATGCTGTTGGTTTCCAAAATCTCATTTCTTGTGATCATTCAGTCCAGCCCCCTTTTTAAATGCGGTGCATCGCATCAAAGATCTCTGTGTGCTGGATCTTGACCTCCAGACCCATTTCTTCCCCTACTGCATGCAGTTTTTCTGCTGTTGCATCAAACTCGTCCTTTGCATCGGTAATGTCCACCACCATTACCATGTTGAAATAGCCCCCAACGATAGTTTGGGAAATATCCAGAATATTGATATTTGTTTCCGCCAAAGCTGCACATACCTTTGCAGTAATGCCCACCTTATCCAGACCAAGTACTGTTACAACTGCTTTTTTCATCTCTTGCTCCTCCTTTTCAATATGCCATGTATATATGACCGGATCTGAATAACAATACCGCATGATCCTGATGGTACGACTGCACCGCCGGAATTTTGCGGTATTCCAAAGATCCTATCCTGTTTTTCTCCCCAAATTCTTTTTGGGAATGATGCTTCTATCTTACGTTAGATAGAGAAGAAAAGTCAATGGACAAATGTCCCTATAAAAATTACACCTTTCCAAGAAAAACCAACATATTGTATACAATCCACCGTCGGATTATCTTTTTTCCATAACAATCCCCTTTAAAAAAGTCATTTTTCGGTATTTTTATGATGAAAACCAGAAATTACCAAAAAATAAATCGTCTTTCTGCTTTCAAAATCACAATAAAAGGGATAAAGCTCTGCCAAGCTCCATCCCTTTTTTCGGTTTAAACATCTTTTTTAAATGATATAGGCAGAAACAGGACTTTATTGCTGCCTCCGCAGATCATCCCCAGCTTTCCGCCGTCCTCATTATTCAAATGATATTCCTTTATCATAGCCTGCGGGCGTTTCTTTGCCTCCTCTATCACCGCAAATTCCACCGCTCCGCCGCCGATGCTGTCGATGATCTGATTTTCTCCTACAAACATCATACTGCCTACCCCTCTGGGAGAGGAACCAGTCTTTTCGATGATGATACACAGGGTTCCCTCTTCCTTCACCTCCAGCAGCTCTCTGGAAACGGAAGAGACCTGCTTTCCGTTCTTTTCCTGAATGATCTGTGCCAATATGCTGACGGCGATCTCCCCAGGTGTTACGGCTTTGATGGGCAGCCCAATAGGTGCAAAGATTGTTTTGATCTTTTCTTCTGCGATGCCCCCCTGCCGCAGGTTTTCAAAGGTCTTTTGCACCTTCAATTTACTGCCGATCATCCCCAAATACTGATAGGGATGCTGCAGAATGGTCTTTACACAAACAAAATCATCCTTATGCCCACGGGTCACCACACAATAATACCCATTAGGCTCCAAATGCTTTTCCAGATGGTCGAAGGTGTCGCAGATGACCTCATCCGCCAGGGGAAATCTTTCCCTGTTGGCAAATTCTTCTCTGTCATCCAGCACCTTGATATGAAAATCCAGACAGGAAGCCATTTTCACCAATTCACAGGAAACATGACCGCCTCCGCAGATCACCAGATTAGGCTGGGTGCTGAACCATTCTTCCCTGATCAGAGAAACATCCATATCTGCCTCCAATAAAGCGGCAACGGCCTTCTGATACAGAGAATCGTCATGGTTTGCTTTCATTTTGATTGTTTTTTCGGGATATTTCTCTTTCAAAGGCTCCACATATCCTTTCCGCACTAATTTTTGAATGTGATTTGCGTCAATGACCGTATCATCTCCAATGCCCAGACGGGCTTTCACCAATTCCAGACGATGGGCTGCATCCTTCGCCTTTTTCCCTAAAGCCTGCAGCCCACAGACGACGATGATCTCTTCCATGTTATCATAGATCACAGGCTCCTTTTCATTGGGAAATTTGATGGGCATATGCTTGGAACCATCGGCTTCGATCAGCACCACATCTGCCTTTTCGCACACCTGCAGATAAGTCTCCCGGGAAAGGGCTGTGATCTTCTGCCCCTCTTGGATGCCTGCCATGGCATAGCCTTTTTCTTCCAACGTTCTGATGATCTCATGGGCATCATCGGTCAGCAGGGTATCCTTTTCTATGAACATATGGGTAGATGTGGTCACAAAAACTTTTTTTCCCTGGGCCCGATAGGCACGGGTATATTTTTGGATGAGGCTTGTCTTGCCCCCTGCTCCAACGAATGCCTGAATCATACTATCTTCCTTTCAGAAATTCTTTCATTCTGCATACAATTCTATTTCTTTCACACATTCCGATTTGATCTTTCCCACCAGAAAATCCAGTGCATCCAGTACTCTGGGGCGAATATCCCCGCCGATCATCACGTACATGATATCCTCCCCCACCGAAAGCTCCCCTTCGTTGAGCCAGACACGGACATAATAGATGCCCTCTCTTTTTCTGGTTTCCTCCACCGCCTGAGAAACTTTCTCCTTGTCATAGGAAAACAAAAGCCTTTTGACAGGCTTCGTATCCTCTGCGCCCTTTCGCACCTTTTCTCTGGCGGTTTCCCGCACGATGCCGTTATGCACCAGATACATCCCGACCTTCGCCGCATCGGCATCTTTTTTCGCTTCCTGCAACCATCTGTCCATAGAAGGAATCTCTTTTTTCGCAGGAACAGCGGCACAATCGGCAGAACCGGCAGATGCCAACATTTCCAAGCCATGACCGATGGCAGGCAGAACTGCCTCCAGGTTTTCCTTTGCCGCCTTTTCACTGCCGGGCAGATTGATGATAAGGGTGCCGCCCCGAATCCCAGCCACACTGCGGGAAAGACAGCCTCTCGGGGTGATCTGCATGCTGGCCGCCCGCATAGCTTCAGGGATGCCTCTGGCCTCTCGCTCAATCACGGCTAGAGTGGCTTCGGGGGTAATATCTCTGGGGGAAAAGCCTGTCCCCCCCGTGGTAAGCACCAAAGAAGTATGCAAAACATCTGCACACTGTATCAGCTCCGCCTGTATCTGCTCCAGCTCATCGGGAAGAATGTTTTGATAGACCACCTGATACCCGGCATCCTCCAACATTTTGCAGATAGCAGGGCCGCTGGTATCTTTTCTTTCCCCTTTGGAGCCTTTATCGCTAATGGTCAGCACTGCTGCCGTTTTCTTCATGTCTTTTCCTCTTTTCTATGAAAGTCTCCGTGGACACCGCCTGTTTTTTCCAGCAGGCGAATGTCGGTAATCAAAATATCCTTTTGGACCGCCTTACACATATCATATACCGTCAGGGCCGCCGCCGAAACCGCTGTCAAAGCCTCCATTTCCACCCCAGTCCGCCCAGCACAGGAAACAGTAGCCTGTATCTCCACAGAGCAACGTCCTTCATCCAGCGTCAGCTCCATATCGATGCCGTCAATGAGAATGGGATGACACATAGGAATAAGATCAGGGGTACGTTTTGCCCCCATGATGCCTGCGATCTGGGCCACAGTCAGCACATCGCCTTTTTTCATACCGCCCCTTTGGAGCAGTTCGAAGGTTTCCGGGCTGACCAGCACCCGTCCTGCAGCAATGGCTGTACGACAGGTGGGCTCTTTCGTTCCCACATTCACCATTTTTGCCCGTCCCTGTCCATTAAAATGGGTAAATTCCTTCATCTTCATCCCCCTATCTGATTCATGTTCCGCTTTGCTCCGCTGGGCTGTCCATAGGAAAGGGCCCCATGACATTCCGGTTTTTCAAGGATGGCCCGTTTCATTTGCTCCAGCATCCCCCCAAGGGTTTCCCCCTTGATGGGATATTCCCCAGCAGAATGGAGACAGGGCTTCACTTTTCCGTCTGCCGTCAGCCGCAGGCGATTGCAGGCTTGACAGAAATGTGCATATACCGGGCTGATAAGCCCCACATTTCCTTTTGCGTCAGGAAAGCGATACAGCTTTGCAACGCCGCCATCCGTCGCCACAGGCATAAGCTCCGACAAACGCTCCAATACGATTTTGTTGGAGAGAAAGGCTTCCGGGCCAAATTCTCCGCCTTCATACATGGGCATCAGCTCTATGAACCGTACATCTATGGGATGTTTTCTCGTCAGCTCCGCCAATGCAGGGATCTCATCATCATTGAAGCCGCCAATCAGGACCGTATTGATCTTGACCTTTTCAAAGCCTGCTTCCAGTGCCGCTTCCAGCCCCTGCAATGCTTGCTGCAATTCTCCCTTTCTTGTTATATCTGCATATTTTTTCTCATCCAACGTATCCAGACTGATATTGATACGCTGTACCCCCGCCTCCCGCAGGGGCTTCGCCAAAGCAGGCAGCAAAATCCCATTGCTGGTCATACAGACCTCATCAATGCCATCCACCGCCGCAACCCGACGGCAGATGGAAAGGATATTCTTTTTCACAAGGGGTTCTCCGCCGGTGATACGCACTTTTTTGATGCCAAGGGCGGCAGCGGCTTCCACTGCCTGTATCATTTCATCTTCCCTTAGCATATCCTCATGCTTCTTTTTGCATACACCATCCTCCGGCATACAATAACGGCATCTCAGGTTGCAAAGTTCTGTCACGGACAGCCGCAAATATGTGATATTTCGTCCAAATCTATCTTTCATATACCAGAGTTCCTTTCCATCCAATCATACCGATAAAAGTATGTCATGCCTGCAATAAAAGAAGCGCATCCGGCGGCAGACAGACTGTCATCTGTTCCCCTCCTATGCTTTCCCAGACGGGCTTATCCAGCTGGATGCCAATTGGCAGGCTTGCCTCTTTTCCCACAGGCGCCAGCAGCACTGTATAAGAAAAAGGTTCTTCTATTTCACGGATGACCCTGCAGGTCACCCTATTTTCTTCCATTTCATTTGCAGTGTGGATATCGTGCATCCGAATGCCGATATACTCCACCCCTACTGTAGCACGGGGCACTGTCAAGGTCAAATCCCAATCCACTGCATACACATGGGTATCATCTACGATTTTTGCCCGAGAAATATTTTTACACCCTGTCAAAAGGGCGCCGCTTCTGGTATTCGGGTCACGAAATACCTCTTTTTTCCTGCCCACGGTTTCCAGCTTTCCCTGTTCCATCACAGCAATGCTGTCGGAAAGGCGAAAGGCTTCGTCCCTGTCATGGGAGACCAGAAGGACTGTTTTTCCAAACCGCCCTAAAATTTCCTGCACCTTCCGTTCCAAATGGAACCGCAAATAGGTATCTAAGGCGGAAAAGGGTTCATCCAAAAGCAGCACCTCCGGTTCATTGACCAAAATACGGGCCAATGCCACCCTTTGCTGCTGCCCGCCGGAAAGCTGATGGGGTCTTTTTTTCTCCATCCCCTCCAGCTCCATTAAACGAAGCATTTCCGCAACAATTTCTGTTTTTCTTTCCTTTTCCCGCACCCCGCAGGCAATATTCTGCTCCACGGTCATATTGGGAAAAAGGGCATATTGCTGAAATAAATACCCCACTTTTCTTTTCTGGGGCGGCAGGTCGATTTTCTTCTCTGCATCAAATAATGTAACACCATCTAAAATGATACGACCTTGATCAGGTCTCTCAATGCCTGCGATACATTTCAGGGTCATGCTTTTTCCACAGCCGGAAGCCCCCAAAAGCGCCAGCACCTCATTTTCTGCTTCAAATTTTACCTTCAAATGAAAATTTCCAAGCTTTTTTTCAATATCAACAGAAAGAGCCATATCAAGCCACACTCCTTCCGCCTGTTTTCTTCTTTTCCAACAGATTCACCGCCAGCAGCACCACCGCCGAAATGGCCAGATTCACCATGACCCACCGAAAGGCCAGTGCATCGTTATTGGTGCGCCAAAGCTGATATACCGTTGTGGATATAGTAGCTGTCCGCCCGGGAGTATAGCCGGCGATCATGCTGGTCGCACCATATTCCCCCAAAGCACGGGCAAAGGCAAGGACTGTCCCCGCCAAAATCCCCTGCTTGCAGAAGGGCATACGGATCCGCCAGAAAATATAGGAATTGCTGAGCCCCAGGGTCTGCCCGGCATAGGCCAATGTTTCATCAAAGGCTTCAAAGGCCCCCCTTGCCGTACGATACATCAACGGAAAGGTCACCACCGTTGTGGCAAAAATCGCCGACCACCACGTCATCGTCAGCTTCAGCCCAAAGGTGGACAAAAACCATGCACCCACAATGCGCTTCGGTCCCAGTATCCGCAGCAAAAGATAGCCCACCACCGTAGGCGGCAGGACTAAAGGCAGCGTCAGCACCACATCCAGAAACCCCTTTAGGATTCTAGGTGCCTTTGCAATATAATATGCCGCAAAAATGCCGAAAAAAAACGTAATGACCGTACTAATCCCGGCAATCCGCAGCGAGTTATACAGAGGAAACCAATCCATGCGTTTCCCTCCTTTTATGGATCAATAGCGGGAGCCATGGTCCCCGCCTGTTTATTCTCTTATTTTTTATGTCAGAGGCGCAAAACCAACTGCTTCGAATACCTGGCTTGCTTCTTTCCCCGTCAGGAAATCCAGAAAAGCCTGAGCTGCTTCTGCATTCTTGCTGATATTCAAAACGGCTGCAGGATAGATGACCTGTCCGCACATTTCCGCCGTTGCAGTATCCACCACGGTCAGCCCTGCGGAATGGGCATCGGTGCTGTAGATGATGCCGCAATCCACCGTTTCTTCAGAAACCTGTGTGGTAACTTCTTTTACATTGGAACCGTAGGTGATGCAGCCTGCCTGTGCCAGTGCTTCTTCACTCAAGTCGTAGTAATCAAAAATCTTCTGTGTATACTGCCCAACGGGAACGTCCGCATTGCCCATAGCCAGCAGCACTGTGCCATTGTTCAGGCCTTCTGCCAAGCCATCATAGGAAGTGATGCCTGCAGGGTTGCTTTCCGGAACAGCCAGAACCACTTTATTTTCCAGCAGGTCGATACGGCTGCCCTGCAGCACAAAATCCAGACCACCGGGGTTTGCTTCTTCCCCTGCCGTGCTGTCCAGCTGATTCATCTGCTTTGGTGCTGCGGAAATAAATACGTCGCAATCTGCCCCTTCCTCGATCTGTGTCTTTAATGTACCAGAAGAATCAAAATTGAATACCAGTGTCACATTGGGCGCTACTTCCTTGTAAAGCTCTGCGATTTCTGTCAGTGTTTCTGTCATGGATGCCGCAGCAAATACGGTCAGTTCCACAGTCTCTGTGTTTTCCTCCGCAGCAGGCTCTGTTGCGGTACTTCCGCAGCCAGTTAGCATACCAATTGTCATACCTAATATCAACAGTACTGCAGTTATTTTTTTCATACTTTTTTCTCCTTTATCTGAAAACAAGCGCTATCACTTGCCAAAACCACAGTTGGGGAAGGTACAAACGGGACAGGACAGGCATAAGCCCCCTTCGCCCAACACATGGAAATCCTCTGCCTGCAGCTTTTCTCCTGCCAATACTCTGGGCAGGACCAGATCGAAGATGGTTCTTCTGGCATACATCACACAGCCGGGAAGCCCCATGATGGGGATATCCTCTTTGCCGTATGCCAGCAGAAACATGGCCCCCGGCAGCACCGGTGCGCCGTAGGTCACCACTTCCTCCGCCACGCTTCTGATGGCAGCAGGGGTTCTGTCATCGGGGTCTACACTCATGCCCCCTGTGCAGATGATCATATCTGCCCCCTGTTCCAATAGTTCACGGATACATGCTGCAATTCTTGCCGGGTCGTCATTGGAAAGCTTTCGCCCAATGACCTCCGTTCCGTATTCGGAAAGCTTTTCTTCGATCACAGGGGTGAAGGTATCCTCTATCCTGCCATAGAAAACCTCATTCCCCGTTGCCACGATGCCCACCTTCTTTTTCAGAAAAGGCTTGATTTCAAAAATCGACTTGCCATCGGCAACCTGTTTTGCTTTCTCCATCTTTTCCTTTTCGATGACCAAAGGAATGATACGGGTTCCGGCGATTTTGTCCCCTTTTCTGACAGGGAAATCCCCATGGCGGCTGGCGATCATCATTTCCCCTAAGGCATTCACGCCCTGTAAAATCTCTCTGTTGATCTTCAAAAGCCCATCACAGTCTGCGATGACCTCGATTTTTCCTTCTTTCACCTCGGAAGGATGCATATTTTCATTTTTGCAGATATCATATAAAATCTGGGCCGCATCATTTTCATGGAGCATGTTTTCATTGTTTTCCCAGATATAAATATGATCTTTCCCGACGCTCAGCAGCACAGGGATATCCTCTTCGCGGATGATATGCCCCTTGCGGAACACCGCGTCCTTCGTTACCCCTTTGATGATCTGGGTAATATCATGGCATAAAATCTGCCCTACGGCTTCCTCCGTTTTCATCAATTTCATGGGAGTTCTCCTCCTTTTTCCTCTTGTTTTTTTGCACAGTACGCCTGCAAGGCTTCCAATTCCATCTGCGTATCTACATCAAATAGTTCATATTCCTCTGTTGCCTGTACGGCTTTTACCCGCTTCCCATATTTCCCGATTAAGTAAGAACCGCCTTTTTTTTCCGGCAGGGACTGCAATTCTGTGAAATACGCTTGATCAAATAATACAGGCATACCCGTTTTCTCTCCATAGGCCAAACGAAGGATATCCCCTTCCTGAAAGGCTTCCAACAGACCCAGTAGGCTTTCCCTCCGCAGCATCGGCTGGTCGCAGGGGCAGAATAGAACGCCGTCCAATCCTTCCATGTACGCCGTTCCCAAACGCACAGTATCATTTCGGTTCGGAAAGGAATGAAAAATCACTTCCACGCCTTTCTTTCGGCAAAACTCCGCCGCTTTTTCGTTTCTTGTCACCACCACGCGTCTGGAAAAAATCCCCTCTGTGGTATCCAAAATCCGTTCCAAAAAGGTTTTTCCGTTCCATTCCACAAACAGCTTATTTTTCCCAAAACGGACACTCAGCCCCGATGCCATAATGACACATCCGATCTTTGGGGATGGATTTCCCCTTTCTCCGTTATTCCGGAAAGAATTCCTTGTAGAGCCTTCTGTTGGCTTCATAACATGCCTCCCGATACCCTTCATATTTCTCCAAAAATGCCTTCGCCTCTGGGGTCAGGCGGCTGCCGCCGCCCCCTTTGCCGCCGATGGTCTTTTCCGTCAGGGGAAAGCCCAGTGCCTTCTCCGCGCGGTTAATCATAGAAATCGCTTTGCTGTAAGAAAGGTTCATCTTTGCCGCCGCCCCCCGCAGGGAACCACATTCTTCAATGCCGTGAAGCAGTCTGCAAGGGCCTTCTCCGAAAAACCGCTCATCGCCTTCATATAAAAAGATGCTCGTTGCCTCTCTCATGCTTCTCCCTCCTGCAAATGCAGATGTTTATGCTTTGTTTTTCAAATGCAGGATAGCCTCCACCACGCCGCCGGCAATGCATCTGGCCTTATCGGAAATGGTGAAGCAGTTTTCATATTCCTGCAGTCTGGGGTCGATATCTGCAATCTTGAATCCCTTTGTCACAGGGTATCCATCCCGAATCAGCCCCCGCAGCAGCCCATCCATGGTGGCAGTCACAGGAATGTCTCCCTCTTTCGTTTCAATCAGGGCGATAGTCTCCCCTTTTTGCACGGTATCCGTAATTTTTTTCACATTTCTCAATACACCTGCCGCCGGGCTATGGAGGACACGTTCTTTACTGAAGCCTGCGATCACGCCGGGGATGCCTGTATTTTTGATGGCTTTTCCTTCGTAAATGACTCTGCCAAGGGAATGTCCCCGCATGGTCTCGATGACAGCATCCACATCTTCCCCTGCCGTAAAGCCGGGGCCCAAGGCCACCGTGATGGGTGCCATGGCCTTATGGGTGCCAAGGTTTTTCTTCGCCAAAATCCCATCCACTACAGCCATAGGGTGTAATTGCCCGATGCAGTCTCCCTTCGGGTCGATGAACATAGCCAGCTTTCCTTCCTCCAGCAAAGAAACCGCTTCCTCCACAGTCTTTGCCAAGGTGCAGGTCAAGCCCTCCACCGTCTGGGTGCCATTATAAACGGCTTCGGAAAATGCCACATTTCTGCGGATGGCAGAGGGATTTTCCGTTTCCAGAATCAAAACCTTGAATCCGCATTGAAATAATTTATAAATCGTCCCGGTGGCGATGTCTCCGCCGCCTCTGACGATGACCAGATTTTCCATTCCTATCCCTTCCAACTTTATGGTCTGATGATGGTTTTTGCCTGTTCCATCTTTTCTACGATTTCATACATATTTGTCACACTGCCCACTGCCAGTTTGTCCTTAATGCCGTAAAAATCAAGGCAAGTACCACAGGTCAGGATATTGACGCCTTCCGCCTCCAGAATTTTCAGGTCTTCCAATGTATCTGCCCCTTCGCAGGTCAGATATGCTCCTGTGTTATAGCAAAGAATGGTTTCAGGCAGAACATCCTGCTTGGTTACGGCGAAAACAAAAGCCTTCATCAAAGAAGTGCCCAGTTTTTCCTCCCCTGTGCCCATCACATTGGCAGAAAGGACGATGACCATGCCATTTTTTCTGGAATCCACTGCACAGGCAACTTCCTCTTCCTGCTCTTCCGCAGCCACTGTCTGGGCTCCGCCTGTGGAAACCACCTGAATAGTCACTGCATACTCTTTTTCTGCTTTCTTTTCCCCTGCCGCTGTATAACCCTTCTGCTTTGCAAATTTCTGCAGATTCTGCACAGCGATCTCATTATCCACCAAAACAGTCAGCACATCGCCAGTATGCAGCTCCTCCGCTGCCTTTTTTGCATTGACAACAGGCAAAGGACATGCCAATCCTCTTGCATCTACGATTTTCTTTTCCATAATTTATTCCTCCATATCTTCCGGCTCTGCCAGCTCCCTGATGGCTGCGATCGCCGTATCAACTTCTTCCATCGTGTTAAAATGAGAAAAACTGAAGCGCACTGCCCCCTGCTCCACTGTTCCCAATGCCTGATGCATCAGAGGGGCACAATGGGCACCGGGGCGGGTGGAAATGCCATAGTGCATCGCCAGCGCATCGCTAACCTCCGAGGAATCATAGTCCCGAATATTCAATGTCACAATGGCACAGCGTTCCTTTGTTGAAAAATCACCGTATATCCTTACACCGGGGAATTCCTTCACCCCTTCATAAAAATGCCACATCAGTTCCTGTTCTTTTTTACGGATGGCGTCTAACCCCACTTCTTGGAGATAGCCTACTGCCGCCCGCAGCCCTGCCAGCCCATGGGCATTCAGCGTACCAGCTTCCAATGCCGTTGGCATCTGGGCAGGATGGGTCTTGCTGTAGGTCTGCACACCACTGCCGCCGGAAAGCAAAGGCTTCACCGCCACACCTTCCCGCACATACATCCCCCCTGTCCCTTGAGGGCCAAGGAGACCCTTATGCCCCGTAAAGCAAAGGATATCGATATGCATTTCCTGCACATCAATAGGGAATACCCCTGCCGTCTGAGAAGCATCCACCACAAAAAGAATGCCATGCTTCTTGGCAATCTCCCCAATCCTTTTGATATCCACCAGATTGCCCGTCAGGTTCGAACCATGGGTACAGATGATAGCTTTTGTGTTTGCTTTGATGTTTTTTTCAAAATCGGCATAATCGATGCGCCCCTGTCGGTCACTTGAAAGAATCGTCAGCTCTGCGCCTTTCTCTTCCATCTCATACAATGGGCGCAGGACAGAATTATGCTCCAAAGCCGTTGTGATGACATGGTCGCCCTTCTCAATGATACCCTTGATGGCAATATTCAGGCTTTCTGTGGAATTCATGGTAAATACGATCTGCTTGGGGATTTCTGCATGAAAAAGCTGTGCCAGTCGTTCTCGGGTATCATATATGATGCGGGAAGCATCCAAAGAAGCATCGTGTCCCCCTCTGCCTGCGTTCCCCATGGTACAAAGGGCATCTGTCACTGCTCGGATGACTGCTTCCGGCTTTTGCATGGTCGTTGCCGCATTATCTAAATAAATCATTTTCTCACCTCACACCATACATTCCTGCACCCCTTGGGGGGTAATGCCATGCTGTTGCATCAATTCCCGCAGAGCTGCTTCGCTTTCCGGCTTCGCACACCACGCAAGGCCACAGCCTGCCGAAATGGTACGGGGCACAGGGATAATCCTTCCCTCTGCTCCCATTTCCTTACAGGTCTTTTCCATAGCCATAGCTTCTGTTGTTGTATGGAAGGTGATGATAAGTTTCCGTTCTTTTCGAATCATGTTCCACCTTATTTCACATAAATTTCAAATTCTTTTTTATCCGTGATCTCCCCTACGATGGCCGCAGGAAGACCTTTTTCCTGCATTTCTGCCAGCAACCTTTCTGCATCCTCGGGATGCACCGCCAACAGCAGTCCGCCGGAGGTCTGGGGGTCAAACAATACTTCCTCCATGGCGAAAGAAATGTTTTCAAACTGCACATAGGGCTCCACATGGTTGCGGTTTTTCTGGGCAGCCGCCGTCAGATAAAACTCATCGGCATATTGCAACACATTCTGCATGATGGGCAACTGCTCCGCAAACACACGGCAGGAATGTTTTCCATCCAGCATTTCATGGAGATGCCCCAAAAACCCAAAGCCCGTCACATCCGTACAGGCATGGACACGATAGTTTCTGGCAATCTCCGACGCTGTTTTATTCAGGGTTGTCATGGATGTAATTGCTTCCTCCATAGCTTCTGCCGAAGCCTCTCCGATGCGATTGGCGGTACAGATGATACCCACGCCCAACTTCTTTGTCAAAACCAGATAGTCCCCTGTTTCCCCCATGTTATTCGGGTAGATATGATCGGGATGTACGATGCCCGTAACAGACAATCCATATTTCACCCCATCATCGGCAATGGAATGGCCCCCCGCCAGGGTTCCGCCGGCTTCGATGACCTTTTCCGCACCCCCCCGCAATATCTTCCCCAGAATGTTCAAATCCATATCCTCCGGGAAGCAAACGATATTCAAGGCTGTTTTCACTTCACCGCCCATGGCAAATACATCGCTCAAGGCATTGGTGGCTGCAATCTGCCCAAAAATGTAGGGGTCCTCCACCATAGGAGGAAAAAAATCCAAGGTCTGCACAATAGCAGCATCGTCAGAAACACGGTATACCGCCGCATCATCCTTGCTGTCATAGCCGATCAATAAATTTTCATCCACAGGACCTTTGGGCAGCATTCCCAAAACTCTGCTCAGCACACCAGCCCCCAGCTTTGCCGTACAGCCACCGCCTTTGCAAAATACGATATTTTCCATAACATCTACCTCTTTTTCGTTATTTTTTTTAAAATATAACGCATTTCAAAAAAGGGCACTGAGGCAGTGACAGCCTTCAGTGCCTTATGATTTATCATTTATTTTTTTCCTGCAGCCCTTTCAGTATCTTTTCAGGGGTGATCGGCAGTTCTCTGAACCAAACGCCTGTTGCGTTATAAACCGCATGGGCAATAGCAGGAGAAGGTGTATTGATGACAACTTCCCCGATGGATTTTGCCCCAAAATGCTGGGAAGGTTCATAGCTTGCTTCAAATTCCACATGGATACGACCCACATCCTGACGGGTAGGGATTTTATACTGCATAAAGGAATTTTCCGCAATGGCACCATCGGCGCCGTATGTGATATCCTCATACAATGCCATACCAATGCCCTGACCAATGCCGCCTTCTGTCTGCACACGGGCCAGATTGGGGTTGATGGGCGTACCGCAGTCCACAGTCGCTTCGTAATTCAGGACTTTGATATCGCCGGTTTCCGTATCGATCTCTACTTCTGCCATGCCGACCATAAAGGGAGGAGGAGAAACGGGAGAAGAAACCATAGAGGTAAACTGCGTTTCATAGTAGTTATTTACCATAGACGCTGTCGCGATATCCACCAGAGATACTTCGTTTTTCTCTCCTTCTACAGCTTCCAGACGATAGACTTTCTTCCCGTCGAAGCCTGTTTCTTCCACACTGCAGCCCATGATGGACGCACCGATCTTCTGCAGGCTTTCTCTCAGCTTCGTGCAGGCATCTGCCACCGCATTCCCTGTCAAATAAGTAGTAGAGGATGCGTAGGAGCCGGAATCATAGGGAGAAATATCTGTATCTGCACCATAAACAATGATATTGTCCACGTCACATTCCATCACTTCTGCCGCCATCTGGGCCAGAACTGTATCACAGCCTGTCCCCATGTCTGCCGCACCGATATGCAGTGCATAGAAGCCATCATCGTTCAGCTTGATAGTCGCACCGCCAACGTCACAGTTGGAGATAGAGGAGCCCTGCATGGACATAGCCACGCCGACGCTGCGGATTTTTCCGTTGCCCATATCTTTGCAAGGATATTTTTCATTCCATTTGATTCTTTCTGCTGTGGCAGCCAGACAACGGTCCAGGGCACAGGAATTGCAGGTTTCCCCGTAATAAGCAGGCATGACCTGTCCTTCTCTGACAATATTCAGCTCACGCAAAGCCACAGGGTCCATTTTCAGTTCCGCTGCCAATTCATTTACAATGGTCTCCACGGCAAAGATGCCCTGTGTGGCACCATAGCCACGGTATGCCCCCGCCGCCTGTACGTTCGTATAAACGACATCATAGGAGAAACGATGGGCTTCCTGATATTTATTATACAGCGGAATGGGTTTATGCCCGGACAGACCTACTGTAGTAGGACCATGTTCCCCATAAGCACCTGTATTGGAAAGGGTATAAACCTCCAATGCACGGATACGGCCATCTTTCATGGCACCGACCTTTACCGTCAATTCCATTTCATGTCTGGGACAGCCGCTGGTCTGGGTTTCTTTTCTGCTGTATACCAGATAAGCAGGCTTGCCTGTTTTCCATGTAACGAAAGCAGGATATACTTCCGTTACACTGGTCTGCTTTGCACCAAAGCCGCCGCCGATACGGGGTTTTGTCACACGGACCTTGGATTTTGGGATATCCAGTGCCTGTGCCACGATTCTTCTCACATGGAACACGATCTGTGTGGCACTGAGGATATTCAGTCTGCCATAGGTATCCATATAAGTATAGGTACGGAAGGTTTCCATCATAGCCTGGCTGTTTGCCTTTGTATGATAGGTACGTTCCATGACGATATCGCAGTCTGCCAGAACAGCATCCACATCGCCGTGACCGCTGACCTCATGGGCGCAAAGGTTCCGTTTGTTATCTGCACCAACAGGGCAATTTGCCACCCAGTTTTCTTCGGGATGCACCAGCGTTTCATTATCCTTCGCTGTGCGGAAATCCAGCACCGCAGGCAGCACATCATATTTTACCTTGATAAGCTTCATTGCCTTATTGACTGCTTTTTCATTTTCCCCTGCAACGATAGCAACGATATCACCATGATATCTCACATGCTGATCCATGATCAGTCTGTCATAGGGGCTGGGTTCCGGATAGGTCTGCCCCGCCATAGTAAACCGTTTCTGGGGAACATCTTTATAAGTAAAAATTGCTTCGATACCGGGCACCTTCATGGCAACAGAAGTATCGATCTCCTGAATGATAGCATTGGCGTGGGGGCTGTGGAGCAGCTTTACCACCAGTGCATTTTTCTCTACCAGATCCCCTGTATAAACAGGTTTGCCCGTTACCAGAGCCATGGCATCCTTCTTGCGGATGGGCTGATTTACAACACGCATATCAGGCACCTCCTTTTTGACTGTCTTTGAACGCCAGATACGCCTGAATGCTGCGCAGCTGCCCTTCATATCCGGAGCAGCGGCAAAGATTGCCCGCCAGATAGGACAGGATCTCTTCTTCCTCGGGGTGAGGGTTTTCCCGGAACATAGCAATGGCATTCATCATAAAACCAGGATTGCAGAAGCCGCACTGTTCTGCCCCCTGATCCGCCAGGAATGCACCAAATTCCGCCGCTTCTTCCTGCAGGCCTTCCAATGTTGTTACATTCTGGCCTTCCACTCTTGCCGCCAGCACGGAGCAGGATAATACAGGCTTTTCATTCACAAATACAGTACAAAGACCACAGTTGGATGTTTCACAGCCTCTTTTAACGCTGAGGCAACCCAAATCTCTGACTACATCAATCAGCAGGCTGTCTGCTTCAATGATTGTAGAAACCTTTTTGCCGTTCAGGCTGAATTTCAATTCCATCATCAACGCCCCTTTCCTGCTGCAAGCATTGCTCTTTTTACCAATACGGGAGTGATCTGCTGACGATATTCCGCACTGCCTCTCATATTGCCGTTATATCTCAGCTGCTTCGCCACAGATTCCCCAAAGGCTTTTGCCTCCTCTGCTGTAGCTGTTTCGCCGCTTACCAGTTTATTTTCATCCGCCACCAGTTCCGCTCTGCCGGGTCTTGCGCCCACAGCCGCATGCCATATGCCATTCCGATAGCTGACTGCACAGGTCAGGATGGGGAAGTCTGTTCTTGCGTGTCTCTGGGCCAGATAAGCCACTGCCACAGGCACCTTTTTCACGATCAGCTTGACCAGAATATCTCTGTCTTGGGGCAGTTTCGCATATTCCTCCAGAGAAATTTCGCCTGCTTTATGACAAACCACTGTGGTATCCAGTGCCAGAAATACGGTCAGCACATCAGAAAAACCGTATCTGCCGAAGATAGAACCGCCCACTGTTGCAGTATTTCTGAACTGCACACCAACAATATCCTTCACAGCATCGGCAACTGCGCCTGCTGTGTATGTATTGAGACCCTTATGCTGTTCCAGTTGTCTTAACGTTACCATACATCCGATCTCGAATGCATCTTCCGTCTCTACGATCTGATCCAAGCCCAAACCGGACAGATCAATGGCAGTTCCCACCATGCGATCCATCATCTTCAGCCAATGCATACCGCCAATGATGACGTTATTCTTTTTCTGGTTCAGTTCATACGCTTCGTCGAGACTGGAAACTTTTACATACTGATTGATCTGTAACATGGTTTCGCCTCCCTGAATTTTTCTTTCTCATATATGATTCATTTTATCTTATTTTATGTATTTTTACAAGGAAATCAGATATTCTGATCTTCCTGTTCCTTGGGAAGGACTACATTCATCAAGATCGCAACCACGGCCGCAGGCACGATGCCGGAACCGCCGAAGATCAGCAGGATGCCCTGGGGCAGACCTGCCAGAATCGCTGTATTTGCCCCCAAGCCATATCCCAGACCCAGTGCAACGGAAACGATAGAGATGCTTCTGGCTGTCATAGGGTTCTTTGTGATGAGCTGAATACCGCTGACAACGATGGAAGAGAACATCATAACAGCCGCACCGCCCAATACAGACTGGGGCATGATAGAAATGAGCGCGCCCACCTTAGGGAACAGGCCGCAAAGGATCAAAAAGATGCCGCCGATGGCCAAAGCAAAACGGTTTACGATCTTTGTCATGGTGACCAGACCAACGTTCTGAGAGAAGGATGTATTGGGCAATACACCAAACAACGCTGCAAAGGAAGAACCCAAACCATCACAAATGATACCGCCGGACAGTTCCTTATCCGTTGCTTCTCTGCCCATACCGCCTTCCATAACACCGGAGATATCCCCCACTGTTTCCACCGCCGTTACGATGAACATGATAGCAACAGGCAGGATGGCCCGGGCATCAAACACAATATCTACTGGCATCAGTTCAGGAATAGCAAACCAAGAGGCTTCTGCCACCTTGTCCCAGTTCAGCACCCATGCCTTTGTATATTCCACACCTTCTGCTGTAATGCCCACAGGATTCAGTACTACAGACATAATGCAAGATGCAATATAGCCAACAATGATCCCAAACAGGATGGCTGCTGTAGAAGTGATCCCCTTTGTGCAGTGCTTCAAAATAATGATGACCACCAGCACCAGCAAGCCCAGGAACAGGTTTTCCAAAGAGCCATAATCCGCAGCATTGCTGCCGCCGCCAAAAGAACCAACACCAACACTGATCAGAGAAAGACCAATGGACAAAACCACCGTACCTGTTACAACAGGAGGGAAAAATCTGCGCAGAGGCTTCAGAATAAAGCCCAGCACCGTTTCCAGCAGACCGCCAATGATGGAAGCCCCCATGATGGCACCATAGGAAAGGACACCGCCCCCCATAACACCGGCAACGGAATTGCACACACCGATAAACCCGGAGCTTGTACCCATAATGATGGGAACTTTACCGCCGCAGGGGCCAATGGCGAACAGCTGGATCAATGTAACGATACCGGCGATCAGCATAGCATTCTGCAGCAAAGAGATCTGCAGTGCAGAGCCGGCTGCGATGCCGCAGGCACCGCTGATGATCATAACTGGAGTCAAGTTGCCAACGAACATGGCAAGCACATGCTGCAGCCCCAAAGGAACTGCCTGCTTCAAAGGAATCCGCCCTTCAAATTCATAGGGGCTGGAATATTTGATTTCTTTAGACATAACAAACCCTCTCATTCAAACTATCATTCTACGATTTTTTCCACATCCATATTTTTCGGCAGGATCAGGTTCAGCACGATGGATACAACAAATACCACTGCTACTACATTTGCAGAGAATACAGCCTGGATCATTTCAGGGAAAATACGCCACAGATCGATCTCACTTGCCGCTGTAAAGCCAACGCCAACAGCCAGGGAAAGAGCTGCGATAGTAATATTTCTCTGGGTGAAGCCAGCCTTTGCCAGCATCTGCATACCGCTTGTCATGATCGTACCGAACATCATGATCGTACAGCCGCCCAATACGGATTCGGGCAGGGACGCAAAAAAGTTCCCTACAGGAGGCAGAAGCCCTGCCAAAATCATGCAGCCCGCACCTGTCATGATGGTAAATCTGTTTACGACCTTTGTCATCGCCACCAGGCCAACGTTCTGGGAAAAAGATGTTACAGGAGGACAGCCCAGCAGAGAAGAAATGGCAGATGCATAGCCGTCACAGGCCAGAGAGCCGGAAATTTCCCTGCTTTCGATCTCTCGATTCAGCCCTGTGGATACCATGGCAGTCGTATCGCCGATGGTTTCTGCTGCGGATACCAGGAAAATGATGCAGACAGAAAGGATGGCACCGGCATGGAATTCCGGTGTATAGGGCAGGAGCTTAGGCAGAGAAACAACACCGCCGGAAAAAATAACGGAAAGATCCACCTTGCCCATAAAAATCGCTACGATATATCCCACAAACAGGCCAACCAGAACGGAAAGCTGTTTCAGATAGCCCTTTGCAAAGCAGTTCCAGCCCAGGCATGCGATCAATGTGATCGTACCCAGCAGCAGATTCTGGGCAGAACCGAAATCCTCCGTATAGCCGCCGCCAAAGGATCTTGCGCCTACAGAGAACAGGGACATACCGATGGCTGTTACAACAGAAGCAGCTACCACAGGAGCGATCAGCTTTCTCCAATATTTTGCCATCAGCCCCAATGTGCCTTCAAAGATACCGCCAACCAAAACGGCCCCCATGACTGCGGGATATCCGTAATTTGCCGCAACGGTACATAAAACTGTTACAAATGTGAAGCTGACACCCATAACGATGGGCAGACCGGAACCGACCTTCCAGATGGGATACAGCTGGATCAATGTTGCGATACCTGCAATAAACATGGCATTCTGCAGCAGGATCGCGATTTCAGCCTGAGAAAGGCCCCCTGCCGCCGCAATGATCGTAATAGGGGTCAGGTTTGCAACAAACATTGCCAGAATATGCTGCAGGCCGAAGGGAATCGCCTTCAGCACAGGCACTCTGCCCTCCAACTGGTAAATGTTGTTTACACTACATTCTTTGGTACCCATTTTTCTTTTTACTCCTCCTCTTTTTACCTTTTTTTATATAGAAACGTACCTTTTCAAACATCTTTGCTCTTTTTCAAAACAGGCATTTTCTGAGTAATTGCCGCATGATATTATAATAAAAAAACCTTCAATTTGCAACAAAAATCAGCAGAAACCGCAGTATTCTTTCTGGGATCCAGCCTATGATCGGTGAACAGAAGAACCCACTTCTTTTTTCTTCCAGAATATCTAAAATCTTCCATCTATTCCATCCCCTCATTCCATGCCAATTCATTCCATAACGCAAAAAATCGTGCACGGATATCTGATCCAATGCACGATTTTTTTATCGAATCATTTCAAACTATTCTTATGGGATTCAAATCGTCTTTTCTGGCTTGAACAACGCGCAGATTTTCTTTAGCTTATGCCTGCTTATTGTTCCTTTTGCGCCGGCATATCCCATGCCTTATGATCCGTATGGAGCAAATGATGGGCTTTTTCTCCCAAAGGCTCACCCAGATATTCCTGATACAAAGCCTGTACCACGGGGTTTTCATGAGAGAATCGCAGAGGATTGTTCTGATCCAGCTCATACAGACGTTCTCCGCGTACACCATACAGTTCTTCATCCTCTACGGAAATGGGCTGACCGCCGCCGCCGACACAGCCGCCGGGACAAGCCATCACTTCCACGAAATCATAATGCACTTTGCCTTCCTTCAGCTGTTCGATCAACTTGCGGGCATTGCCCAGACCGCTGACTACTGCACAGCGAACAGGAATACCGGCTACCGTATATGTAACTTCCCGCAGACCGGGTTCGGTACGAACGGCAGAAAAAGCATCGGGATCGGGATTTTCTCCCGTCAGAACATAAGAAACTGTACGCAAAGCCGCTTCCATAACACCGCCGGTAGCACCAAAGATCACACCTGCGCCGGTATGAACGCCCATAGGGTCATCCAAAGGTTCTTCCTCAATAAAATGAGGATCCAGCTGATCCGCACGCATCATGCGAACCAATTCTCTGGTTGTCAGAACGATATCCACATCGGGGCCAGATTCACCACGCATGGTGGGCAGTTCTGCTTCCGATTTTTTTGCTACACAAGGCATGATGGATACGCAGCAGATCTTTTCAGGAGCCACATTCAGCTTTTCCGCCAGCCATGTTTTGCTCACAGCACCAAACATCTGCTGTGGAGATTTAGCGGTGGACAGCTGACTGGTCAATTCAGGATACTGGCTCTTCAGGAAACGCACCCAGCCGGGACAGCAGCTGGTAAACATAGGCCAGCGAACCAATGCGCCGGATTTCAGGCGATGCAGGAGTTCATTGCCCTCTTCCATGATGGTCAGGTCCGCAGAGAAGTTTGTATCATAAATATAGTCAAAGCCCAAACGACGCAGAGCCGCAGCCATACGTTCCATGGTCGCTTCTTCCCGATCCAGTCCAAAATATTCCCCCCATGCAGTACGAACAGCGGGAGCCACCTGGACTACGGTAATTTTTTCTTTATCTGCCAGGGCCATACGTGCTTTTGCAGTGTCATCCCGTTCCCGCAGACCGCCTACAGGGCAATGGGTGATGCACTGACCGCACAAAGCACAGTCGGAATCCTTGATGACACGGTTGCCGGATACATCGATGGTCGTGCGGCTGCCGGTACCAGCCAGATCCCAGATGCTCAGGGTCTGGATCTTATCGCAAACCTGTATGCAGCGCATACATTTGATGCATTTATTAAAGTCCCGATACAAAGGGAAGGTCTTTGTCCATGCACTGCGAAGACCTCTGGGCAGCTGGGTCTCAAAAGGCAGTTCCAGAATCCCCAAGTCATTGGAGATATTCTGCAGCTGACAATTGCCGCTGCGCACGCAGGTCGCACATTTGCAATCATGCTGAGACAAAATCAGCTGCACATTGGTGCGGCGGGTGGTGCGGGCACGGGGAGAATTGGTATGTACCACCATACCCTCTTTCACATGGTTATTACATGCTGTAACCATGGCTCTTTCGCCTTCTACTTCTACGCAGCAGACACGACAGGCTGCGATCTCGTTGATCTCTTTCAGATAGCACAGATGAGGGATCTGGATATTGACGGATTTTGCCGCCTCCATGATCGTTGTACCCTTGGGCACTTGTGCAATTTTCCCATCAATCGTCAATGTTACCATTCTGTGTTCCTCCCTCCTTTAAAGCTGCTGAAGCCAAAATGATCACAGCGCAGACAGCGACTGGATTCCTGCTGTGCTTCTTTCAAGCTCATACCTTCTACCACCAGATCGAAATTGCCCTGACAATCAGGCGTACAGTGGCTCTTCAAATTTACGCGGCCGCAAGGTGGTGTATTGGAAAGGTGAGATGCAGGAATTTCTACATCGCAGCTGATTTTATGGTCAAAGCCCAGATACGCATCGATATTGGCAGCAGCCACCTTCCCTGCAGCAACGGCACGGATCACCGTTGCAGGGCCGGAAACGGCATCACCGCCGGCAAATACATTTGCCACTTCGGAAACGGAGCTGGTTTCTTCTGCTTGAATGGTGCCATGGAACGTCTTGATCCCGATGCTTTCAAAGGGTCTGGCATCGATGGCCTGACCAATGGCTACGATCACATAGTCACATTCGATGCGGAATTCGGGAACATCGGCGCTAATAGGCTTAGGACGACCATCTTTCCCATAGGGGCCGATGATCTGGGGTTTTGTCCACAGGGCAGCCACTTTCCCCTCTGCATCCTTTTCGATGCGGGCAGGTGCCTGCAAAGGCAGGATCTGGCAGCCTTCTGCCATGGCTTCTTCAATTTCTTCCGCCAATGCGGTCATATCATCCACACGACGGCGGTAAACACAAGTCACGCTTTCTGCGCCCAGACGCTTTGCAGTTCTGGTTGCATCCATGGAAACATTGCCGCCGCCGATGATGCAGATCTTCTTGCCCTTAAAATCGGGAACATCGCCTTCGCCAATGCCGCGCAGCAGTTCTACTGCACTGACTACATTGATAGCGTCCTCCCCTTCCAGACCAAGCTTTTTGTCATTATGGGCACCAATGGAAATATATACGGCATCGAAGCTTTTCTGGATATCCTCCATAGAAACATCCTTGCCGATGGAAACATCAGTCAGCACATTGATACCTGTAGTCAGGATATGGTCGATATCTTTATCCAAAATATCCTGAGGCAGGCGATAGTCAGGGATGCCATAGCGCAGCATGCCCCCCAGTTTGGGACGCTGTTCATAAACGGTGACCTTATGCCCCATCAAAGAAAGGTAATAGGCAGCAGTCAGACCACCGGGGCCGCCGCCAATGATACCAACTGTCTTTCCTGTCGGTTCGCTCATGGGTGGTGCAGCCATAGGCTGGGCATGATCTACCGCGAATCGCTTCAGCCCGCAGATATTGATGGCATCATCCACCATACGGCGACGGCACTGGGATTCACAGGGATGCTCACACACATAAGCACAGGAGGAAGGGAAAGGATTATCCTTACGGATCAGCTTCACCGCATCCTCATATCTGCCATCACGGACCAGAGCAACATAACCGGGCACGTCCACATGGGCAGGACAAGCCGATACACAGGGTACGGGATGATTCAATGCAGAGATGCAGCGGCCATGGAGCACATGCTCCTCATAATCCTCACGGAAACCGCGGATCCCTCTCAATACCATATGGGCTGCCTCATACCCGATTGCACAGTCAGCCGAATCGGCAATGACCTTGGCAGTCCGTTCAATAATGTTGATGGTTTCAAGGTTGGCGCTCCGATCCAAGACCTGTTCGATCAGATCAGCCAGCTGCCCCAGGCCGATACGGCAAGGAACACACTTCCCACAGGTCTGGGCATGACAAAGACGCAAATAGCTCAAAGACATATCTACCGGACACAGGCCGTAGGCACTGGCACTGATGCGACGCTCCATATCCCGATGCAGTCCATCCAAAACAGTTTGGACCCGACCAGGCGTTTCAATAGATAAACGACTCATGTTTCTCCCCTCTTTCTTCTGTTATATATCTTCTTACTACTAAATAGTTAAATCGTATTTTCCCTTTCGAAACCGCAAAAGCAGGTTCTAATACTTCTATTCTATAATAAATTATGAAATATGTAAAATATATTACGCTTGCCCTGCTTTGTCAATCTAATTACACCAAATTTTTCATATGTAATATAATCCCCTTCCATATGGCAGGGGATTTGGAATGTTCCTGTTTTTCGTTTTTATCCAAGAGTCTTTCGCAAATATCTA
Organism: [Eubacterium] saphenum; assembly: GCA_004557645.1. GTDB lineage: Bacteria > Bacillota > Clostridia > Lachnospirales > Anaerotignaceae > Anaerotignum_A. The sequence goes on along the minus strand of SFGI01000017.1, from coordinate 13,910 downwards.
ACAAATATCATCTGACTGGATTCCAATCAGAGTAAAATGATTGCGATCCACCCGCAGCAGGCCTTCCTTCTGCATTTTCCCCAATTCATTGGACAATGCACTCCGATCCACGCTCAGATAGTCCGCCAGCTGCTGGCGGCTAAATGGGATCTGAAAATCGCAGCTTCCATGCTGGGTGGCCTGAAAGGAAAGATAGGACAGCAGCCTTCCTCGGATGGATTTGGAACTGGTATGGAAAATACGGCGGGACAGGCTAAGGTTCTTCTGCAGAGAAACGGACAACAGATTCCGAATCAGCTTATTGTGAAAATCGCAGGCGTTGGAGCAAATGTTCAGCACTCGGCTCATATCCAGAAACAGGATCTCCGTCGGCTCTGTGGCAACGATGCTGATCATCAAAGGCTCATTGGGAACGCAGGCATAGGTCTCCGCAAACACCTGCCCCGGCCCGATCTTATCCAGTATGCTTTTGTTCCCCCAAACATCATCATTCTCTATAGAAACGCTGCCGGAGAGCAGAATCCCCATAGAGTTGACCACATCCCCCATGTGATAGACAATACTCCCCCGCTGATAGCTTCGTACCTCCGCCCCCAGGCAATGCAGCATCGTCCGGACTTCCTCTGGTGATGCCCCATGAAACAAAATGGTTTTAGATAAAAAAAGATAATCCATTTTTCTTCTCCTGTTGTTATGACAACATATTTTTTGCCTCGATTGTATTATGATGTCCCAAGAAAGTCAAGGGCAATCGCCCATCCAATGAAAACAATCAAATCAATCAAACGATTAGGAGGAAATAGAAAATGGAACATCAAATGTTTTGCTATCAATGCCAGGAGACTGCCGGCTGTGCCGGATGTACCAGAGTCGGCGTCTGCGGAAAAACTGCCAGTGTTGCAGGGATGCAGGATCTGCTGGTCTATGTAACAAAAGGTCTTTCTGCCATTACCACAGAGCTGCGAAGGGAAGGCAAGGAGATTTCCGCCGATATCAACCACATGATCACCCTGAATTTGTTTATCACAATTACCAACGCCAACTTCGATGAAGAAGCCATTCACAGCCGCATCCGTGCTACACTGGAGCAGAGCCGCTCCCTGCTGGCTCAGGTGAAAGATACAGGAAAATTGCCCAGTGCAGCTCTGTGGTTCGATTTGGATATCGCTTCATGGAAGGCCAAAGCCGCTCAGGTGGGCGTTCTCTCTACTCCTGATGAAGATATCCGCAGCCTAAGAGAACTGATCACTTACGGTCTGAAAGGGCTGTCCGCCTACAGCAAGCATGCCAATGCGCTGCTTCAGGATGACCCAGAAGTGGACGCTTTTCTGCAAAGGGCTCTGGCAGCCACACTGGATGACAGCCTGACGGTAAACGATCTGGTTTCCCTGACATTAGAAGTAGGTAAATACGGCGTCAGCGGCATGGCACTGCTGGATACGGCTAACACCACCGCTTATGGGAATCCTGAGATCACCAAGGTCAACATCGGCGCAGGGACTCGCCCCGGGATTCTGGTCTCCGGTCACGACCTACGAGACATGGAAATGCTGCTGAAACAGACGGAGGGGACCGGCGTAGACATCTATACCCATTCAGAGATGCTGCCGGCTCACTACTATCCTGCATTTAAGAAATACAGCCACTTCGTAGGAAACTACGGCAATGCCTGGTGGAAACAGAAAGAGGAATTTGCATCCTTCAATGGACCCATTCTGATGACCACAAACTGTATCGTACCACCTGCGGACAGCTATAAAGACCGCCTGTATACTACGGGCGCTGCAGGTTTTCCCGGCTGCAAGCACATCCCCGGAGAGATCGGTCAGGAAAAAGACTTTTCCGCTATCATTGCCCATGCCAAACGCTGCGCACCACCCACTGAGATTGAAACCGGAGAGATCGTCGGCGGATTCGCCCATGCTCAGGTGCTGGCTCTGGCCGATAAAATCATCGAAGCTGTAAAATCCGGTGCCATCAAAAAGTTTGTGGTTATGGCAGGCTGTGACGGTCGTGCCAAGAGCCGTAACTATTATACCGAATTTGCCAAAGCACTGCCCAAGGACACAGTAATCCTGACGGCCGGATGCGCCAAATACAAGTATAACAAGCTGCCCCTTGGCGATATCGGCGGCATCCCCAGAGTTCTGGATGCAGGTCAGTGCAACGACTGCTACTCCCTGGCTGTCATTGCGCTGAAACTCAAGGAAGTTTTCGAATTAGATGATATCAATGACCTGCCCATTATCTATAACATAGCGTGGTATGAACAGAAGGCAGTCATTGTACTGCTGTCCCTGCTGTACTTGGGTGTCAAGAATATCCATCTGGGTCCCACCCTGCCTGCCTTTCTCAGCCCCAATGTGACAAAAGTTCTGGTGGAAAATTTCGGCATCGCAGGAATTGGTACCGTAGAGGAGGATCTAAAGCTGTTCTTTGATTAAAAACTCCATCATGGTGAACCATACGATACTGATCGTACCTGAACGGCGCGCCTATCAGGGCTAATCAATAGCCGAGGGAAAAATTTAACCCTCGGCTTTCTTCTGTGCGCATTAGTAAGAAAAGTCTGCCCCCATAAATATGGCAAGCAGACTTTTTATATACTTTGATTTTTACAGATACCACATTGTTCTATATATTTAATCAACCCTCCTCGATCAAATCCCGCACATCTTTGATACTGAGCCCCCTCTCTCTGGCAATACGGGCAAGATCATCGTATTCATACTTAGAACGGCATACGCCATAGCCCGCTGCATCTTTACGACGCACTGTGCCACAAGGTGTTTCCACCGTTGTGATCTTTCTGTCCAGCACATACCGCTGTGTTTCCACCTGACGAATCCCGATCGTTGTTGTATATTTGAAGATCAGACGAATGATATCTTCCTTGTCCTGCTCTTTGCACATCACACGGATCAATGTACCGGGGCGGGATTTTTTCATATGGATAGGGATGGTATACACCTCAAGGGCACCGTCCGCAAAGAGCTGTTCCATAGCAAAGCCGATCTCTTCCGCTGTCATATCATCCACATTGCAGGAAAGTTCCAGAACGATATCCTCTCTGTTTTCGGTTTCTCCCAGCATGGCACGAACGCAATTCGCTGCTTCAAAATCCTTTTTGCCCATACCATAACCCACCGCCTGTACTTTCATCACAGGCATATTTCCAAAACGTGTGGCAAAATGCTTTAGCAGTGCGGCACCGGTAGGTGTACAAAGCTCGCCTTTGATGCTGCCACCATAAATGGGCACATCCTTCAAAATATATGCCGTTGCCGGCGCAGGCACAGGCAGGATGCCGTGGGCACACTTGACCTGACCGCTGCCCACATGAACAGGGGAAACGACTACCTCATCCACAGCAAGCTGGTCCATCAGCAGGCAGACTGCCGTGATATCTGCCACCGCATCCATAGTGCCCACCTCGTGAAAATGAATTTCTGTCACAGGCACACCGTGGGCATGGCTTTCCGCCTTAGCGATTAGCTCATATACCGCCATAATATCCTTTTTTACTTTTTCAGGAAGGTGAAAATGTCCCATCACAAGGTGTTCGATCTCGTGCATTCCCGTATGATGATGATGTTCATGGTCGTGAACATGCTCATGGCTGTGATGGTGATCGTGATGATGTTCATGGCTGTGATGGTGGTCGTGGTCGTGAACATGCTCATGGTCGTGATGGTGGTCGTGGCTTTCCTCTTCTTCTCCATTTACCGTTACAGAGATATGGGTACCGGTAATGCCACATTTTACAGAAGGTTCTCTTTTTATTTTCACGCCGGGAATACCCAGGGCATTCAGTTCAGCAAGAAAATCTTCCTTATCAGGCAGCAATTCCAGCAATGCCCCCGTAAGCATATCCCCTGCGGCCCCCATACCGCAATCCAAATATAATGTTCTCATCGGTCATGCCTCCTTTTTTGCATCCATGTGGTTGATCATGCTTGCCAGATAGCCTGCGCCAAAGCCATTGTCGATATTGACCACCGACACCCCGCTGGCACAGGAATTCAGCATGGAAAGCAGGGCAGACAAACCGCCATAGGATGCGCCGTAGCCGATACTGGTTGGAACAGCGATGACAGGACAATCCGCCAGGCCGCCAATCACGCTGGCAAGGGCGCCCTCCATCCCCGCAATGGCAATGATGACACTGGCACCCATGATATCCTCCAGATGGGCCAGTGTTCTATGGAGTCCTGCAACGCCCACATCATACAAACGCACCACATGATTCCCCAAAGCCTGGGCAGTCAAGGCCGCTTCTTCTGCTACGGGGATATCACTGGTGCCGCCGGTGGCAACAACGATATTCCCAATGCCGTCAGGCACAGGCAGTTTGCCGATGATGCCGACTCTTGCCTCCTGATGGTACTCCAGTTCATAGGATTTGCCGATGATATCCGCTGCTTCCTGAGACATACGGGTGATCAGGATGGTATCCTGTCCATGTTTCTGCATCACTGCAAGGATTCCCATGATCTGCTCCGGTGTTTTTCCCGCACCATAGACCACTTCCGCCACACCCTGACGCACCTTGCGGTGCAGGTCTACCTTTGCAAAGCCAATATCTTCAAAGGGCTCTGTCTTGATTTTCAGCAGTGCATCATCCACAGATATATCCCCCGAACGCACGGCTTCCAGCACCTTTTTGATCTCGTTGTTCATTCACGCACCTCCAAATCAAGCAGCACGGCATCGTAATATTTTTTGAGCTCCTCTACGATCTCTGTTCTTTTTTCCAAAACCTTGGAAAGCTGCCCTTCCGGGAACTGCAGCCTTGCAGCTCCGCCAAACATCCTCACCCGAAAATCTGTCAGCCCAAGGGAAAACAGAAAATCCTCTGCCTGTTCTGTTTTCTGCAGTTTTTCTGCTGTAATGGGTTCCCCTGTGGGGATGCGTGTGGCAAGGCAGGCATAGGCAGGCTTGTTCCATGTAAACAATCCCGCTTCTTTGGACAATCGGCGGATCTCATCTTTTGTCAGCCCACATTCTCTAAGAGGAGAACGGACAGACAATTCCTGTAACGCCCGCATACCGGGGCGGTCTCCTGCATCATCAGAAGCATTGGTCCCATCCATCAGCACAGAAAATCCATCCGCCGCAGCCGCCTTTCCAATTTCCGAAAAAATCCGTTTCTTACAGTGGTAGCATCGGTCTGCGGGGTTCGCCGTTACCAGTGCATCCCCAAGCACATCCGCCTCCAATATTTTCATATCTGCGCCCAGTTCTTTCGCCAGCCTTTTGGCATCCTCCAGTTCAAACTGGGGCTGAAAAGCAGATTTGACGTAATAGGCGCGCACCTCTGCCCCATGCTTCTTCGCCGCATAAATCAGATAGGCAGAATCCACGCCGCCGGAAAAAGCCAGAGCGACTATGGGATTATTTCTAAAAAATTCTTGTAAATCCATATGATAAACCTCGTTATATTTGCCAATTTTATAGATTGCTCTGTCTGCGGTTGACATTTTTCCGCAGGTGATTGCCGATATTTGTGATGCAAAGCAGTGTCACCACCAGAAAAACACCGGGGATCAGAATGATCCACCACGCACCGGAGAGCATACTCTTTTCCGATAAGGACAGCATACTGCCCCAGGAAATGATCTCCAAAGGCAGGCCAATGCCCAGAAAGCTCAATGTAGATTCGGAGACAATCGCTCCTCGTATGTTCATGATCACCATGAACATGATGGAAGAGATAAAGTTGGGCATCAGGTGTTTCCGTAAGATACGGAAGAAGCCTGCCCCCATGCACCTTGCAGCAATAACGTATTCGCTGTTTCGGATCTGCCGCACCTCTGTACGGACCACCTTCGCAATGCTGGTCCATCCGGTGATGCCAATGACAAAGGAAATACTCAGAACATTGGCCTTCCCCAATACCGCCTGCAGCAGAATCACCAGCAGCAGATGGGGGATACTGAGAAATATTTCCGTCAGCCGCATCAGCACATCATCCAGCCACCTTGTCCCAAGCCCGCTGACAGCACCAAAAAGGATGGCAATGGCAGTGGAAATCACCGTTGCAAAAAAGCCGATGAACAGAGATATCCGCCCGCCGTACCAAATCATGGAGAAGATATCTCGCCCCATGGTATCGGTGCCAAACCAAAATTCTGCGTTTGGCGCTGTATTTGCATGGTACAGATCCATATAAGCAGGGTCTTTGGGAAGAAACAAATCGCAGAACAGGCACCCAAGAATGATGACAGCCAGCACCGCCATAGAAACAATGGGTTTCCCTTCATACCACTTCGCTTTTTTCTCTGTGGGCATCGCAACGGAACGGATCCCCACCTGCACAAAACGATCATCCAATTTCCGTCACCTCCGATGTTTCAATGACTTCGTTTTCCCGCATCCGTGGATCGATGTGTTCATTGATGGTCTGGGCAATGATATTGCACAGGATCACCACCGCTCCCGAAAGGATACACAAAATCATCAGCAGATTATAATCCTGATATCGGGCACTTTCATAGGACAAGGTGCCGATACCGGGATAGGAAAAGACGGTTTCTATGATATAGGTACCGCCCAGGATGTGGGGCACGGAGATAGCCATAATACTGAGATAGGACGGAATGATGTTTCGTAGGCAATGGCGGAACAGGATGCTTTTTTTATCTAATCCCTTGGATTTTGCCAGAAGCACATATTCTGCTCTGACTTCTTCCAATAGTTTGTTGCGGATCATATAAGCATAATACCACAAATGATTTAATACCGCTATGGACATGGGCAGGATCAGATGCAGGATACGGTCAGAAATATGATTTGCCTTCCCGATAGAATAGGCGCCGCTGCTGGGAAGCCATCGCAGATAGATGGCAAAAATGAGGATCAGTACCAGGGACAGCCAAAATTCGGGGATACAGCTTAGGATAGTTCCCACCTTACAGATCAATTTATCCAGCCATTTTTCCTCATGCCACGCGCAAAGGATGCCCAGACCCAGGGCGAGAACGAAAATCAGCACAAAGCCGATGCCCCCCAAAATCAGCGTATTGACCAGCCTTCCGCCAATGACCTCCAGCACATCGATTTTATACTTGAAGGAAATGCCGAAATTACCTTTCAGTGCATTTTGGAGCCACCGCATATACTGCACATGGATGGGGTCATTCAGCCCCAGATTTTCTTCTGCCCATTGCCGTTCTGCCACGCTCATCTTTTCCACACGATCCCCATAATAGGAAACCAGCGGATCGCCGGGAGCAAGGCGTGCCACATAAAATACCACCACGGATAAGATCAGTACACTCAAAAGGAAAATGAAAATCTTTTTTCCATAATAGATATAAGGATTTTTCCGATTCATCATTTTTCCCCCTTCCGCACCAGATGGTCCGGGGAAATCTCAACCAGTTCCCCATCCCATTCAAACGAGGCAGAGTCAAATTCCTGCAGCACCCTCGCCCGTTCACGCCTGGGGTCAGGCACGGGGATGGCGGAGAGCAATGCCTTCGTATAGGGATGCGCCGGGGAAGAAAACAGTTCTTTCGTCGGTGCCACTTCCACCAGCTTTCCACGATACATCACACCTACCCGATCGCAAAGATATTTTACCACCGACAGATCATGGGCTATAAACAGGATAGAAAAGCCATGTTCTGCCTGCAGATGCTTGAACAGATTGATGATCTGGGCCTGTATGGATACATCCAGAGAAGCAATGGGTTCATCTGCCACCAGCAGTTCCGGTTCCATGGAAAGGGCCCGGGCAATGGCTACCCGCTGACGCATGCCACCGGATAATTCCGTAGGGTATTTATCCAGATAAGATTTGTCCAAACCGACATAATAAAGCTGAAATTCTGCTTCTGCCCCCAAAGAGCCTCTTTTCGGCTTGATATGATGGATCTCCATGGGCTCTGCGATGATATCTGCCACCTTCATCCTGCCATTCAGGCTGGATGAGGAATCCTGAAAAATCAGCTGACGAGAGGTCTGGAGCATTTTTTTGTGCTTCCGAAATTCTTTGGGGTCGCAAACATCGATGCCCTTATAGAATATCCTGCCGGAAGAAGGCTGATAGATATTCATGATGCACCTTGCTACCGTCGATTTTCCGGAGCCCGATTCCCCCACCAGACCGAAGATCTCCCCTCTGCGGATCTGAAAAGAAAGGTCATCTACTGCTTTTATCACCAGATTTTTCGTCAGTCTGAATTGATGGGTCAGATGCTGCACATCCAGCATCAAATCATCCATGGAAATCACCTCCTATCGGCGGGGTTATCTTCGGTGCCCGTTCATCCAAAAGCCATGTAGCCGCATAGTGGGTATCGCTGATTTGGAACATAGGGGGCATTTCTTCATAATCGATGGCCAAAGCATATTCGTTTCGGCTGGCAAAAGCATCCCCGGGGGGCAGATCAATCATTGTAGGCGGCATACCGGGAATGGTATACAGTTCTTCTCCCTCTCGGGCAAAGGATGGCAAAGAACGCATCAATGCCCAGGTATAGGGATGGCGGGGATCATAGAATATTTCCTCCGCCGTGCCGATTTCCACGATCTTTCCCGCATACATCACCGCGACTCTGTCGGCAACTCTGGCAACCACCCCCAGATCATGGGAAACAAAGATCGTTGCTGTGCCCAGTTTCTGCTGGATATCCCGCAGCAGATCGAGGATCTGCGCCTGTATGGTCACATCCAGAGAAGTCGTCGGCTCATCCGCAAGGAGTATTTTGGGATTCGATGCCAGAGCAATCGCCATGACTGTGCGCTGACGCATCCCGCCTGAAAAATGATAGGGATACTGCCGATACCGCTGTTCCGGCTCAGTGATGCCCACCAGTTCCATCAATTCCATGACACGTTGATGGACTGCCTCCCGTTCCATCTTCGGATGATGGACTCGCACCGCCTCTGCGATCTGCTCACCAATAGAAATCGTCGGATTCAGGGATGCCATAGGGTCCTGAAATACCATGGAAAACAGCCTGCCCCGCAAACGTTCCATATCCCGCTGGCGATAATTGGTGATATCCACCCCATCCACAAGGATACTGCCCCCTGTGATACGGGCATTTTTATGCAGCAGTTTCATAATGCTTTTGCAAAGCACACTTTTCCCACAGCCCGATTCCCCCACCAGAGCCAACACTTCTCCCGCATGCAGAGAAAAAGATACCCCCCGCACCGCCTGCAGTTCCCCCTGGGGCGTATCAAAGCTGACTGATAAATTTTTGATTTCTAAGAGTTCTGCCATGATCCATCACCTGAAATACAGAAGCAGGGACTGAACTACAGCCCCTTTTCCGTTCTGCTTTTATTCTTCCATTGTCCATTCTGTTACGTTCCAGAAAATGCCTACGCCATGGTGCCCCATAACGGTATTGGGGTCGATACCTTTCACTCTTGCATCTGCCACATAATCCGCATCCACATAGCAGAGGAAGGCAAAGGCAGGGTCTTTCGCCAGTGCTTCCTGGAACTTATCGTATGCTTCCTTCCGTTTTTCCCCATCGTCCGTCTGTCTGGCTTCTATCAGATATTTATCCACATCTGCATTGGAGTAGCCGGAATAATTGGCACCTTTTTCCGTACCAAACACCTTATACGTGTGGTCATCTGCATCGAAGGGACTGCCCCAGCCGATCAGATATGCCATCTGTCCGTTCCAGTCTACCTGGGTGGGGACCTCCACCCTGCAGTTGATGCCGATTTCCTGCAGCTGCTGGGCTGCCGCCTGAGCCATATCCAAACGCACCTGATCCCCTGCGCCTACGCTGATGACAAAGCCGATCTCTTTTCCATTGCGTTCATAGAAACCATTTTCCCCCATGGTACAGCCTGCATCTTCCAAAATCTGCATGGCTTTTTCGGGGTCATAGGCATACTGTTCTATATTTTCGTTATTGTAGATATTTCTTTGCAGGGGGCCATAGGCCACGATACCATGACCAAGCACAACGGTATCCAAAATCGCCTGACGATCCAGACCATAGCAGATGGCAGGGATGATATCTTTATTCTCTGTCCAGTATTCGTTTTGGAAATTGAAGAGGATTCCCCGATAATCGGAAGTCATCATGTGATAAACCACATGTTTTTCATCACCCACAAAGGCTTCCGCATCCTTGGGTGTCAGCAAAGCAAGATCCAGTTCCCCGGAACTCATCTGCAGGGCTTTCATGGTATCCTCTGTTACGATCTTGAAAACGATCCTATCGATATTGGGTTCTCCCTTAAAGTAATTCTCATTCTTCACTAGGGTAATGGCCTGACCTTCCTCCCAGCTTTCCAGTTGATAGGGGCCTGTGCCCACAGGGTTGCGGAAAAAGCCGGATTCCTGCATATTTTCCCCTTCCAGCAGATGTTTGGGCAAAACAGACATTGTCATGTAGTCCAGAAATGCCACATTGGGTGCTGCCAGCTGAAAGGAAATCGTATGTTCATCGATAACCGTGATTTCCTGCACATCTTCGTAGTTGGGTGCATTTTCAGAACCGTTTTCAGGGTCCATGATGGCTTCGATGGTAAATTTTACATCTTCTGCCGTAAAGGGTTCGCCATCGTGCCAAGTTACGTTTTCTTCCAGTTCAAATGTATAGGTACAGGTCGATTCATCAAATGTCCAGTCCTTTGCCAAGCAGGGAACGACCTGATTCGCCCCGTCATGGGCAGTCAGACCATTGAAAAGCAGGATATTGATCTCCCCATGCTCATCCATGGCAGGATTGATACGAGTATAGTCGCCGCTGCCATATACAAGGGTTTCTGCATCAGAAGCAGGTTCTGTGCCGCCACACCCAGCCAGGCTGAACAGCATGGTAACTGTCAAAAGTAATGTAGTGATTTTTTTCATAGCTTTCAGGGTTCCTTTCAAAATAACGCACCAATCCCCTGTCGAAAATAAAAAAGGCATAGGACTCTTCTTCTGAAAAGTCGTATGCCTTCTGCACATACATATCATCAGGGTATCGGTACAAGGTGTTTCAGAAGCTTCGGCTTCTTTCCATTTGCTTCATGCAAATCATTCCATATTATTGTATAGATGATCCATTTGCTTGTCAATATAACGATCTGATTTCTTCTGTCTCTCATCGGCTTTTGCAACTAAACGAAACTGATATATCTGCAAAAATCATACCCTTTTTCCCATTTCATAAGCTTCCTGCATCATAGGTGTATTCTTCACAGCGCCTGCCTCATAAACACCATTGCCATAAATGACACCCTTTTCTACGGATCCATCCAGGCAAACTGCAAAGCCGCGGAAGCATTCCAGGGTACAATCTATTGCTGCTTTGTCCATTTCTGCCGCAGTCATTATGTAATAGAATTCTTTGTTTTTCAATTCTGTCCACTGGGCAACCGTACGGTCGATCACCGTCTTCATCTGAGCATCAATAGCATAGAAATAAACGGGGCTTGCCATAACGATCACGTCTGCCCAATGCATTTCCCGAAGGATTTCCGCCATATCATCCTTGATGGCACATACGCCGCCATGTTCCCTGCAATAGTAACATGCATTGCAGTATCCGATTTTTTTATCCCGAATAAAAATCTTTTTTACCTGATTGCCGGCTTCTTCCGCACCGCGCATAAATGCATCGCACAATAAATCAGAATTCCCCTCTTTTCTGGGGCTCCCCGAAAGGATCAAAACTTTTTTGCTCATTATAACTCCTCCTTACCATTCCTTTTTCTCACCATCTGCATTCTGTTTTCCTTTTCGTTCTTCCACCATTTTTACAAACCATTCCACCATGTTGGGGTCTACATGAGAAAAGAAGGAACTCTGTTTTTTGTCAAGGGCTGCAATGGCTTCCATATCTGCATCGGTCAATTCAAAATCAAGCACGTTGAAATTTTGTTCCATGCGTCCCATATGTGTAGATTTGGGGATGACCACAATACCTCTTTGCAGATGCCATCTGAGAATGACCTGTGCAGGTGTTTTGCCATACTGCTCCCCAATGGCTTTCAATTCAGGAAGTTCAAACATACCGCCACGGCCTTCGCCAAAGGGTGCCCACGCTTCCATCTGTACCCCATATTTCTCGTGCCACACTTTCGCTTCTTTCTGCTGATGGTGGGGATGGATTTCAACCTGATTGACTGCAGGCCTTACTTTTGCAAAAGATGCCATATCTACCATACGATCCGTGTAAAAATTGGAAATGCCGATGGCACGAATTTTTCCTTCTTCACATAAATCTTCCAGGGCACGGTATGCACCAAAATAATCTGCAAAAGGCTGATGCAATAAGCAAAGATCCAGATAATCCACCTGCAGTTTCCGCATAGATTCCAATACAGATGCTCTGCAGGCATCATAGCCATAATGTTCGATCCAAACCTTTGTCGTCAGAAAAATTTCTTCACGGGGAATGCCGCTTTTTTTGATGGCATTGCCAACTTCTTCCTCATTGAAGTAAGACTGTGCTGTATCGATCAGTCGATAACCCACCTGCAGCGCATCTAGAACACATCTTTCACATTCTTCCCGAGATACCTGATAGACACCATATCCCAGCATTGGCATTTCCACACCATTATTCAATTTCACATATTTCATACGATATGCCTCCTTTGTATTTCTTTCATGCAAATTGACTTTTCCATTTGCATCTGCTATCCTTTCATTGGATTTAAGCAGATTATAAAAGTTAAAGTTAACTTGAAGTCAATAGTCTTTTCAAATATTTTTTTGGAGGTTCCATATGGTATATACGATTGGTGAAATGGCAAAACGACTGGGCATTGCTCCATCCACCCTCAGATATTATGATCAGGAGGGGCTGCTCCCCTTTGTAGAGCGTTCCAGTAATGGTATTCGTGTATTCAAGGATGCAGACTATGAATGGCTGCAGATTATCGAATGCCTGAAAAAAACAGGGATGCAGCTAAAAGATATCAAAAAGTTCATTCACATGGCAATGCAGGGTGACGAAACCATCGATTCCCGCCTGCAGCTGATTATCAAGCAGCAGGAATCTGTCAAGCAGCAAATCCTTACATTGCAGCAGACTTTAGAAACACTCAACTTCAAGCGTTGGTATTACGAAACTGCCCAGGCTGCCGGTACAACCGAGGTACCAAGAAATATGACTCTGGAAGAATTACCGGAACCATTCAGAGAAGTGAGAAAACGCTTACGGGGAGAATAAATCCTGACTGGAACTGTTCTGCTCCTCATGGTGCGGGCAGACTGATAAGCCATAAGCAGGCATACCGCCAGCTTTCCATGGACGAGTATCCTACATATTTATTTGATTTATTCTCCCAAATTCTCCAGTACCATCAAACAATTGTATTTTATCGATCACATTCGTTCCTCATTTCCAATGACATTTCTCCAATTTAAATTATTATCCTTTTATCGATCTCCAATCATCAATTGTAGCAAACCTACATCAGGGAGGAGAACATGGGTAAGTATGAAAGTGGCATGATGACGACCATTCATTGTTGTCGCTAGTTTTATATATTGGAGCCAGTCGTTTTCTCTTCGCTTCTTTTTTTCCTTCTGAGAAAGCTTGTGAGATCCTATAGCCTCTTCCCTTTTTCTTTTATTTTCCCAATATGGATAATTACTAATAGTTTCTAAATGACACAATTTTTCTTTTTACATTCATGCTTTTCATAAAGCGATACCGTAACAAAGCCTTTATGTGTATCACAATGGCAATATCCCACGATTGATCTTTTGCCAACCATCTTCGTTTCCCCAGGTATTAGTTTTACTTTTCGAAATGTACTTTGATTTCTATTAGCTTTTGCCATAATGCATCATCCTATCACATTTCGCTTTACAGTCCATTCATCAGGTAAAGTAAAGCGAATAATGCAATATCGATCAGGATGATGGTCATAAGGCTTGGGCCTTTTTCCTTGGTTCCCTTAGGGGTATCATCCTTAACAGGATAATAATT
>SFGI01000052.1 GCA_004557645.1 [Eubacterium] saphenum | reverse complement strand
CGGACAGGATTATGTTTTCGGATATGAGGATATTTCCGAGACAGAGACCATTCTTACCTATGAGCCGACCGGAAGTGAAGTGAAGCTGACATATGTAGATCAGACCGCTCTGGCAGATGCGGATGTAGACAATTATATGATCTATGCGGGAACGGATGAGGAAGGCAACCAGCTGACCTTCGTTTTCGACACGGAAAACAAAGCGCTGGCGATCAGCCAGAAAAAACCGGACGGAACCAGCGAGACTCTGGCAGGTACCTTTGAAGAAACCGAAGGAGAAGACAGCACGACGCTTCATTTTACCAGCGAGGCAGGTGCAGAGTCTGACATCGTTCTGGCTCCTGTAGACGGTACTGTAAAAGAGCTGGACATCACGGTAGAAGGCGAGACTCTTCGCGTATCCATGGTAGATACGGCTGTTCTGCAGGCGGAGTAAAAATAAAAAGAACGAAAAACGATCATGGCCGGGCTGAAAAAGCCCGGCTGTTTTTGTTGCAATCGGGGAAAAGAACGATTACAATAGTAGATAAAAAAAGAAAGGATGAATCAAATGAGTTGGAAAAATATGTTTACAGGCAAGATCTTAACTGCCGATGAAGCAGTTGGCTATATCAAATCCGGCGATACTATTTCCATCGCCAATGCCAGCTCCGAACCATTTGCGCTGTCCGATGCACTGGCAAGAAATGCAGAAAACTATACAGATGTGAACGTCAATTTTCTGTTGTCCCTGCGTAAGGAAACCCCTTACATGGCACCCGGTATGGAAAAACACATCCGTTTTACAGGCTTTTTCCTGAGCGGCAGCACTAGAGAATGTGTAAAAAGCGGCAGAGCGGACTATATGCCCGGTTTCTTCCATCAGTATCCTGCGATGCTGGAAGCCCGCGGCGGTCTGGATGTGCTGATGATCTCCATTTCCGAGCCCGATGAACATGGCTGGTGCTCCATGGGGACCTGTATCGATCATCTGCCCTGGGCAAGAGACAATGCGAAGCTTGTTATCGCACAGCTGAATAAAAACATGCCTCGTGTGATGGGGGATGCTTTCATCCATCTGAGGGATATCGATATCATCGTAGAAGAGGACAGACCCATGCCTACGCTGACACCTCCTGTTATTACGGATGTGGAAAAGAAGATCGGCGAATATTGTGCATCTTTGGTAAATGATGGAGATACGCTGCAGCTGGGGATCGGCGGTATCCCTGATGCGGTTGTAACTTTCCTGAAGGATAAAAAAGACTTGGGTCTGCATACAGAAATGGCAGCTGACGGCATTGTTGACCTCATCAAAAATGGTGTCATCAATAATAAAAAGAAAACACTGCACAGAGGCAAATGTATTGCCACATTCGCTGCAGGCTCACAGAAACTGTATGATTATCTGGATGATAACCCTTGCTTCGAACTGCATGGCGTGGATTATGTCAATGACCCCAATGTGATTGCAAAAAATGATAATATGGTTTCCATCAACTCTGCCATTCAGGTAGACCTGATGGGGCAGATCAATGCAGAAGTGGTAAAAGGAATGCAGTTCAGCGGCGTAGGCGGTCAGGTGGACTTCATTCGTGGGGCGACTATGAGCAAAGGCGGCAGAGCCATCATCGCACTGCCTTCCACAGCTGCAGGCGGCAAGATCTCCAAGATCGTACCTTTTATCGACCATGGTGCTTGTGTGACCACTCCTCGTACAGAAGTCAATTATGTTGTTACGGAATACGGTATTGCTCAGCTTTGGGGCAAAACGCTGCGGGAAAGAGCAAAAGCTCTCATCGCTATTGCCCATCCTGATTTCAGGGAAGAACTGGCAGAAGAATACGAAAGACGCTTTTTTGAAAAATTGAATTGAGCAAAAAAATAAGCACCCCGTTAGGGGTGCTTTTTGTATGCAGAAATTATACGGAAGAGTACAGGAACAAAGTGATTTCTGTATGGAATCCGCAGGGCGGGCTTTGCTCGCCCGAGGAAAACAGGAAGTTTCAAGACATTTATGCCGCTGGAACTTATCTGTTTATACTTCTGTCTCACAACTCGAAATACCATTGGGGGCTTTGCCGCAAATGGATTTCGAGTTAGGCGCTTAGCGCCTTATTTACCAATGGAACGTTTGTAAGCTTCTACTTCCTCATCTGTCAGAGGTTCCAGTTCCTTGGGATCCATCCATCTTACCCAGATACGATCCTGCATAGCGGGAATATCCAAGGGGGTATCAAAGGAATCTTTATCAATGGGGATCACTGTGTCATTGTCGCCATTGAACATGATTTCGAAGGGCTTATAAACGCCGTCTTCAAATACCAGCATATCGGAAGAGAAGAAGTTCAGGGCGCCGCCTTCGCTCAGCAGATGTTTTTCCAGTGCTTCCATGTCGGGGAATGTTACAACCATCCAGTCACCCTTTGTATCGGAGTAATCGAACAGCTGCAGACCGTGGAAATCGATTTCTTCTTCGCCTGTCATGCCCTTATCCTCATTCGCTTTCCCTTTCATTACAACGGGTGCGCCATTTTTACCATCTCTCAGGATTTCGGTACCTGCCTGGAACGTATTTACAAAGCTGTTGATTTCGTTTGTTCTGAACTGGGAACGGATCTGGGCGATCATGCCATATTCACTGTTATCATAGCAAATAGAAGCAACTTCATTCCAAAATTCATTTAATGTCTTGATCATTTTTATTACCTCCGTATCAAATCAAACTCATTACCTGTTATCATACTAGCATTTTGTTCATTCTGTCAATAGATATTCGTTCGGTCGGCCCATTTGAAAATAATGTTCCGGTATCTTTCCGCTGAAGATCAGATCGGCCAGCATGATTTTTCTCTGTAAAGTCAATGTTTCCTGATAAAGAGGGTTTACGATCTTTATTTCCATGGAAAGATCCAGCCAGATCTTATAATTGATCTGATTGATGCCTACGGAAGTAAAGTCCGTTTCATAATCTACCTTTGCCATGCCCATAGGGATGAGGGTAAAAGGGATCTCCGGCCCCATATTTGAAAAGAAGCTCCAGTTGGTAGCCGCACCAATGGGGATATGTATCACTTCTTTTGGCAGATCCTGCAATCTTTGGGTCACATCAGAGCTGAGCAGACTGCAAAACCGATTCACCAACGCTGTATTCGCTGTATAGCTTTCCCCGTCCTCTTCCCGGATCAGAAGGGAGGAGGCAGAAAAATCGGTATCTTCCAGAATATCTGCCGTTGCTTCATCAATGATCCGGTTCGCCAAAGCCTTGCACTGCATGTGAGAAATCTCCTTCAAGGGCGGAAGAAATCTATTTTCCAAAAGGGCAAACAGCAGGAAAGACAGACATAGGACAAGCAGAAAGAGCAGTAAGAATCGATTTTTACGCTTTCTTCGTTTTTTCCTCATAGGCAGCCCCTCCCTTTGCAATGATATGAACAGAGAAGAGAAAACATGTTTTCGTGAAATCCTTCCATTTTACCCATCTTAAAGAAAAAATAAACAAAGCTTATAAAAGATATCCGATTCTATTTGTGAAAATCTCTTTCTTTTGCGGCAAAAATTTGTTATAATCAAAAAGTATAATGTTTGTAAAGTGGCGGTTTGTGAATTTATTTCCAACCGTTTGGTAGTGAAAAGGACAAACAGGAGGCTTTATACTATGAGTGAATCTCAACACAGGAGGAGATCCTCGGATGGTTCCGGCAGTAGAACCGGCTCTGGCGAAAGAAGAAGCTCTTCGGGCAGAAGCAGTTCGCAGCGGACCAACCGCACATCCTCCAGAAATACATCAAACAAAAAACGCAGAAAGCGCAGAAAGAAACGTACGGTAAATGGCAGAATCGGGAAAGTATTGTTGGTCGTTGCAGTGGTGATCGGCTTTGCCGTTGCAGGGGCAGTTTTGGGTACGGTCTTCGGTATCCTGCAGAGTACGGATATGCTCAACACATCTGATGTTATGCCCGATTCCTATACCTCTGTCATCTATGATGCCGATGGGGAAGCGGTGGATAAGCTCCATGGCTCGGAAAACCGTGAATATGTGAAGCTTTCTGACATCACCAAAAATATGCAGAACGCAGTCGTTGCCATCGAGGATGCCCGTTTCTACGAACATAATGGTATCGATATGCGTGGTATCATGCGTGCTATGGTGGAAAACCTGAAAACCATGAGCTTCTCTCAGGGGGCAAGTACCCTGACCCAGCAGGTCATCAAAAATGATGTGTTGGGAGACAATGAAAAGAGCATTACCAGAAAAATAAAGGAACAGTATCTGGCTGTTTCTTTGGAAAATGCACTGGAAAAACAGCTGGGCTCCAAGGAAGAGGCAAAGAAATACGTTCTGGAGCTGTATCTGAACACAATGGCACTGCATCATGGTCTCCATGGTGTAGAATCTGCATCACAGTATTACTTTGGCAAGCATGCCAGTGAGCTGACATTGGCAGAATCCGCATGTCTCGCCGGCATCACAAAGAACCCCAGCAAATATGCACCGGATGTGAATGAGGAAGACAGCCGCGATCGTCAGCTGACGGTTCTGAAGAAAATGCTGGAGTTGGGCTACATTACCCAGGAAGAACATGACGCAGCTGTGGCAGAGGATATTTTCGGTCATCTGGTATGTAAGGAAAAACAGGAAGAAGAGGGCAATGCAAAACACAACTGGTTTGTGGAAGCAGCTGTACAGCAGATCAAACAAGATCTGGTTGAAAAGAAAAGCATGACAGAAGCCCAGGCATCTAACCTGATCTATAGCGGCGGTCTGCAGATCCATACGACTATGGACAGCAGTATGCAGGAAACTGCGGAAGCAGCCATGAAGAATGATAATCTCTTTCCTGCAGGGGATGGCTCTTTGGATGTAACCTATCTGATCTCTGTATTGGATACGGAAAATCCCGATGAAAGCAGCAATCAGTCCCATTATGAAAAGAAAACGACAGCGACCAGTCAGGCAGAAGTGGACGCTTTTGTGGAATCGGTAAAGGCAGAATTGCTGGATGATACCCATACACTGGTTCTGGATAAGCTGACTGTCTCTAAATCCCTGCAGGCGGCTATGGTCATCATGGATCAGAGCAACGGGGAAGTGAAGGCACTGGTCGGCGGTCGCGGCGAAAAGCCTGGTGACTCCGTATTCAACCGTGCTACACAGGCACTGCGTCAGCAGGGTTCCACAATGAAACCCCTGGCGGCTTATGCACCTGCCATTGATACAGGCAAGCTGATGCCCGGCTCCATTATCATCGATGAGCCTGTCACATATGGCAGCTGGTCTCCTAAGAACTGGGACGGCAAATATATCGGCCCTACAACAGTTCGTCAGGGTATCTGGCATTCCATGAACGTATTGGCAGTTAAGACGTTCAATATGGTCGGCGCAGATACCGCATATCAGTATCTGCTGGACTTTGGCTTTACAACTATCGATGAAAGAGATAAAGCAGCCACAACGGCACTGGGCGGCTTGACCCAGGGTGTTTCCGTTCTGGAAGAAACAGCGGCATACGCAACCATTGCCAACGGCGGTACGTATTATGAACCCATGTTCTATACAGTGGTTTACGACCATGAAGGCAATGTTCTGCTGGATAACAGTGATCAGGAGACCCATAGAGTACTGAAAGAAACAACAGCATTCCTGCTGACAGATATGATGCGTGACGTTATCACAAAAGGTACCGGTACCCAGGCAGCCATCAGCGGCATGAATGTTGCCGGTAAAACAGGTACCACGAACGATAGTATCGACCTGACCTTCTATGGCTACACACCTTATTACACAGCAGGTATCTGGATGGGTTATGATACCCAGAAAGAGATCAAGAATGCAGGCAACGCCCATCTGCGGATCTGGAAATCTGTTATGTCCGAGATCCATTACGATCAGGGGCTGAAAAATAAGGAATTTGAAAAGCCTGATGGTTTGACAACACGTTCCTACTGTACTGCAACAGGTCTGACACCTACAGAATTGTGCAACAGTGATTACTATGGCTATGGTACCCATAGCGACTATGTGACCACCGATTTCAAGGGTGACAACGGCGGCACATGCACCATGCACAAATCCTATGTCGTTTGTAAGGAAAGCGGGAAGATCGCTTCTCCCAACTGCCCGACAGACAGCACTATGCAGGTGGTACTGGCAGTCGACAGCAGCGGCAATATCAAAGGCAAGCCTACGACCATTCCAGAAGGCAAGCTGGATATCAAGGTAAACGAAGCCTGTGATCTGTCCCATACAGGCGGACCGGCGACAGATCCGGAACAGCCAGCAACACCTTCTGATCCGGATGGAAGCGATTCCAATGGCGGAGTGCAGATCCCCGATGATGAGCTTTGGGGCGGCGGAGACTTTGGTATACAGTGATAGTTTCCAGATTTTGAACTGCTGAAAAGGGAATTTAAAACGAATGAAAATAGGGAAGATCCCGATGGATTTTTCCCTATTTTTTTATTTTGAAGTAAATGAATGCCCCGGAGGAGAAATCAAATAAAAAAGCTCCTCTATCAAAGAGGAGCCTGTTTTCACTGAGCTTTATTCAACTGTTCCAGTGCGTTTCTTACATTACTGATCTGATTGGATTCGGGGAATTCGCTGATGATACGGTTATAATATTTCTTCGCTGTCTCGTTGTCGCCGTCTTCTTCTGCGATCCTTGCCAGATAGTAGATCGCATCATCTACGAAGTTTTCATTGCTGGTATAATTCAATGCTGTTTCCAGATAGGTTTTTGCTTCTGTAAAATTGTTGCTCAGGAATTGACTCTTGCCTTTTGTATAATAAGCATCGGCCGCTTTCGGGTAGGCAGTTGTTTTTACAGAATTATATTTTGAAAGATCTTCTTCGCTGAAGCTTACGGTATCGATGGAATCCAGCGTGGAAACGCAGGCTTCAAAGTCGCCGTCTGTCATCTGCGCCACTGCTGTTTCCAGCAATTCCAAGTTTGCCTGCTTGTTTTCTTCGCTGCGGAGCAATTTATTTTCTTCCTGCAGTTTTGTCAGCTCCGTACGCATTTCCAGAACCTCTTCCGGTGTCATATTGGTTTCCCCGGCATAATTTTCTACGGCTGTTTCCAGTTCTTTGATCTTTGTATTTTTGCTTTCATTCAAAGCAGGAACGATCAAAACAAGAATCACGATGGCCGCAGCAGCGATACCTGCCAAAAATGCCAGCAAATCCCGTTTTTCCAACACACTGTTGGTCTTTTCCTTTCGTTTATAACGGGGAATGGGGGGATTGCTGTCGGTTTTCTTTACGCTGACAACTGATTTTGCCTTTTCCTGCTTCTTCAGGGGAGAAGGGGCAGGGGAATTGCCGATCAGCTGCGCATAATGAAGGGCAATAGGATTGCGAATATCCCGTCTCAACACGATATCATTGAAGTGCAGGGCACGTTTGATATTTTTATCCTCAATGCAGCAAAGGGTCATCAGATTATACGCATCCAGAAAATCAGGATTATTGTCGATGGATTTTTTCAGCTGGATGATAGCAAGGTCATCGCTGCCTTGTTTCAGATAATTGATCGCCTGGTTATACATACGGATGGCATCGTTGCATTTTTCCATCTCTCTGCCGTTTTTCTGCAGATAATCGATATAGCCGGAGGCTGCATTGCCTTCCGGCAGGATAGATGTGCTGATGATCCAATGCTTCAGGGCATCGCCGATCCGACCTGTTTCACAATAGATCAGACCAAGCAGATTTCTTGCCTGTACGTTGTTTTTATCAAAAAGAAGGCTTTGTTCCAGATTTGCCGCTGCGCCGGAAAGGTCTTTTTCCTCTGCCAGCCCAAGGGCTTCGTTATACAAACGGATGGACGCGCTGCGCGCTTTACGGAACACATATACATCGACCCCACAGTCGGGACAATGGAAGCCCTCGAAAAATTCAAAACCGCAATTCGGGCATTTCATGTCATTCTCTCCTTTATTTTACTCCTGAGGGGGTGCCTGCTTTTTTTCTTTCGCGATATGCTGCAAAATATCCAGCAAATCCTGCATCTGAGAAGGGTGCAGGGATTCTTCGATCTGGTCGATCTCCATAATGGGCTGGAATCTACTCAATTCATCTTTAAAATTAAACACGGGTCATTCCTCCGTTTCAAATGCTTCTGTTGGAAATATAGGTTCTCATGGCGCCGATCATATAAAGAGAACCGCAGCAAAGGATGATACCATCGGCAGGGGTGATAGAAAGGGCTTTTTCGTAAGCGTTTTCAACCTCTTTTTCTGTATAGATCGTGCCTTTATGATTGGAAATGGAACGAGCCAGAGAAAAAACGTCCAGCTTTCGTTCGCTGTGGGGTTCTGTCAGGATGACAGAACCGGCATAGGGGAGGATATACTCCGCCATCTTATGATATTCTTTGTCGCCCAAAACGCCAAGGATCAAGGTGACTTTTCTGTCTTTGAAATAGATGGAAAGAGATTTCGCCAGCTGTGCGATACCATCAGCATTATGGGCACCATCCAGGATCACCAAAGGATCTCTGCCGCAAATTTCCATTCTGCCTGCCCAATGGGTATTTTTCAGCCCCTTGCGAATCGCTTCATCAGAAAGAGACAGACCTCTTTTTCTGAGAACATTGCAGGCTTCCAGTACAGCCAGACAATTGCTGATCTGATAAGACCC
>SFGI01000051.1 GCA_004557645.1 [Eubacterium] saphenum | reverse complement strand
CCTGCCCGATACTCTCCCCCAGGTCGCCCGAAAAGATGCTGGGTTCCGTGGAGGCGTCGAAGGTGAATTCGCCAGGTTCGGCGCATACCTCCACCACCTTGCCCTGCTCCACGATCATCATGCACTGGCCGTCGGCCACGGCGATCACGGAGCCGCTGGTGATAATGTTGTCGCTGCCTTTGGTGTTGCTGGAACGCCCGGAGGCCCGTTTCCGCCCCTTGACCGCCAGCACGGTAGCGGGGATCGCCTCACAGTAGAAATACTCCTTCCACTGATCGGCCATCACGCCGCCTACAGAGCCTAATGCCGCTTTAATAAGTCCCATAGTTACATCCTTCCTTTCGTGATTTATTTCTCTTTACTGACGATTAAAATCCTTCATTTCTTTCTTTGCGCTTTGCTGTGAGCATTGCCCCACAATTAGGACAAAAGATTGCGTTGTCCGAAAGCGCTGTTTCACATACTGGACAGCGACGGTGTAAATTAAGGTAGAACTGATAAAGAGTTTCCTGGGGAAGTCCACTGCCGCATTCTCCACAAGTTTGCTGCTCCGCAGAGACGGTTGCACCGCAATTAGCGCAGACTTTAAGCAGCTTCATAGCTTCTGGCCCAAATCCATATTGCTTCATGCTTTCCAGACGGATCTGCTCAATTTGCTGCCGTGTCATCTTATAACCCTTCTCCTCCATATTGAAGCCGTTTGCCGCAGCGTGGACAAAATATTTCTGCGGAGGTAATCTCTTTGCCGCAGTGGGAGCAGTAACGAGGCGGATCTTCCCACGGCGCACATTCCACACATTCCGCCACATCAGCGTTATACATGGCATTCGATACCCATTTGCCGCACTTGTGACATCGGTTAAAATATTTCCGTGCGTCTTCCCATGCGGTCTCCAATTCCTGCTCCTGTGTCTCTGCTTGGATAGGATCGGTCGTATGTAACAAAGCACCTGTGATGTCACAAAAGAAGCTGTACCGATTTCCTCCCGAGTCGGCGATCACCTTGTAGCGTGCTGTTTTATGGGTAAGCGCCATCAAATCCCTCCTTTCTTTTCTTTGACCCTCGATTAAGTCATGGTTATATGGTATAATAGGAATCAAAGGAGAGCGGCCTCTGTTTGTTGGCAACGTAGTCAGAGGCTTTTCATTGGAGACAAAGCCCATACCCTCCTTCGGCATTGCCTGCACCCATAATTTAAGCGATTTCCACACTTTTGTCCCCACCCCAAACCCCCGAAAGGGTAGGGTTGAAAAGAAAAAATCTGATTTTCTTGCCACCCCGAACCGAAAAATGGGTAGGGGAAACAAAAAATCAGGTTTCTTTCAAGGCTAAGACTGGAAATGCTGTAAATGAGATACCAAGGAAGATACGGTGATGAGAGTTGTATTTCGCGGGGAGGTGTCCACGCATGACTAAGCAGAATCAAAGAACGGGAGTCCTGGCAGCTGTGCTGATCGTCTGTGCTATCTCTGCCCGCGTTTTGGGAAAGTTTGATGTTTTTCCCGTACCGCTGGGTTTGGTCCGCACGATCCTTTATATCAGTCTGTACATTGGCTGGGGTCTCTCTGTCAGCCATCGCATTTTACAAACACAGGTGCGCCGCTATATGGTCGGCGTTTCATGTCTGACCGTCTTCTGGTTTGTTATACGGTCAATAAAATATTTTTTTGTGGTCGCTCCTGATGCGATCCGGCATCTATGGTACTGGTACTATTGTCCTATGCTGTTCATACCTCTGCTTTCCGTGTTTGTTTCCATGTCGCTGGGTAAGCCGGAAAGCTACCATCTGCCGAAATGGACAAGACTGCTCTATCTTCCCACCCTGTTCTTTCTGCTGCTGGTACTGACAAACGATCTCCATCAGCTTGTTTTCTCCTTCCCGGCCGGAACGGTTTGGAGCGATACGGATAACGGATACGAGTACGGATATTATTTTGTTATCGGGTGGGAGATCATCTGTGCGCTGGCCGCCTTTGTGATCATGCTCATCAAATGCCGTTTGGCGCAAAGGAGAAAATACTTACCGGCGCTTCTGCTGTCCTGCTCCATTCTATATGCCTTTATCTACGCCAGCGGAGCCAGGTGGATGCAAGTGATAGGCGGAGATATTACAGCGGTGCAGTGCCTGATGTTTACCGCCATACTGGAAAGCTGTATCCAGTGCGGATTGATTCAGACCAATACTGGCTATGATGAGCTGTTTAAGGCCGGGACCTTCGGCGCCCAGATTGCTGATCACGACCATAAGGTCCGCTACGCCTCCGCAAATTCGCCTGTGCTTTCTGAACAGATCATGTGTACGGCAGAGGCGGGCGCTGTTAACCTTGATAAACATACCCTGCTAAAAAGTTACCCTATCGAAGGCGGTCATGTGTATTGGCAGGAAGATATAACAGATATTACTGCCCTGCTTGAAAAGTTGGAAGAAAACAAGGAAACCATTGCAGAAAGCAACCATCTGGAACAGGAAAATTATCGTATCAAGCTGGAGATCCACACCTTGCGGGAAAAGAATCGGCTCTATGACCTTTTACAGGAAGAAACCGCTCATCAGATCGATTTATTGAATGACCTGTTTTATCTATATGACGAAGAAGAAAATCCGGAAAAGCGCCGCAGTCTGCTTGCGAAGATCACTGTAATCGGCGCTTACATAAAACGCAGAGGCAACCTGATCTTTATCCGTGAAAAAACGGAAACCATCGATACCACAGAACTGGCCCTTTGCATGGAGGAATCCTTTTCAAATTTGAAACTGATGGGGGTCGAATGTGAAGCAGACATTCCGAAGGGCAGCAAAATCTTTACCCAGGACGCAATCCTGGTCTACGACTTTTTTGAGAAGGTGATGGAGACCGCTATAGATGATATGAGCTTTGTTTGGTTGAAAGCGCGTATTCTTGCAGATTCGATCATCCTCCGTCTGGAGGTGGAGTGCGAAAGCTCCCTTGCATATTTTCGGGATACCTGTGAAAGCTGCTCCTCTGAAGATGGCGTATGGCGCTTTATCCTCCGCATCGGAAAGGCGGGTGGACAAACATGACAACATTCTATTTATCCTCCGAAATGGAACAGTCCGTATGGATGATCTGCCTGTTCTTTTCTTTGATATTGGATGTGTTTCTTTTCCTTGCATCCCTTGACCGAGGTGGGAGCAGACGGTGCAGGCTTCTGAACGCCGTGGTATTTATCGCTTTGCTGATCCTGCTGTGCATTGCCGGGGATGCCTTTGAGAAAAAGGCCGATGGACTTCCTATCAATCCTTTGCTGCCATTTCCAATGTGGTCGCTGTGGTGCATCGCTGGCATGGTGGGTACTTTGCTCCTTGGTCAAACCGCTGTGTTGATCCATCGGAAAGGCCGGACACTTAGCCACAATTCCGTGAAGCAGACAATCGATATGTTGCCCAACGCGATCTGCTATTTCACCCCATCGGGTGAGTTCAAACTGTGCAATCTACAAATGCACCGCTTGTTCCACATACTGGCGCAAAGCGATCTCCAGCACTTCGATGAATTGCGGCAGGCACTTACAGAGTGTGATAAGAAAAGCGGTGTTGTAAGGCTACCGGATGAAGAGCAAACCTATCTGTTCCCCGATGGTAAGGCTTGGCGCTACTCCCAGACGGAGATAACGGTACCAGACGGCACAGTTTACACAGAGGCGATCTTCTCAGATGTGACTGAACTTTACGAAAAGGGACTGAGACTCAAGGAACAGACTGAGCAGCTCAAAAAATTCTCCCGTGACTTAAAGATTCTTTCGGATAATGTACTGACATTGACAAAGGAAACGGAAGTCCTGTCGGCAAAAACCAAACTGCATGACCAGATGGGGGCGGGGATCATTGCTATGCGGCAGATTTTGCAGCAAGAGCAGGTATCCCAGGAGGCCGCAGACAGCCTTCTATTGTTTCAAAAAGCAATCAGGACCATTAAAAATGACAATGAATACCCCCAGGAGCGCGGGGAGCTTGCGGAATTTTTGCGGGATGCCAGTACCATCGGCGTAAAGGTAGAAATGGCTGGCGAATTACCAAAGCAGGAGGAAATATATCGCATATTTGTGATCGCCATGCGGGAATGTCTCACCAACGGCGTCCGCCATGCGGATGCAACGGCCCTTTATGTCACCGCCCGGCAGGACGGAAACAACATTTCCCTGCGTATCACAAATAACGGAAAGCCCCCTGAAAGCGTCATTGTGCCGAGGGGCGGGTTACTCAACCTTCACCGCCATGTTACGAACTTAGGAGGTACGATGGAAATACAGTGGTCACCAGCCTTTACGCTGATAATCGTCATGCCCGTAGAAAAGGAGGCGGCAGAGTGAAACAGGTGTTAATTGTAGAGGATCAGCGGATGCCCCGCAAATATATGGAGAGAATGATCTCCGACAGTGAAAAATATGCCCTGGCAGCCAGTATAAGCGGCGCGGATGTTGCACTTGCCTATTGCAAGCGTCAGATGATCGACCTGATCTTGATGGATGTCTGTACTGCTGGAAACAAGGATGGCATCGAAGCTGCCGCCGAGATCAAAGTGGCGTTCCCAAACATAAAGATCATCGTTGTCACATCAATGGTCGAGGTCGGTTTTTTAGAAAGAGCCAAAGCCGCAAAGGTAGACAGCTTTTGGTACAAAGATTTAAGTCCCGAAGACCTGATCGATGTCATTGATCGCACAATGGCAGGAGAACATCTCTTTCCCCATGAAACGCCACAAGTGAAATTAGGTCTTGTAAGCAGCACCGATCTGACTGCAAAAGAAATCCAGGTACTGCGCCTTGTATGTGATGGTCTGGAATACAGCGAGATCGCCCAGACTCTTTCTATCACAGAGAGGACCGTGAAATATCATGTTTCCAACATCCTGCAAAAAACAGGCTATGCCAACAAGACCCGCCTTGCCATAGCAGTTACAGGCAAAAAATTTATTATTCCGAGCCTCCCGGAGGATCTGGACTTTGACATAACCAAATAACAGAGCACACAGCTTTATTTCCCGGTTTCAATGAAGCCGGGAAATTTTTTTGAGAAAACTTCAAAAAACTGTACTCAGGGACAGTGCGAGAAAATGGCTTCTTCGCTATACTGGTATCATCAAAGGATTCAAAATGATTGATAGGAGGCCGCCTTATGCGAAGAATCGTGATTGATATGCAGAATGTCCTGTTTGCGGACGCAGTAGCCGAAGCCTTACGCAACTTTGATTCCGATCTGGAACCAGTCATGAGCGAGAGCCCGGACAAAACTCTGTCGCTATGTGATGCTGTGCTTGCAAATGTTCTGATTATGGAAGTTACCGTATACACATCCTGGACACTGGAGGAGCGGCTAAAAATCCGAAACGCTCTGAAAAAGGCTCAGCCAGATTGCAAGATCGTGCTGGTGGTGGATGAAAACACAGAGAAAAAGCTGGCGGACAGGGTGCGGCAGGCCAAGAAGGATGGTCTGGTAGACAATTTTATTTACGGTTCCGTTTCTTCCAGCTATCTCTCCGCTGTCATTGACGCACTTTAGGACAGAGGCTGGTGAGGACCATGCAGGGTATAGGAGGACACCAAAATGAAAAAATTATGTATTTTCTTTCTCACCATCATACTGCTGGTGGGCATGACCGGCTGTGGAAATAAGGTTACAAACGATCCCATCACATTGACGATGTGGCACGTCTATGGAAGTCAGACAGAATCGCCGCTCAATGTAATGATCGATGAGTTTAACCAAACGAAGGGGAAAGAATGCGGTATTGTTATTTCTGTTGTCTCCGTCACAAATTCTACCGCTATTGACGATGCGCTGATTGCCTCTGCCAATAACGAACCGGGGGCGGTTCCCATGCCGGATCTGTTCACGGCCTATCCGAGGGTGGCGGAAGAGATTGGGCTTGACCGGCTCTTGGATTGGAGCGGTTATCTTTCAGAGGAAGAATGCTCTGCTTATGTGGATGAGTTTCTGGCAGAAGGCGTTATAGATGGACGGCTGGTTATGCTGCCCATCGCCAAATCAACAGAACTGTTATTCTTAAACAAGACGATATTTGACCGCTTTGCCGCTGACACAGGAGTATCGGAAGAAGAGCTTCTCCATTTTGAATCTCTCTTTGCTCTGTGCTGCCAATACTACGATTGGTCAGGCGGCGCAGAGATGTTCCAAATTAACGACTTCTATCACTACTTCCTGGTCAATGTCTCCGGGCTGGGCGGACAGTTCATTCGGAATGGAAAGCCGGACCTGTGCAGTGCAGAATTTGAACAAGCCTATCTGCCAATGGCCCGTGCGGCGATCCATGGAGGACTTTGTACTGGTGACGGTTATGCTTCCGACCGCTGGAAAACAGCCGAGGTTATCAGCAATATCGGTTCCACAGCAGGGATGTTGTATCTGAGGGACTATGTGACCTACCAGGACAATACCACCGAAGAAATTGAAACAGCGGTATATCCCTACCCCACCTTTTCTGATGCCTCGCCAGTGGTTATACAAAGGGGAACTGGTTTGTTTTCCATGAAAAGTGAGGACGAGCGAAAAAATAGAGCCGCCGCCATTTTTGGAAAATGGATCACACAGAAAGAACACAATCTGGACTTTGTGATTGCTTCCGGCTATTTGCCGGTTACGGAAAATGCCTTTTCTGCTCTGTTTTCAAATATAGATATGATTGAGAATGAGAAATCCCATATGCTCTATGGTGCGGTGGACCAAATGTATGGCTCCTACTCCTTTTGCCCTTTGCCGCTGTATGACGCTTCCGGCGAAGCGCAATCCAGGTTTGAGGAGACCGCAAAGAGCATATTGTCTGCTGCCCACCGGGACTATATCAGCCGCATAGAGCGCGGGGATGACCCGGAGACAGTGATGTCAGAACTCCTTGACTCTTCGCTTTCGGAAATTCAGGAGGCCGTAGAGCGGTGACACAAAAGGGGGAAAACCATGATATTACGCCTAAAAGAAATCAGATCCGTACTGGAGGCGGCTCAGACGCAGAGCGTTTCCATGCGCCGCCGCCTGATGTTCTATCTTTTTACCATAATGCTCTTTTTTGCGTTCTTGATTGCTATGCTATTGTTCCTTTTCGGTGCAATCGATCCTATTGGATATGAAATTGAGCGGGCTTTAAGCAATCAACTTGAGAACTCTGTAAACTCCATAGAGCATCAAAGCAATGATCAGGCAGCCTATGTGCTTGCCTTTTCCCAACAGATAACAGCGGCAGTCAAAGACGAACTTTCAGATGCTGGGATTACCTTCAACGAACTTCGCAATACTCCTGACGCACTGGAGTCCATGCAAAACAGGCTCTTTGATATCGTCAGCAGCAATATGAAACTTGCACCTTGCAGCGGAGCATTTTGCTTTTTGAAAACAACGGTCAACGATGCACTGCCTGATAAAAGCTATAATGGGCTGTATCTAAAGTTTGCAAATCTTTATGCGGAAAACACAATCCATAATGATGTTTGTCTTTTTCGTGGATTTTCTACTGTCGCACGAGAAAAAAACATCAATCTCCATAGTACATGGCAGTTGGAAACACAAGAGGGGTTATTCCCGGAAATCGACGGAGAGATGTCCGGCAAAAGCGAGAACATCTCCGGCGCCTTCTTTCTTACATCCGTTTATAAACTGCCTGACACATGGGAAAGTGTGCGCTTTCTCTGTATACCTGTTTTAGATTCTGGTGGCAACACGATTGGTGTGTGCGGCTTTGAGATCAGCAGTCTGTATTTTTCGCTTTCCCATAAGACGATGGGAAGCAGCCAAGCACATATCTTTTGCGCTTTGCTGACGGAAGATTCGGATTGTTATGTAGGGCAGATCGCCGGGAATCAATCTGGTTATTTCCCACCAATTGAAAATTCTTTTTCTGTTGAGAACGGATCAAGCCTGACTACCTTCCATAGCGGAGACACTGAATTTGTTGGTAAGACCCAGGAACTAACAATAGGGACTACTGCCCATATGGTTGCTGCCATGCTCCCTGCCACAGAATATCAGGCGTTTGTGCAGACGGTGCGGCTCAAAATTGCCGCATTCTTGTTTATCGCTTCTTTTGCCATTTTGGCCTCCATTCTTTGGGGCAGCAAAAAATATGTTGCACCCATATTAAAAGACTTGGAACAGATTAAAACTAACACAGACCGGACGCAGAGCGAGTCTCATGTTTTGGAGATTGAGGACCTCTTTGCTTTCCTCGCAGAACAGGACCGAGAACACGAGGCAGCTTTATCCGCTTTGAACCAGGAGCGACTGGAAGCTGAGAGCAGACAAGAACGGCTGCAAAGCAAACTGGAACAGACCAGCAGTGATCTTGGGTCCGCGCAGGCAGAAATTGCCCGACTTGCCTATTCCAGAAAACAAGAGATCGATCCCGACGATTTTCAATATTTTTTGGAAGGGATTAGTCAACTTACTCCAACAGAAAGAAAGGTCTTTGATCTGTATCTTGAGGGAAAAAACGCAAAAGAGATCATTGCGATCTTAGGAGTTACAGAAAATACATTAAAGTTTCACAACAAGAATATCTACAACAAACTGGGAGTTTCGTCCCGGAAACAACTCCTTCGTTATGCCACTTTGATGAAACAGCAGGAGGAAAATGATCAGCAATAACGCTTGAGAATCAGCAGTTGCGCTACTTGGC
>SFGI01000016.1 GCA_004557645.1 [Eubacterium] saphenum | reverse complement strand
GACCATGGGTATGTATGGCAATATGGATTTCTATGATCTGAAAGGCATCATGGAACACCTGATGAACGTACTGGGTATGGGCAAAGTGGCAGAATATGCAACAGAAAAATCCCTGCCTTGGATGCACCCCGGCAGAACTGCTTCTGTCATCGTAAATGGCGACAATATTGGTTACTTGGGTGAAGTGCATCCTGCTGTACTGAAGAATTACGGCATCGGTACAAGAGCATACCTGGCTGTTCTGGATATGGAAAAGGTTGTGGCAAATGCCAACAGAGATGTGGTTTATAAAGCACTGCCCAAATATCCTGCTATCACAAGAGATATCGCAATGCTGGTGAAAGAAGATGTGACAGTAAAAGAAATTGCTGATATCATCAAGAAAAACGGCGGCGCATATCTGGAAGAAGTAAAACTCTTCGACGTATATCAGGGTGCGCAGATTGAAGCAGGCTATAAATCCGTGGCTTACTCCATCGCATTCCGCAGCGCAGAAAAGACACTGGCAGATACAGATATCGCAGACGCAATGGATGCGATCCTGAAAGGTCTGGCAGAAGAACTGGATGCACAGCTGAGAGATAAATAAAAAATACAAGAACGGCGGAGCAACCTCAAATCCTGCGGATTTTCAGTGTGTTTGCTCCGCAAACGAATAGAAAAAAAGATGTCCGATTGAGCAAGCTCATCGAACATCTTTTTTCTTTCTTTTTCTCCGCCGTTATACATATTCATATTTTTTAATGTAACAAATGCCAATAGGGGTGGGGCCGGCATGGGTGCCGATGGTAATGCCCACAGGCCAGATATCATCCATAACATCATAGCCTTCTGCTTTCAGTTCCTTCCGCATTTCTTCAGCTGTTGCCTGACGCTCTTTTTCGCCGCGGACAAAAAGAACCTGATATTTTTCTTTTTCTGCGCCGATTTCGTTTCGTGTCATATCCATGATGGTCTTCAGGGCTTTTTTATGACCGCGCACTTTGCTTTCGGGGTGCAGTTCGCCATCTTTCATAATAATGATAGGCTTGATATTCAAAATCGTACCGGCGAGAGCAGATGCTTTGCCGATTCTGCCGCCTTTCTGCAGATATTCCAGAGAATCTACGGTGAAGTTGATTTTTGTGGTATCCTTCTGCTTGTCCAGAATTTCTGCTATTTTTTCCATAGAGAAGCCAGCGTCTCTCATGCGGCATGCTTCATAGACCAACAGACCCTGAGAACCGGTTACACAGGTCGTATCCATTACCATGATCTTACGGTCGGGGTAAGATTCGGAAAGGATATTTGCTGCGTTGACAGCACTCTGGTAGGAGCCGCTGAATTTGGAAGTGAGGCACATGCAGAAAACGTCTGTTCCTTCTTTTAAAATGGGTTCCATGGCATCCATGTAATCCTGTACAGAGGGCAGGGATGTTTTGGGAAACAGATGCTCTGCATTGATCTTATCATAAAATTCGTCGGGGGTGATATCGTGCAGTTCTTTCAGATAATGTTCCATATCGAAGGAAACATGGAAAGGAACATATGTTACGTCCAGCTTTTCCAGCAGATATACAGGAATATCGCAGGATGTATCGGAAAGGATCTTATATGCGCTCATAGGAATACCTCCTTATATTTTCATTCATTTTAACTTATACATTTTATACAAATTTTGTTGGGATGTCAACATTTTGAAAACGTGGAAAATCGTCTCCATAAAGATGAAAAAATAAACTTGTGTTAAAGAAGAAATGTATATAATCTTTCTAAAACAGATTTTGCAATGGTTTTGATTTTCTTTCTTGGAAATGGTATAATAATTATTTAGTGAATCTGGAAGGAGGAGAAAAAATGGGGAAAATACTGGTCATTGCCGAAAAACCATCTGTGGCAAGGGACATTGCTAAAGTACTGAAAGCAAACCAGAAAGGCGATGGATGCCTCATCGGCGAAAAATACATTGTTTCCTGGGCGGTAGGCCATCTGGTGACGTTGGCAGAACCCGAAGAATATGACCCTAAGTATAAAAAGTGGAATTTCTCTACATTGCCCATCCTTCCCCAAGAAATGAAGCTGAAAGCCATTGCCCAGACCCGCTCTCAGCTGAAGGTTTTACATAAATGGATGCACAGCAAGGAAATTGACAGCCTGATCTGCGCCACCGACAGCGGGCGGGAAGGCGAGCTGATTTTTCGTTACATCTACGAAATAACGAAATGCACCAAGCCCTTTGAACGCCTTTGGATCAGCAGTATGACAGAAGAAGCCATCAGAGAGGGCTTTGCTACATTGAAGGACGGCAGAGAATACGATCTGCTCTATACCTCCGCCAAATGCCGTTCGGAAGCGGACTGGCTGGTGGGCATGAATGCCACAAGGGCCTATACCCTGCGCTATGATGCCCTCCTGAGTATTGGCCGTGTCCAGACGCCGACCCTTGCGATTATCGTTGACCGCCAGAAGGAGATCGATGCTTTTGTGGCGGAGGATTATTTTGAAGTACAGGCAGATTTCGGCGGCTACACGGGTATGTGGATCGACAGGGAAGAACACACCCACATCGAAAAAGAAGAAACGGCAAAAGCTGTTGTTGAGAAGGTTTCTGGCAAGAATGCCTGCATCACCAAAGTAGAAAAAGAAGAAAAGAAAATGCCCCCTCCGCTGCTCTATGACCTGACGGAGCTGCAAAGGGACTGCAATAAGAAATTTGGCTTTTCTGCAAAAAAGACACTGGATATTGCCCAGAGCCTATATGAAAAACGAAAAATGATCACCTATCCCAGAACGGACAGCCGCTATCTGAGTGACGATATGAAAGGGAAGGTACGAAATACCATCAAACGCCTGCAGGAACTGGAAGCCTATGCCCCTTATGCCCAGCCCCTGACGGAAAATATCTCTTTTACAAAACGAATCATCGATAATAGCAAAGTGACAGACCACCATGCGATCATTCCAACCGATGCAAAATTAAGGTTGGATAGCCTGACAGAGGAGGAACGGAAGGTATTTTCTCTGGTGGCAGCAAGATTTTTGGCGGTGTTCTATCCTTACTATAAATATGAAACTACAAAGGTCTATGCCGAAGCGGAAGGGGAACGTTTCCTTTCCAAAGGGACTGTGGTTCTGGAGGAGGGCTGGCAGGCAGTGGAAAAAGCCCTGACCCCTGCGGCGGCGACCAAAAAGAAGAAAAAAGACGAGGAAGAACAGAAGCTGCCTGCCCTCACCGAAGGGGAGGAACGAAAGATCGAAAAGGCGACAGTGCAGAAAAAGAAAACAAAGCCACCCACCCCTTATACGGAAAGCTCCCTCCTTTCTGCTATGGAAAACGCAGGCAGATTTGTAGAAGATGAAGCCTTGAAGGAGCAGATGAAAGACAGCGGACTTGGCACCCCTGCCACAAGAGCAGCTATCATCGAACGGCTGCTGACTGTGGGCTATATCGTTCGAAAAGGCAAGACCCTTGTGCCTACAGAAAAAGGACGAAAGCTCATCGAAGTGGTGCCCAATGAGATGCGCTCTCCCCAGACTACGGGGAAATGGGAAAAAGGGCTGTCCTCCATTGCCAAGGGCAGCATGACGGAGGAACGCTTTATGGCAAGCATCCGCCGCTATGTGCAGTTCCTGATACAGGATGCGGCATCGGGCAGAAGGGCGGATGTAGTCTTTCCCGAGGAGCAGATCAGAGGAAAGAAGCGGAAAAATAATGTTTTCGGCAAATGTCCTATCTGCGGACGGGATATTTTGGAAAATACAAAATCTTTTTATTGCGCGGGCTGGAAAAGCGGATGCAAATTCAGCCTTTGGAAGGATAGTTTGAAGCCCTACGGACTGGAATTGGACGGCGGCATGGTGAAGTTGCTCCTGAAAAGTGGTAAGACGGACCGTATGGCGGTGACTTTGCCCCAGACGGGAGAAAAGGGAACAGCGGTGCTGATTCTGAATAAAGATAAGGGCGGTCAGATCGAGATCATGGATTTTACCAGAGAAGACTGAAAACAGTTGAAAGAATGGAAAAGATTTGATATGATTTCAAATTGTGAGTAAAAAATACATTTTTTGAAATAGATTGGAGAAGAAAAATGGAGAATATATACGGTATGCTGGGCATTTCCCCTGAAGTGGAAGCCTTCGGCAATGAAATTCTGAAAGATTTAAAGGAAAGATTCGAACAGATCGACGCTGTGGCGGAATATAATCAGGCGAAAGTCCTGAAAGCCATGCAGGCGGAACGGGTGGATGCCACCTGCTTTGCCGGCTCTACAGGCTATGGCTACAATGATGATGGTCGTGATAAGCTGGAAAATGTATACGCAAGATGCTTCAACACAGAAGCGGCGCTGGTGCGCCCCCAGATCACCTGCGGTACCCATGCTTTGGCGATCGCCCTGAGTGCAAATCTGGTTCCTGGGGACGAACTGCTTTCCCCCGTGGGCAAACCCTATGATACACTGGAAAAGGTCATCGGTACAGTGCCTTCTCCCTGTTCCCTGAAGGAATATGGTGTCAGCTACAGACAGGTAGAACTGCTGGAAGATGGCACCTTCGACTATGAAAATATCAAAAAAGCCATCAATGAAAAAACAAAACTGGTGACCATCCAGCGTTCCAAAGGCTATGCTATGAGACCCACATTCTCCGTAAAGCAGATCGGCGAACTGATCGCTTTTATCAAGGAAATCAAACCCGATGTCATCTGTATGGTGGATAACTGCTATGGCGAATTTGTGGATATCATTGAACCTTCCAATGTGGGTGCAGATATGATCGTTGGTTCCCTGATCAAAAATCCCGGCGGTGGTCTGGCGCCTATCGGCGGCTATATCTGCGGCAAGCAGGCATGTATCGACCGCTGCGCCTACCGTTTGAGTGCCCCTGGTCTGGGGCAGGAAGTCGGCGCTTCTTTGGACGTAAACCGTGCGCTGTATCAGGGCTTTTTCCTGGCACCTACGGTAACGGCAGGTGCCCTGAAAGGTGCTGTTTTTGCGGCGAATATCTATGAAAAGCTGGGCTTCCGTGTTATCCCTAACAGCACAGAACCCCGCAACGACATCATTCAGGCGGTGGAATTGGGCAGTGCCGATGCCATGAAAGCTTTTTGTCAGGGCATTCAGGCGGCGGCTCCCGTGGACAGCTACCTGACCCCTGTGCCTTACGCTATGCCCGGTTATAACTGTGATGTCATCATGGCGGCAGGGGCTTTCATTCAGGGTTCTTCTATCGAGCTGAGTGCCGATGGCCCTATTAGAGAGCCTTATTCCGTATATTTCCAAGGCGGACTCACATGGTTCCATGCGAAAACAGGTATCCTGATGAGCTTACAGAAGCTTTATGAAGCTGGTTTGGTGGATCTGAAAAAATAAGCAAAAATAAGTCAGTCGAAAGACTGGCTTTATTTTTTGCCGAAAAGAGAACTATATGTCTGAAAGTTTTATTTCAGAAATCAGTCGAAGGTCTATGTACGGGGTTTCTCCATGAGCTGTTTCAACGTTGTCCGATCCAGGCAGCCCAATGCCAACAGAAACAAAAGATACAACAGTCCCATTCCGCAAAGGGAACCGAAAAACAGCAGTTTAGAAGGTTCGGAAATGCGGATGAAGTATTTTACCAGAAGTCCTGCTGCCGCTCCTGCCAGCAAAGGCTTCAGGAGGCAATTATATAAGGAAGGAAATACTCCCGTCCGCTGATAAAGCCTCCCCAGAGAAAGTCCTGCATTGCAGAGCAGGCTCAGAAACCATCCCCCCAGAAAAGCAGGCACACCGTAGTGAGGCATGAAGAACCAGATCACAGCAATGGTGATGAGAGAAGACAGGACATTGCTCCAAAAGAGGAAAAACTGCTCTCCCAACCCATTGAGAAGCCCGTGCAAAGTGGTTTGTGCGTAAAGCAAGGGGCAGAGAAAGGCAAGGGGAAACAAGACCTGCCCCAGGGCTGCCCGATTATAAACAACATAGCAGATCTCCCTGGGAAATACTGCAAACAATGCTGCTGCGCCGAATCCGATGATGGAGGTAAATAAAAATGTGGCGGAAACGGTCTTGCTGATGCGCATATCCTGCTGCACGGCGCAGGCTTCGGAAATTTCCGGCACAAGGGAAACGGAAGCCGCCATCAGGCAGGCGGAGGGCAGCAAAATCAGAGGCATTGCCATTCCTGTCAGTTCGCCGTATGTAGAAAGGGCCTGCACGGTATTTTGTCCGTGGAGCTGCAGCTGGCGGGGGATGAGGATATTTTCTACTGTGGAGAGCAGGGCGGTGGCAATCCTTGTGGCGGAAAGAGGCACTGCCATGGTCAGTATCATCGCCAGAACGGCAGAAGAAGATAGTGTCGGCTTTCGGATAAGTTTATGCTTTCGCTTGAAGCGGAAATAGTTCCATAGGGTAAAGCCGCAGGAAAGAAATTCACCCAGCAGGATACCTGCTACAGCAGTGCAGCAGGCATAGGTCAGCCCTAAGGGCACGAAAATACCGGCCAGAAGATAGATCGTCACGATGCGGGCAGTTTGTTCCAAAACCTGAGAAACAGCAGGAATGAGAGTCTCCTGCATTCCCAAAAAGAATCCCCGCAGGCAGGAACCTGCTGCCATGAAAGGGACAGCAAGAGCCAGCAGGCGCAGGGGAAGGGCAGTACGGCTGTCATCCAGAAAGGCGGAACCAATGTTTTCTGCACCGAAAAACAGAATTCCGCTGACAACTAGACTGATACCCAGAGAAAGGCAGACAGCCTGCTTGACAATACGGCCGATATTTCCATTTTGCCCGCGGATATGCTCC
The DNA here is from genome assembly GCA_004557645.1 of [Eubacterium] saphenum. GTDB lineage: Bacteria > Bacillota > Clostridia > Lachnospirales > Anaerotignaceae > Anaerotignum_A. The sequence continues at coordinate 38,494 of SFGI01000016.1, read as the reverse complement.
TGTGCTGTCAGGCGGGAAATGGTGGTAGTAAAGCCTGCGGAGGTAATGCTCCATGCAAGAGAGTAGATGGGCAGGATCAGCTGATACAGCCCCATGCCTTCCGCTCCGATGGTGTTTGACATGAAAACACGATAGAAAAACCCCATGCATTTGGTGATGAGGTTAGCTGCAGTCAGAATAAGAGTTCCGGTGATGATGGTCTTTCGGCTCATTGGCATACCTCTGGCATCTGTTCCTTCCATATATATGACAAGGAATGACGAAATAGACGAGGGTGCAGGCGGGCCCAAGGGAACAAAAGCAGAAAGTGTATGATGTGCTGAATTTCAATTGATATTTTGCATGCAAATCATATAAAAAAACGGAAAATTACTGATTTGTTTTTTATGTCAGATATAATGAAATTTTATAATGCGACGATAAAAAAATTTATCGAAATATATTGACAGGATTTTACCAGCGAGATATAATCTAACCACAAAGTGCATAAAGCCAGACGAAGTAGAAGGGAGATTTCTCTTGTTTTGTACAAAATAATGAGAAAACCGATGGGGCAATTCAGATCAAGAGCCGATTTCTGAAGAAACTTTCAGGTACAAATACCTTTTACAGATGGAACTCTGGAGAGTGCTTGGTTTTGCCAAAGCCGCCGTAGAAGTAAAGCTTTCAGGTGAGAGATACAGAGGATATACAGGCAGAATAAGATTCATTTGATTTTTGCTGTATATCTTTTTTTATGCAAGCTTTTGGTGTTTTTTGGCAAATTTGCAAAAAGGAGGAAGGAAAAAATGAGCAACAACAATGAAATGAAGAAGGAACTCGGCATGGGTGCTGCTATGGCTACAGTAGTAGGCTGTGTAATCGGTTCCGGTGTATTCTTCAAACCTACAGCAATGTATACAGCTACGGGCGGTGCGCCCGGTCTGGCAATTCTGGCATGGGTGATCACATCCCTGATGTGTCTCTGTGCGGCTATGACATTTGCTGAAATCGCAATTCTGATGCCTGAAACAGGCGGTATGCCCGTATACCTGAAAAGAGTATTCGGTGATAAAGTTGGTTACCTGTGCGGTTGGATGCAGACAGTTGTATTCTATCCCGGTCTGGTAGCTGCTCTGGGTGTAGCTGTTGCGAACCAGGCAAAACTGTTCCTGGGCGACGGCATGGTAGTTCCTGTAGCGATCGCTTGTATCGTTATCATGGTTATCCTGAACTGTATGGGTGCGAAAGTCGGCGGTGCTGCACAGTCCATCTTTACAGTAGCAAAACTGGTTCCCCTGGTACTGATCATGATTTTCGGTTTCATCAGAGGGGAAGGCAACCCCATCTTCGATCCCATGCTGGCAGATGGTCTGAGCTATGGCTCCGTTCTGGGTCAGCTGATGATCGCTGTACTGTTCGCATTCGAAGGCTGGACAAACGTAGGTGCCATCGCCGGTGAAATGAAAGACCCCGGTAAAGATCTGCCTAAGGCTATCGTTGGTGGTGTAGCACTGATCATGGCTGTTTATATCATCATTAACCTGGCTTACCTGTGGGTACTGCCTGCTGATGTTATGATGAATCTGGAATCTCCTGCATCTGCAGTAGCTATGGAAATCTTCGGCGATATGGGTGGTAAATTTGTATCCGTTGGTATCATGATCTCTGCTGGTGGCGCATGTAACGGTTTCATTCTGTCCGGTTCCCGTACAGCTCTGTACATGGCAGAACAGGGTGACCTGCCCGGCAGCAAGGCTCTGTCCAAAATCTCCGGTACAGGCGTTCCCATCAACTGCATCTTCCTGATCGGTATTCTGGGTGCGATCTACGCTCTGACAGGTCAGTTCGACCTGCTGACAAACCTGGGTACATTCGTAGGCTGGGTATTCTACACACTGACATTTGCAGCTGTTATGCTTTATAGAAAACAGGCTCCTGATGTAAAGCGTACTTACAAAGTTCCTGCATATCCTGTCATTCCTTTGATCGCGATTGTATCTGGTGCTTACGTTCTGATCAACCAGCTGTTCATGGCTGGCAAATCTTCCACAATGGTTGCTATCGGCGGTATCGTGCTGGTACTGATCGGTCTGCCCGTACGTGCTATCTTCGCAAAGAAGAAATAATTGAATCATAGAAAGAAGCACATGGAAATATAGTTTCATCGTAAAATATATTTGCTTCATATATAATTTCCCTGAAAAGGCGTACCGTATGGTACGCCTTTTCTTGTCATAGAAGGCGCTGTCAACGGGAAATGCCTGGAAAATCAGGATAAAAGCTACCAATTCCTCTTTTTGTACAAAAGAAAAAAGCCCAAAAAATTGTTTGAATCTACTTAAAATATTGATTTGAAATCATAAAAAATATACCGATTGCACAATCAAATTGGAAGTGTTAAGAAAATATTAGGAAATAAATCGTGAGATAGCACTAATACCCTTGACAATTTTCCCGTGTTCATTGATAATATATTATGTTGGGCAATATGAGAATGCCTGATGCTGTGTGAATTTTCGACAAAAACTGAGGATATTTGATATCCGTCGGTCTTTGGCGCATATACTGCAGGGCAGGGTGTTTTCATAAAAACAGATGAAAAATAAATGCTTGCGCGGGAAGGATGGTTCAATGTATTTATTATTATTACTGCTGTGGCTGATCTTCAACGGCAGAGTAACGCTGGAAGTGTTCCTCTTCGGTGTAGTGATCTGCGGCTGGCTGTACTGGTTCATTTGTAAACATATGGACTATAGCTTTCAGACAGAGCTGAGACTGGTGAAAAAGATCCCTCTCTATCTGAAATATGCGATCGTTCTGGTTTGGGAAATCTTCAAAGCAAATGTTGATGTGATCAAGATCGTGCTTTCTCCCAACAAAAAGGAAATCGAACCTGCAATCGTTCATTTCCATACAGATCTGAAGAGCGAAGCGGCTCAGGTTGCACTGGCAAACTCTATCACACTTACCCCCGGCACTTACACAGTGCAGCTGGAAAACGGCGATTATGCGATCCAGGCATTGGATAAGAACAAATTCGGGGAAGGTCTGGATGAGTCCGTTTTTGTAAAACAGCTGAGAAAGTTGGAGGGATAAGAGTATGAGTGATACGATGCGCTTTATTTTAGAGATCGCCATGTTTGTGCTGGCTTGCGGCATGATCCTGGCGTTTATCCGCGCGGTGAAGGGTCCTCGTTACACAGACCGTATCGTGGCGATCAATATGATCGGTACCATGACAACGACAACGATCGGTATCCTTTCCGCTTATCTGGGCGAAACAGCATTGGTAGACGTATCTTTGGTCTACTCCCTGCTGAGTTTCCTGGCAGTTGTAGTTATGTGTCACGTAGTTACACTGCATCATAAAGGTCGTCTGCAGTTCCTGAGCAGAAAAGAGAAGGAGGCGAAGGAAGAATGTCAGTAAGAGAAATCGTTGCAACCGTTTGCATCATCATTGGTCTGTTTGTGTTCCTTTGCTCCATTTTGGGCGTATATCGCTTCAAATATGTTATGAACAGAATGCACGCAGCGGCTTTGGGTGATACCATGGGTATCTTTTTCGTAGTACTGGGTCTTTTGATTTTGGGGCAGGATATTTTCCACATGGCAAAATATGTTCTCATCATCCTGTTCTTCTGGCTGTCCAGCCCTATTGCGACACATATGATCGCAAAAGTAGAACTTTTGACCAATAAAGATTGTGAAGAAAGGATGAAGGACAGATGAGTGATTTTAGCATTATGATCCAGATGATTCTGGTCGTATTTCTGATCGCCAGTGCCATTGGGGTATCTGTGACAAGAAACCTTTTTATGGCAGTTATCGTTTTCATGGGCTATAGCTCCGTTATGGCGATCGTTTGGCTTTTCCTGGAATCTCCTGACCTGGCGATCACAGAAGCAGCCGTTGGTGCTGGTATCGATACGGTGCTGTTCTTCCTGACACTGAAGAAGGTTCATGCACTGAAAGGCACAAGGGAGGGTTGATGGAATGAGCGAAAATAAATCCTTCTGGCAGAGATTGAAAAGCTGGATCGATGGCGATGAGATCCTCATCAATGCGGATAAGTATATCTCTACCAGAGAAAGAAAAGAAAGAGTGCCCATTGAAAAGGCAGTTACGATGGAACGTCTCCGTTCCAACTCAACATTGTATCGCGTCCTGTGCGTAGCAATCACACTGGTATTCATTGCCGTCATGCTGCGGGTAGTCATCGACTTGCCAATGTTCGGCGATCCTAGCAGCATCACCAACAACGAAGTGGGACAGAGATATCTGGAACAGGGGATCAAAGAAACCGGTGCCATCAACTTTGTAGCCGGTATGATCCTGGACTATCGTGCATTCGATACCTTCGGCGAATCCAATGTATTGTTCATGGCGGTTATCGCTGTACTGATGCTACTGCAGAGAGATAAGAAAAATATCAGCGCAGCAGAAGATCAGGAAATGGCGGAGGATGAAGTATTCGATTCTCGGGATTCCAAGCTGATCCTGAAAAAGGGTGCGAAATGTCTGGCACCTGTGGTTATTCTGTATGGTATCTATGTAGTATTGAATGGTCACCTGTCTCCCGGCGGCGGTTTCTCCGGCGGTTCCATCATCGGTGCTGGCCTGATCCTGTATTCCGCAGCAAACGGGCAGAAGAAGATGCAGACCTTCTTTACCATCAAAACACTGACAAGGATCAGTGTTGCGTGTCTGCTGACTTACTGCGGCTGTAAGAGCTATTCCTTCTTTACAGGTGCCAACCATGTTGGCTGGGAAATCCCCAAAGGTACCCCCGGCGCAATTTTGAGCTCCGGCTTTATCCTGCCTCTGAATATCTGTGTAGGTTTGGTCGTTGCTTGTACGATGTATGGATTCTATGCGTTATTTACAAAAGGAGAAGTCTGATTATGAGTCATCTGTTGACAAATTATTATGAAGCAGCTTCGGTCATCCTCTTTGGCATTGGATTCATGAATCTGCTTCTGCAAAACAATCTGATCAAAAAATTTATTGGTTTGAATATCATGGATACGGCTACCTATCTTTTCTTGGCAGCCAAGGGTTATGTTTTTGGTAGGGTAGCACCTATCCTGACAAATGGGATCATTAATAAAGATTACTATATCAACCCCATCCCTGCAGGTCTGGTACTGACAGGTATCGTAGTATCCGTAAGTGTGACTGCGTTCTCTCTTGCTTTGGTTCTGAGACTGTATAAACATTACAACTCTCTGAACATGGACGAGATCCTGCGTATGATGAGAGAGGAGGAAGGGGAATAATATGGAGCATCATTTGAATTTAGTACATAATATACCTTTCTTCAGCATCTTCTTTGCGATGTTCTGCGGTATCATCACACCACTGATCAAAAATGGCCGCACTGCCCGCCGTCTCCATGGCTTTATGGTTCTGCTGATCGGTGCGCTGTCTGTGGTTCTGTTGGTGAATGTTACCCAGAATGGGGAAGCCTTCACATTTATGATGGGTCACTTCCCCGCGCCTTGGGGCAATGAACTTCGTGTTGGCCCTCTGGAAGCGTTACTGGCTGTATTGGTCAGCGTAGTTATGTTCCTGACAGTCACAGGCGGCAGCGATATCATCTTTAAGGAGATCGTTCCTGAAAAACAGAATCTTTATTTCATCATGCTGAATGCTACCTTTGGCGCGATGCTGGCGATGACCTATACAAACGATATCTTCACAGGATACGTTTTTATCGAAATTCTGACTATTGCATCCTGTACGCTGATTTTGGCAAAGGGTACAAAACAGGCTATCGTAGGTACGACCCATTATCTGGTATTCGGCTGTATGGGTTCCGGTCTGTTCCTGCTGGGTGTATGTATCCTGTATGGTATCACAGGTCATCTGCTGTTCCCTCAGATCAAAGAGGGCGTTGCAGCCCTGATGGCAACAGGCGATTATCATTTTGCGCTGATGATCGTAGTCAGCCTGATGTTCGTTGGTCTGGGCATCAAGAGTGCGCTGTTCCCGTTCCATTCCGCACTGCCTACTGCTTACGGTTCTACTATGACAACCTCAAGTGGTATCCTGTCCGGTCTGGTTTTGAAGGCGTATATTATTCTGGCAATCAAGCTGACCTTTGAAGTATTTACAGTTCAAACACTGGTTGAATTGAAAATTGCGGACGTTATGTTCGTTTTGGGTGTCCTTGGCATGGTCATGGGTTCCGTTTATGCCGTACGAGAAAGCCGTATGAAACGTATGTTGGCTTATTCTTCTGTAGCGCAGATCGGCTATATCTTTATGGGGATCGGTCTGGGTTCCGTAGCCGGTATGCTGGCAGCGTGCTTCCATGTATTTGCGCATGCGGTAACGAAATCTATGCTGTTCGTATGCTGTGGTGCTTTCATTGAGGATGCAGGCGGTAAAGAACAGCTGGAAAACCTGAAAGGGGCAGCCCACAGAAATCCTCTGGCGGGTATCGCTTTTACAGTCGGCGCGCTGTCTATGATCGGTGTGCCCTTGTTCGCAGGCTTTATTTCCAAGCTTTACTTCGCAATGGCTGCTGTGGAAATGACAGGGGCGAGACTGGTGCTGGTGCTGGCGGCTTTGGCGATCTCCATGATCCTGAACGCTATGTACTTCCTGCCTTCTGTTATCGCGATTTGGACTCGTCCAAAAGAAGATGGAGAAGGGGCTTCCCAAAAAGCTCAGATTTCTCCTACATTCGCTCTGGCGATGGTATTGTTTATCGTAGTCAACCTGGTATTGGGTATCGGTTATCGTCCTATTATTGATGTGATGAAACAGGGTATCGAATTGATCCAGATGACATTGTGATGAGAGAATGAGGTGAGAAAAAATGAGCGGAACTGTACTTTTGCTGCTCCCGATGATTTTACCTTTTATTTTCGGTCTCATCATTGGCTTCCAGAAGGAAGAAAAGCAGCGCAACACTTTAGTTTTTATCGCAATGGCCATCGAAGCCGGTCTGGTATGGTATCTGTGCATGGGGGATCATTCCTTCCTGCTGTGGCAGATCACAGACCGTCTCTCCCTTGCGTATCATACGGACGGCCTGGCAAAATTCTTTGCCTGCCTGATCAGCACCATCTGGTTGATCGCGGCAGTATTCTCCATGGAATATATGAAACATGAACATAAGCCCGAACGCTTCTTCATGTTCTATACCTTCTCCCTGGGGGCATTGGTGAGCCTGTGCTTCTCCGAAAATATGATGACATTGTATCTGTCCTATGAATTTATGACCATCCTGACAGCTCCTCTGGTTATCCATACTGGTACACCGGAAGCAGTCCGTGCCGGTCTGAAATATCTGGGCTATTCCTTCTTTGGCGCAGGTCTGGGGCTGATGGGTTTCTTCTTCCTGAATACCTACTGCGAAACAACATCCTTCGTTGCCGGTGGTACTTTGAATATGGCACTGGTAGCAGGGAATGAAAACCTGATGCTGATCGTGTTCTTCCTGATGGCTCTGGGCTTTGGCTGTAAGGCGGGTATGTTCCCCCTGCATGCTTGGCTGCCTACTGCCCACCCGGTAGCACCTTCCCCTGCATCTGCAGTCCTTTCCGGTATCATTACAAAGGGCGGCGTCATTGCCATCATCCGTGTGACATATTATCTGTTCGGCGTGGATTTCCTGCGTGGCACATGGGCGCAGACAGCACTGCTGGTTCTGTCCATCGTGACCATCTTCATGGGCTCTATGCTGGCTTATAAAGAAAAACTGCTGAAGAGAAGACTGGCGTATTCCACCGTTTCCAACGTTTCCTACGTTGTATTCGGCCTGATGCTGATGTGCCCCGCAGGCTTCATGGGTGCACTGCTGCAGGTAGTCTTCCATGCAGTAGCAAAGAATATCCTGTTCCTTTGCGCCGGTGCCATCATCTACAAAACCCATAAAACCTTCGTTTACGAACTGAAGGGGATCGGCAAGGAAATGCCTATCGTTATGTGGACATTCGCTCTGGCGTCTCTGTCCCTGATCGGTATTCCTCCCACCAGCGGTTTTGTCAGCAAATGGTATCTGGCACAGGGCGGTTTGATGCCCGAAGCAGGTGTTCTGGGGCTGGTCGGTGTAGCAATCCTGATGGTCAGCGCACTGCTGACAGCAGGCTACCTGATGAGCATTGTTTTGAACGCGTTCTTCCCCGGCAAGGATTTCAATTATGCTGCCTTGCAGAAAAAAGAACCGAATTACTTGATGACGGTACCTCTGGTACTGCTGAGCATCGCAGTGGTTGGCTTCGGTATGATGCCGACACCTCTGCTGGATATCATCAGTAGCATCAGCGGAATGATTTTCTAAGGGAAAGGGAGGAAACATTATGAACGCATTTGCGACATTGTTACCGGTGATCTTTCCGATCATTGCAGGTGCTTGCCTGCTGCCGGTAAAATTTAGTGACAGAAAAGCCCGTGAAAGAGTCGTGCTGCCTATTGTTGTACTGAATGCAATCTTCGCTCTGTACGCGATCTTTGGTGCAAAGGCCGGCATGGTCACTCTGTTCCAGTTCAGCGATAAGCTGTCTCTGGCTCTTCAGGTGGATGGCATGTCCAAGGTATTTGGTACGATGGTTTCCCTTCTGTGGATCATCACCACCATTTATGCCTTTGAATATATGACCCATGAAGGCCACGAGGACAGATTCTTCGCATTCTTTATCATGACATTTGGTGTCGTTGTTGGTATCGCCTTCGCTGCCAACTTCCTGACCATGTATTTGTTCTACGAATTCCTGACACTGGCAACATTGCCTATCGTTATGCATCAGTTTGATAACAAGGCGCGCCACGCCGGGAAAATGTATGTACTTTATATGATGTTCGGTGCATCTTTGGCATTCATCGGCTTCGTATTCATTCTGTGCTACGGCACAACAACGGATTTCCTCTATGGCGGCGTTCTGGACCCTGCACTGGTGGCAGGGCATGAAGAAATGCTCCGTCTGGTATTCGTTTTGGCATTCTTCGGTTTCGGTGTTAAGGCAGCGGTATTTCCTTTTTACCGTTGGCTGCCCAAGGCATCCGTTGCGCCTACACCCGTTACAGCGCTGCTGCATGCGGTTGCAGTCGTAAAATCCGGTATTTTTGCCATCATCCGTCTGACCTATTTTGCGTTCGGTACGGAATTCCTGGTGGGTACATGGGCACAGTATGTGATGCTGATCGCCGCTGCCATCACCATTGTGTTCGGTTCTACAGTAGCCCTGAGAACCCCTCACATCAAAAGAAGATTTGCATACTCCACCGTTTCCAACCTGTCCTATATCATCTTTGGTATTGCTGTGATGACGCCGGCAGGCTTGGCGGCAGGTATGCTGCACATGGTATATCATGCTGTTATCAAGATCACACTGTTCTTCACAGCCGGTGCGATCCTATATAAAACCCACAGAGAATATCTCTACGAAGTGGAAGGCTTCGGCAGGCTGATGCCCATTACCTTCGCCACCATGGCGATCACTGGGCTGGGACTGGTCGGTGTGCCTCCCTTTGCGGGCTTCCACAGCAAGTGGGCACTGGCAACGGCAGCAGTATCCAGTGGCAACCCCGTAACCTACATCGGCGTTGTGGCACTGATCCTGTCTGCACTTTTGACAGCACTGTATATCTTCTCCATCATCATCCGGGCATATTTCCCCAGAGAAAAGGAATACCCTGCGGACTACTACCATCATGTATCTGATCCCAATAAATACATGACCGTGCCTCTGGTGATCTTGGCAATCGTTTCTGTTATCATGGGCCTGATGCCTGACACACTGCTGGGCATCATGAATGACGCCATCCTGGGCGTACTGTAAAAGGAGGGGAGAAAGAATGGAACATATCGCAACAACAAGTATCGTATTACCATTTCTGGTGTTCTTTCCTTTTCTGGGCGCAGTGGTGAGCTACATCATCGGCCGCAGCAATAAAGGTGCGCGAGACCTGTGGACATGGATTCTGTCTGCGGTGGTTTTCGTAGCCAGTCTGATGCTGGTTGGTAAGGAAACAGTATATGAAGTTTCCGGCTTCTGCGGCCTGGGCATGAGCTTTGCCGCAGATGGCTTTGGTACTATCCTGGCAGTGCTGACATCTTCCATTTGGCTGATCACAACACTGTTCTCTAAGGAATATATGGCAGCAGAACGGAACAGAAATCGCTACTATTTCTTCGTATTCCTGACACTGGGTGCGACCATGGGCATTTTCCTTTCCGCTGACCTGTTTACAACATTCATCTTCTTCGAGATCATGTCCTTCACATCCTTTGTGCTGGTTATGCATGATGAAGAAGCATTTACCATGCGTGCGGCGAAAACATATTTGGCAGTAGCAGTCATCGGTGGTCTGGTAACACTGATGGGTCTGTTCATGATGTACCAGAAAGCCGGTACACTGAACATGAGCGAACTGACAGCCTTCATGCAGGCTCAGGAAAATCCTGCGGATTTCTATGCCATCGGCGTGCTGATCCTGTTTGGTTTCGCTGCAAAAGCAGGTCTGTTCCCTCTGCATATCTGGCTGCCTAACGCATACACCGTGGCACCTGCGCCTTCCAGCGCACTGCTTTCCTGTCTGCTGACAAAAACCGGTGTATTCGGCACTATCATCGTGAGCTGTAAGCTGTTCCTGCATGATGCGGCTTGGGGCAACTTCATCCTGATCCTGGGTATCATCACCATGGTCATGGGTGCGGTTCTTGCAGTATTCTCCGTAAACCTGAAGAGAACACTGGCTTGCTCCTCCATGTCTCAGATCGGCTTCATCATCATCGCCATTGGTATGCAGGGCTTGTTGGGCGAACATAACGCTTTGGCGGCAAGCGGTACCTTCCTGCATTTCCTGAACCACTCCCTGTTCAAACTGCTGCTGTTCATCGGCGCAGGCGTCATCTTCATGAACCTGAGAGAGCTGAACCTGAACAAGGTGCGTGGGTACGGGAAAGATAAACCTCTGCTGAAATTTATCTTCCTGATGCCTATTTTGGGTATCGGCGGTATCCCTCTGTGGAATGGTTATATCTCTAAGACACTGATCCACGAAAGCATGGTGGAATATATCGAAGTTCTGGCAGAAGCAGGTCAGTCCACAACATTTATGCATTGTGCGGAAGCTCTGTTCCTGTTCTCCGGTGGTTTGACACTGGCGTATATGACAAAGATCTTCGTATGTATCTTTATTGAAGATAATCCCTACGGTGTGCCTCAGTCTGTGAGAAAAGGCCCTTACATGAGCAAGATGATGGCTGTCATCCTAGCGGCTGTTGCTATCCTGTTGCCTGTTCTGGGCTGCCTGCCTCACCAGACACAGGATGTACTGGCGGCAATGGGCGCACACTTTATGAACGCTCATACACCTGACCACGCCATCCATTATTTCGCATGGGTGAACCTGAAAGGTGCAGTGATTTCCATTTGCGTGGGTGCTGTGGTTTACTTCCTCTTCATCCGCAAGGTGCTGATGAGAAAAGACGCACAGGGCAATCTGGTCTATGTGGATTGCTGGCCTGAATGGTGTAACATCGAAGACAAGATCTATCGTCCTCTGCTGCTGATGGTTCTGCCTTATATCGGCGGTTTCTTCGCTCGTATCGCAGGCAATCTGCTGGACGGTATCATCTCCGTTCTGCGTATGCTGATCTTCAATGACGACAACGGTCGTGTTGTTCCTCCTGAAGATAAATATTTCTCTGCATACACAGACTACGAAGCAGACCACGAAATGTATCGTGAAGGTTTTGCAACAAGCTTGCTGCTGATCGGCATTGGTCTGACCGTCGCAGTGATCTATATTATCGTTGGATAAGATTTTTAGCCTCTGCCCGTGAAAGGGTAGGGGCTTTTTCTTTCGTTGACAGAAAAGCTATGTCAAGGTAAAATCAATATAGATTATTCTGCATAAAAAGGAGCAGGGAATATGAATTTGAAAAAATGGATCGCATTAGGCTTGACCGGATGTTTCCTTTTCAGCGGCTGCGCGGAGCAGAGGGAACAGGCACAGGCTGCGCTGGAAAACAGCCAGCAGGAAAATAGATATGAAGCAACTTCCTTTGCCATGGATACGGTTATGACATTCACCATCATCCATGAGGACGGGGAAGAGCTCATCATCGATGCAGAACAGGAGATTCGCAGATTGGAGAACCTGTTGTCTGTCACAATGGATGGCAGTGAGATCAAACAGATCAACGAAAACGCGGGAAAAGATCCCGTTCGGATACCAACAGAGACCCTGGAACTATTACAGACAAGCAAGGACTTGGGCGCAGAAACGGGAAATGCTTTCGATATTGCCATTTACCCTGTAGTCAAAGCATGGGGATTTACGGAAGAGGAACAAAGTGTACCTCCTCAGGAAACCATCGATCAGCTGCTGCCCTTGACAGATCTGGATGATCTGATTTTGGATAAAGAGAATTCTACGGCATATCTGGAAAAAGAGGGCATGGCAGTAGATTTGGGCGGCATTGCCAAAGGCTATGCTTCCGACAGCGTAAAAGCATTGCTGAAAGGCAAAGGCGTTGAATCGGCGTTGCTTTCTTTGGGCGGCAATATCTGTACCATTGGCAGCAAGCCCGATGGCAGCCCTTGGAAAACAGCAGTGCAGAATCCTCTGGATGCCAATGATTATGTAGGTCTGCTGGAGATCAGCGATACCTGCGTCATCACTTCCGGCGGATATCAGAGATATTTTGAAGAAAACGGGAAACAGTATCATCACATTATCGACCCTGCCACAGGCTGGCCTGCAGAAAGCGGTCTGCTTTCCGTGACGATCGTCTGCGACAGCGGCACCAAGGCCGACGCTCTTTCTACAGCGTTGTTTGTGATGGGGCTGGAGGATGCCCTGGAATACTGGAGAACACAGGATGATTTTGAAGTGATATTTGTGACAGCGGACGGTGAAGTTGTAGCCACAGAAGGTTTGAAAGAAAGTTTTGCATTTGAAGGGAAGAATAACGATTTCACTTACCGGGTGGCAGAAAGATAAAAGGAGGAACATGATATGGGTAAATGCAGAGATTTTTTAGACACAGTAACATTTGAATGTGATTGGAAGGATGTGGGCCTGATGGGTCTTTGTGTAGGCTCTTTGGGGGCTTTGCTTGGCATGGTCGTTCCTGAAAAATATAAAAATGCGGCTGCCTTCGGCGCAGGTGCAGGCTTTTTCCTTTCTGCTGTGGCAGTGACTGTAAAAAGCATTGAGGCAGCGAGGGAAGATGAATTCGACGAATATGAAGATTTCGAAGAATGGGAAGATTGGGACGACGAGGATGACGAAGAAGGCTTTGTGATGAGAATCACAGCGGAAGAAAACGAAGAGGAATAATCAAGAGAAAGATACAGAAGGGTTTTCAAGGGGAGTTTACTTTTTTGAAGCCCTTTTGTTGTATATTGCGGAGCGAAAACAGATTTTTTTCGCTATAAGGAGGTAAGGCTATGGGTATTTTGAAGGTTGGGATCGGCGCAGCCAAGGGCGTACTGGCAGATGCATGGAGAGAGTATTTCTACTGTCCTTCCATGGAAGCGGATGTTTTGGTACAAAAGGGCGAACAGCGTCAGTCCAAACGGGGCTTTAATACAAAAAAGAGTGAAAATATCATTTCCAATGGCTCTATCATTGCGGTCAATGAAGGGCAATGCATGCTGATCGTAGAGCAGGGGGAAGTGGTAGAGGTCTGTGCGGAAGCAGGGGAATTCCTCTATGATACATCCACAGAGCCCAGTATTTTTTATGGTGATCTGAAGGAAAGCATCAAGGACAGTTTTAAGCAGTTCGGCAAACGTGTGGGCTTTGGCGGCGATACTGCGGGCGATCAGAGGGTATATTTCTTCAATACAAAGGAAATTTTGGGCAATAAATACGGTACTTCCAATCCTGTACCTTTCCGTGTGGTGGATGCCAATATCGGTTTGGATATCGATATTTCCATTCGCTGCCACGGGGAATATGCCTACCGTATCACAGACCCTGTTTTATTCTACAAAAACATCTGCGGCAACGTGGAAAATACATATACCAGAGATCATATCGATTCTCAGCTGAAAAGTGAGATGCTGACTGCTCTGCAGCCTGCCTTTGGCAAAATTTCTGCTATGGGCATCCGCTACAGCGCACTGCCCGGTCATGCCATGGAGCTTTCCCAGGTGCTGAATGAGGTTTTGGCGGAAAAATGGGGCGGCAGATACGGCATCGAGATCACCTCCATCGGTGTGAACAGCGTAAAGGCTTCCGACGAAGACGAAGCCATGATCAAAGAACTGCAGAGAAATGCTGCTCTGCGGAATCCTTCCATGGCGGCAGCCCATCTGGTGAATGCCCAGGCGGAAGCAATGCAGGCAGCGGCGGCAAATCATAATGCAGGCCCGATGATGGCCTTTGCCGGCATGAATCTGGCGACCCAGGCAGGCGGCATGAATGCAGGACAGTTGTTCCAGATGGCGGCACAGCAGCAGGCAGCACAGCCCCCTCAGCCCGCCCAGGGATGGAACTGCCCTTGCGGCAAAACGGGAAATACAGGCAATTTCTGCACAGAATGCGGCGGCAGCAAGCCTGCGGACAATGGTTGGATTTGTGCATGCGGTTCTCAGAATAAAGGCAGATTCTGCCCCCAGTGCGGCAAACCCAAGCCTGCAGGGGTGCCCCAGTATAAATGTGATAAATGCGGCTGGGAGCCGGAAGATCCTACAAAACCTCCCCGTTTCTGCCCGGAATGTGGTGATCCGTTCGGGGACGAAGACAGAAAATAAACCGGAAAATAAAAAAGCCATCCACTCGGTTAAGGAGTAGATGGTTTTTTCTTTACTGTGGGCGCAGAATCAAAGGTATGATTTCTGCCCAGCATATAGGCCAATTTGACAAGGCTTTTTTCCTCTTCGGAAAGTTCTTTGCCCAGCTTTTCTTCTACATACATGAAAAGGGATTTTACATTTGTCCGCAGACGTTTGGGCTTTTTCGCCAGCATGGTCAAGGGCTGGAAGGTTTCGGCTTTGATCTCCGCAGGGTGGGTAATGGCGAATATCTTTGCCGTATAGACCGCATCGTTGAGGGCGTTGTGGAAATCATGTTCCTCGGGGATGCCCAATTCCACCACGGCATTTTTCAGACCGATGGCTTTTCCTGCTTCGTGGTTCAGATATTCTGCCGCAAAGGGCTGCACATTCAGGAACTGATCTGTCATGGATTCTCCATCCAGATCGTAGAAATAGATATTGCGGTAGAGGGATTTGATATCATCTCCGCCCCAGGTGCAGAGGATGGCAGGCTCGTCCCCAATGAATGCCAGAAAAGCCTGATAGGCTTCTGCAAAAGTTGGCTGACCAGCCAGCTGTTCGGGATGGATGCCTGTGATCTTTTCCACGAAGGGATGCAGACGAGGATAGATCTGAGGACGGATCATATAATTGAAGGTGTCCAACTGCTGAAATTTTTCATTCAGCTTTACTGCACCGATTTGAATGATCTCAAAGGGACATTCGGGGTTGGGCTCCACTTTTTTTCCTGTTTTGAAGGGGAAGGACTGGTTGAATTCCAAGTCCAGTACGATATAATTCATTTTGCGTACCTCCTGTTCTGTTTCATAGTGTATCATGTTTTATAAGGGAAAGAAAGAAAAACTTGACCGAGAAACAAAGGAAAACCGGTTCATTGGCTTTGGCACAGGAAGTCCCTCTTGTGCATCGGAAGCTGGAATGATAAAATCATGGATAAGATAAATTGAGAAAGCGGGGTATAGAAATATGAAACTCACTTTTACAGAGGAACAGATCAAAAATGAACTGAACAAAATCTATCTGGAGGAAGATGACCTTCTGATGGAAGGGGAATTTGTGACAGGCGAAGGAAAGAACTATGTCATCACAGGTGTTGCTACAATTGAAGGGGAACGCTACCATGAATTCGAGATCGAATTCGAATTGGTGGAAGAGCCTGCCGACGAAACTCTGGAATCCATCATGGAAACAGAATGGGAATGGTATGATTTTCTTTGCTGATTCGAGAGGAGGAAGATAATATGGATGCTTTTCGCTTTTTTATGCCTGCGGATACTTATTTCGGACGGGGCTGCATCAATGACCATAAGGATGCAATGAAGAAACTGGGCAGCAAGGCTATGGTCGTAACTGGGCGTACTTCCGCAAAAAAGAACGGTGCCCAAAAGGACGTTACGGATGCCTTGGATGCCTTGCAGATTGAATGGGTTTTATTTGATGAGATCGGGGAAAACCCTGATGTGGAGACAGTAGAACGGGCGGCAGCCATCGCTATTCGGGAAAAAGTCGAATTTTTCATCGGTATCGGCGGCGGTTCTCCCATGGATGCGTCCAAAGCCATTGCCGTTATGGCGGCACAGCCCGAAAAGGGGACAGATGCCCTTTGGGATGGCAGCAGCAAAGCTCTCCCTATCGTAGCTGTACCTACCACAGCGGGGACAGGCTCTGAAGCGACTCAATATGCTATCGTGACGCTCCATGCAAAACGCACCAAATCCAGCATTGCGGCCCATATTTTTGCAACAGTGTCCTATCTCGACCCGAAATATATGGATACACTTCCTGCAAAAACAACAAATAATACGGCTGTCGATGCTCTGACCCACCTGATTGAAAGCTATCTTTCCACCCATGCCAATTATATCAGCAGAAAGATCGTGGAAATGGGTCTGTCTATCTTCAAGGATTGTATTCCTGATTTGAAAGCCAGAAACTATCCTGCAGAAACACGAGACAAGCTGATGCTGATGTCTGCTTTAGGCGGTGTTGCCATCGCCCAGACCATGACTTCTTTGCCCCACGGCATGGGCTATTTCCTGACCTACGAAAAGGGGCTGCCCCACGGCATGGCAAACGGCGTGCTGACCCAGGCTTATGTGGAACAGTTCCCCGCAGGGGATGTGTACGTGGCAAAGCTGCTGGAATGTCTTGGTTTTAAGGATACGAAGGAACTGGGGGCGTTTTTGGATGATGTCCTTGACCATGAAGCAACCTATACGGAAGAAGATATCAACTATTATACTGACCGCTTCATGGAACAGACCGGAAAGATCGCTACGTTCCCTTATCCGCTGACAAGGGATGATGTTTACTATATGTATAAAAAATCTCTGATGAAATAAGCACATTTTCACTCCTTTTTCATATCATAGTGGAAAAGGAGTTTTTTTATGCCCAGAGTATATTTAAGTCCATCCTTACAGGAATATAATCCCTTTATCAACGGCGGTTCAGAGGAGCAGATCATGAACCTGATCGCCGATGCCATGGAGCCTTACCTGAACGCATCCGGCATCGAATTTCTGCGGAATGAACCGGAAATGACCCTCGGGGAAGCCATTGCCGATTCCAATGCGAACAACGTGGATTTCCACCTTGCCATTCATTCCAATGCCGCGCCGGAATCCATTGCAGGCACCAGACAAGGGCCTGTCGTCTATTATTACAGCACCAGCCCCTACGGCAGGGAAATGGCAGAACTGATTGCGGAACAGATGCGACAGATTTACCCAGACCCCAGTAAAGTACAGGTGCTTCCTACGGTAACCCTGCGGGAGCTGAGGCGAACCAATGCACCTTCCTCCCTGGTGGAGGTGGCCTATCACGACAATTATCAGGATGCCAACTGGATCAAGGAAAATATTCAGCCCATTGCACGGGCATTGAGCAAATCCCTTGCGGAATATTTCGGCATTCCTTTTGTTGAACCGGAAACAATATAAAGCTTGAACAGGCGCGGAAAATAACGCGCCATTTTTATTTGTAAAAGAATGGTTTTATTTTGCACAAATATTGGATAAGGAAATGCAAATGCTTTTAGCAGAATTTTCTAAAGTGAAAATATTTGAAAAATTTTGCAGGAAATTTCGAATAATGGTCGAATAGAAATAAAAGTATAGATTGTATATTCTTAATATACTGTATACATAAAATTAGACCCTGACGGAACGATTCCGTTAAATCATACTAGGGAGGGAAACAAACTATGAAAAATTATGCAGCAAACAGAGTAAGAAACGTAGTTCTTTTGGGCCACAGTGGTTCCGGTAAAACAACATATTCCGAAGCGGCACTGTATTATTCCGGTGCAACGAAACGTTTCGGTAAAGTTGAAGAAGGCAACACTGTATCCGACTACGAAGCAGAAGAAATCCGCCGCAAGGTGTCTATCAATACATCCGTAATCCCCGTTGAATGGCAGGATACAAAGATCAACTTTCTGGATACACCCGGTTATTTCGACTTCGCCGCAGAAGTGAAGTTGGCGATGAACGTGGCAGACACAGGTCTGATCATGGTTTCCGCAAAATCCGGCGTGGAAGTTGGTACAGAAAAAGCATGGGAATACTGCGAAGAAATGCATCTGCCCAGAATCATCTTCATCAACCAGATGGACGATGAAAACGCTGACTTTGAAAAAACACTGGCTGAACTGCGTAAAAACTTCGGTAAGGCCGTAGCTCCTCTGCAAATCCCCTTCGATGATGAAAACGGCAATTTCGTAGGCTTCATCAACCTGATCAAGAGAGACGCAAGAAAGAAAGTAGACGGCAAACTGCAGAAATGCGAAATGCCTGAAGATAAGAAAGACCAGGTAGAAGTTCTGCGTTCCATGCTGGTAGAAGTAGCAGCAGAAAGCAGCGAAGAACTGATGGAAAAATTCTTCAATGATGAAGAACTGACAGAAGAAGAGATTTACGATGGTCTACTGGCTGGTATCTCCAACCACAGCATTGCTCCTGTTATGTGTGGTTCCGCTACACTGGGCTATGGCGTAAAACTGCTGATGAATACGATCGTTCGCTTCACACCTCCTGCAATCGAAGCAAAAGCAAACTTCCATGCGTTCCACGATGGCAAAGACGTTGTATTCTGCTCCTCTGATGACGAAAGATTCTCCGCTTATGTATTTAAAACCATCGCTGACCCTTATATCGGTCGCCTGAACCTGTTCCGTGTTATGACAGGTAAGCTGGATACGACAATGAGCGTTTATAACGAAGAAAAGGATACCGTTGAAAAAGTTGGCCGTCTGTATGTGGTAAGGGGTAAAGAACAGATCGAAGTTGACGAACTGCACTCCGGCGATATCGGCGCTCTGGCAAAACTGTCCAATACATCCACACAGGATACTCTGTCCCTGAAAGATGCAAACATCATCATCCCTAAAATCGCACTGCCCGGTTCCGTTCTGTGCATGGCGATCCAGCCCAAAGGCAAAGGCGATGAAGACAAGCTGTCCGCAGCTCTGGCAAAGATCAGAGAAGAAGATCCTACTATCAAAATGGAAGTAAATTCTGAAACAAAACAGACACTGGTTTACGGCGTTGGTGAACAGCAGCTGGATGTTATGGTTCAGAAACTGAAAAACAAATATAAGATCGAAGTAGAACTGAAAGATCCTATCATCCCTTACAGAGAAACCGTTAAGGGCAAAGCATCCGTTCGCGGCAGATACAAAAAACAGTCCGGCGGTCATGGTCAGTTCGGTGATGTTGTAATGGAATTCGAACCCAGCTACGATACAACAACACAGTATGTATTCGAAGAAAAGATCTTCGGCGGCTCTGTTCCCAAACAGTATTTCCCTGCTGTTGAAAAAGGTCTGCAGGAATGCGTACAGAGCGGTGTTCTGGCTGGCTACCCTGTAGTAGGTCTGAAAGCAACTCTGACAGATGGTTCCTACCATCCCGTTGACTCCTCCGAAATGGCGTTCAAGATGGCAACATCCGTTGCTTTCAAGGAAGGTATCCCTCAGGCAAAACCTGTGATTCTGGAACCCATCGAACACGTTGAAGTTCTGATCCCTGAAAAATACATGGGCGATATCATGGGCGATATTACAAAACGCCGTGGCCGTATCCTGAGCATGGATGCAGTTGGCATGAAGAAATGTATCGTTGCAGAAGTTCCTACAGCAGAAATGCACAAATATGCAACAGATCTGCGCTCCATGACACAGAGCCGTGGGGAATATAGACATCATTTCGAAAGATATGAAGAAGCTCCCATGGATGTTCAGAAGAGAATCATCGAAGCAAGAGCGGCTGAAAAAGACAAATAATTGAGGCTGATTGTTGTTTCGGCAACAGATATATTTGGTAAAATATGATATAATAACCGCAAGAGGTGTAAAATTGCTTCTTGCGGTTTTTTCATATTGTTTTGGTCTGCAAAAGCGTATGCTTTTGTATATCTGGGTCCAGGGAAATGATTTCCCTGGCAGAGGTCAAAGGGGGCAGAGTCCCCTTGAAAAAAGGAGGAATTGTTATGTTGGATGTTGCAATCATTGGCGGAGGCCCTGCGGCTCTGTCTGCCGCTGTGAACTGCCGTCAGCGGAATAAATCCGTTTGCGTTTTTGGCAGAAGTCTGGATAGTTCTCTGCTGTATGCTGCGGAAAAAGTAGATAATTATCTGGGTCTGCCCAATATCAGCGGGGAAGATATGTTGAATCAGTTTTACACCCATGCAGTGAAGCAGGGGGTGGAATTTAAAGAGACCCGTATCAAGCAGATCCTTTCCATGGGCGATCGGTATATGATCAACGCCGATAATCAGTTCATTGAAGCAAAAACAGTCATTCTAGCCATTGGCTTGAGCAAAAGCAAGGGGATCCCCGGCGAAATTGACTTTTTGGGCAAAGGTGTCAGCTATTGTGCAACCTGCGACGGTATGCTTTACAGAAATAAGAAGGTTGTAGTCGTTGGGGAAAACGAAGAAGGGGAGGCGGAAGCTAATTTCCTGGCGGATGTCTGCGAAAGCGTGACCTATATCCCCCTGTATCAGCCCGTTTTGAATCTGAAGGGAAACGTACAGGTAAAAGAGGGCAGACCCAAGGAGGTATTGGGAGAAAACGGTAAAGTTTCTTCCTTAGAAATGGATGGGGAAATGCTGGAATGTGATGGTATCTTTTTTGCCAAGAACAGTACACCTCCGGAAAGCATCCTTTTCGGACTGCAGACCGATGGCAAAAATATTATCGTAGATCGCTCTATGGCAACGAACCTGCCCGGGGTATTTGCTGCTGGGGACTGCACCGGCACACCTTATCAGATCGCGAAAGCTGTAGGGGAAGGATTGGTCGCAGCCCTTTCCGCTGCAAATTATATTGACGCGCAGCGCGCATAACTCGAAATCAGGATTTCGAGTTGAAAGACAGATGCCAAAGAGATCTGAGCCTGCAAGCAGGCGACAGACTCTTTTCCTCGGCGAAAAGCGCGGTTTCCGCCTGCGGATTCCAAATGGGAAACCCTTTGTTTCCCATGCCCTTCGGCGGCATATAAAAAACGAACTGCTGTTTCAAATGAAATGGCAGTTTTTCTTTTATGAATTTTATGTGAATTTTGAAAAAGATACTTGAATATAACTGGATATGGTGTTAATATATGTATTGTGAATTAGCACTCGAGTTGAATGAGTGCTAACAAATCAGAAAACAAGGAGGTAATCATATCATGAAACTTGCACCATTAGGAGATAAAGTCGTATTGAAACAGGTAGAAGCACAGGAAACCACAAAATCCGGTATCGTGCTGACCAGTCAGGCAAAGGAAAAGCCCCAGGAAGCTATCGTAGTGGCTGTTGGCCCCGGCGGTATGGTTGGTGATACAAATGTAGAGATGGTCGTAAAAGAAGGTGACCATGTGCTTTATTCCAAATACGGCGCAATGGAAGTAAAATTTGACGGCGAAGAATATCTTATCATGCGTCAGAATGACATTCTGGCAATCATTACAGAATAATTTTAGGAGGCGTTTTTATCATGGCGAAAGAAATCAAATACAGCACCGATGCCAGAAACGCAATGGCAGCCGGCGTAGACAAACTGGCAAATACAGTAAAGGTAACACTGGGCCCCAAGGGCAGAAACGTTGTTTTGGACAGAAAATTTACAACACCCCTGATTACAAATGATGGTGTGACAATCGCTAAGGATATCGAACTGGAAGATCCTTATGAAAACATGGGCGCACAGCTGGTGAAGGAAGTTGCTACACAGACAAACGATGTTGCCGGTGACGGTACCACAACAGCAACTGTTCTGGCACAGGCAATGATCCAGGAAGGTCTGAAAAATATCGCAGCAGGGGCAAATCCCATCATCCTGCGTCGTGGTATGCAGAAAGCAACAGAAGCAACAGTTGCAGAAGTGAAGGCTATGAGCCAGTCCGTAACAACAAGCAAACATATTGCCAACGTTGCAGCTATCTCTGCTGGTGACGAAGAAGTAGGCGCAATGATCGCAGAAGCGATGGAAAAAGTGACAAACGACGGCGTTATCACTATTGAAGAATCCAAGACAATGAAAACAGAACTGGCACTGGTAGAAGGTATGCAGTTTGACAGAGGTTACCTGTCTGCTTATATGTCCACAGATATGGATAAGATGGTAGCAGTTCTGGAAGAACCCCTGATCCTGATCACAGATAAGAAGATTTCCAACATTCAGGAAATCCTGCCTATTCTGGAACAGGTAATGCAGACAGGCAGAAAGCTGCTGCTGATCGCAGAAGATGTGGAAAGCGAAGTTCTGGCAACTTTGGTTGTCAATAAACTGAGAAACGTATTCACATGCGTTGCGGTAAAAGCACCTGGTTATGGTGAAAGAAGAAAAGCACAGCTGGCAGATATCGCAGCTCTGACAGGCGCTCAGGTGATCTCCGAAGAAATCGGTATTTCCCTGCAGGATGCAACACTGGATATGCTGGGTTCTGCAAAAACAGTTCGTGTAGAAAAAGAAAATACTATCATTGCTGACGGCGCAGGCAGAAAAGAAGATATCGAAGCTCGCATTGCCCAGATCAGAAAAGGCATGGAAGAAACAGATTCCGATTTCGATAGAGAAAAATATCAGGAAAGACTGGCAAAACTGTGCGGCGGCGTAGCAGTAATCAAAGTCGGCGCAGCAACAGAAACAGAAATGAAAGAAAAGAAACTGCGTATGGAAGATGCTCTGGCAGCGACAAAAGCAGCAGTGGAAGAAGGCATCGTAGCCGGCGGCGGTACTGCACTGGTGCATGCGATTGACAAGGTAAAAGCAGCTTGCGCAGACCTGACAGGCGATGAAAAGACAGGTGCGGAAATCGTTATCAAGGCTCTGGAAGCACCTCTGCGTCAAATCGTTGCAAATGCTGGTCTGGAAGGCTCTGTCATCGTAAATAAGGTAAAAGAACTGGATGACAGCATGGGCTTCAACGCACTGACAGAAGAATATGTGGAAATGGTAGAAGTAGGCATTCTGGACCCTGCAAAGGTTACAAGAAGTGCCCTGCAGAATGCAACATCCGTTGCGTCTACATTCCTGACAACAGAAGCAGTTGTTGCAGAATTGCCTGCAAAGAATGCGCCCGCTATGCCTGCTGACCCCGGCATGGGCGGATATATGTGATGTAGCGGAGAAAGCCCCGCATAATGAAAGCCCCATTTGTCCTATTTATAGAGACAAATGGGGCTTTTGTTGTGCGGAAGGTTTGCGGAGCAAACGCATGAGCATTCCGCAGGAATGCGAATGGGGGCTTTCTCCGGCAAGAAAATGCGTTTATCATTTGCGGAGCAAACGCATGAGCATTCCGCAGGAATGCGAATGGGGACTTTCTCCGGCGAGAAATTATATTGGAAGTATGCGGAGCAAACGCAGGAAGGCTCTTGTCTGAGAAGCAATACAGTTGTGAAACAAGCTTTTGCCGATAAAAGTGTAAGATAGGCTTGTTTTTTCCTATGCAAAAACCCCAAACATTTTTATGAAAATTAAAAATTTTTTCTATTAATTTCCAAAAATTTGTATGAAACGACACATTTGTTCTTCTGTTGTGGACAACAATGGAAAAACCAAAAAAAATGTCTCCCCTGAAGGAACTTTTTTTGGGATTTCTATTGACTTTGTTGAATTTTATCATATATAATTGTTGATGTTGAGGTGTAATGTTGTTTTAATATTAGAAAATGGCATACGATCAGCAAAAGAAGTAAATTAATGTAAGGAGGGATTTTTGTGTTACAGGTATTTGATATCATTGGACCAATTATGATCGGTCCTTCCAGTTCACATACAGCAGGGGCTGTGCGTATCGGCAAATATGCCCGTTCTGTTTTGGGTACAACACCCGTAAAGGCTGTGATCCGTTTCAGCGGTTCTTTCGCAAAAACATACAAAGGTCACGGTACAGATAAAGCAGTCATTGCCGGTATTCTGGGTATGGATACAGACGATAGCCGTATCCGTAACAGCATGGAGATCGCAAAGGAAGAAGGTCTGGACTTCACATTTATCGAAGAAGACATCGACGGTGCGCATCCTAACACTGCTGAAATCACACTGACAGACGCAAATGGCAAGTCCGCTCTGATCCAGGGTGCTTCCATCGGCGGCGGCAACATTGTAGTAAATAAGATCAATGATACAGAGGTTTCCATCTCCGGCAAATCCGATACATTGGTCATTCCCCATGATGATATTCCCGGTATGATTGCTGTGGTAACAAACATCCTGGCGGATAAAGGCGTAAACGTTCATGGCTTCTCTCTGGGCAGAGACCATAAGGGCGGTACTGCTGTTATGACAATCGAAATCGACGGCAACTTCGATGAATCCATCAATGAAGCGATCTTGGCATGCCCCAATATTCATGCATCCACGATCCTGAAAGCAATCTAAGAAGGAGAGGTGGAAACAGATGAAATACGACTCTTTGGCAGAATTGGTTGCAGCAGCAGAGGCGGAAAATATGACTTTGTCCGCTTACGTTCTGAAAGATCAGGCAGCCATCGCCGAAAAGACTGAAGAAGAATTGTTCAAAAACATGGAACGGGCTCTGCAGGTTATGAAGGAATCTGTTGAGGATGGCCTGGACCCTGTAAAACGCTCTGCCAGCGGCCTGACAGGCGGCGACGCTTTCAAAATGAATGAAGCGGTGAAAAACGGCAGAAATATTTGTGGGCCTTTCTTTGGGAAAGCAATGGTGAAAGCCCTTGCAGTATCTCAGACAAATGCCTGCATGGGCAGAATCGTAGCATCCCCTACAGCGGGCAGCTGCGGTATCCTTCCTTCCGCTCTGCTGACTTTGGCGGAAGAAAGAAATATTCCTGATAAGGATTTGGTAATGGCACTGTTCACAGCATCCGCAGTAGGTATCGTCATCGCAACAAATGCGAGCGTAGCCGGTGCGGCTGGGGGTTGTCAGGCTGAATGCGGCGCAGCAAGCGCAATGGCAGCAGCGGCAATGGTTGAACTGTGCGGTGGTACTCCCAAGCAGTGTGAACACGCTTGCGCGATCGCACTGAAAAATATTCTGGGTCTGGTGTGTGACCCTGTTGCAGGTCTGGTTGAGATCCCCTGTATCAAAAGAAATGCCGGCGGCGTAGGCAACGCCATGGTTGCAGCAGAACTGGCTCTGGCAGGTATTGAAAGCCATATCCCTGCAGATGAGGTTATCGTTGCCATGAAGAAAGTCGGCGATACCATGTCTCCTGCACTGAAGGAAACAGCAGAAGGCGGCCTGGCTTGCACACCTACAGGCAAAAAACTGTGCGAAAAAGTATTTGGTTGTTGCTAATCAATTTGCAAACCAGTAATACTTTTCATATTATTTTTTCGTACAACCGTAGAAACAGCAATCATAAGTAAAGTACAATTTAATAGGAGAAGGTAAAAATGAATATTATTCAGAAATGGAATAGCATTTCCTTAGTAAAAAGAATCATTTGCGGCCTGATCATTGGTGCAATCCTGGGTCTGGCTGTTCCTCAGGTAACTGTAATCGGTATCCTGGGTACACTGTTCGTAGGCGCTCTGAAAGCAATCGCTCCCATCCTGGTATTCTTCCTGGTAATGGCTGCTCTGGCTTGCGGTCAGGAAGGCGGCGGCAGAACAATGGGTCGTGTAGTTGTACTGTACCTGGTTGGTACATTCGCAGCTGCTGTAGTTGCAGTTCTGGCTTGCCACTTCATCCCCATCGTACTGCCTTTGGGCAGTGGTGCTTCCACAGAAGGTTACACAGCTGCAGGCTCCGTTGGTGAAGTATTCTCCAACCTGCTGCAGAACATCGTAGCTAACCCCATCGGTTCCATGGTAAACGCTAACTACCTGGGTATCCTGTTCTGGGCAGTTATCTTTGGTCTGGCTCTGAAAAAAGCTGGCGAAACAACAAAGAAAGCACTGAACGATTTCTCTGAAGCAGTTACATTTGCAGTTAGAACTGTAATTTCCTGCGCTCCTTTCGGTATCCTGGGTCTGGTATTCTCCACAGTATCCGAAAACGGTCTGGGTATCTTCACAGAATATGGTAAAGTTCTGGCAGTTCTGGTTGGCTGCATGGCTTTCGTAGCTCTGGTTCTGAACCCCATCATCGTATTCACACAGATCAAACAGAATCCTTATCCCCTGGTTGGCAAATGCCTGAAAGAATCCTTCATCACAGCGTTCTTTACAAGATCTTCCGCAGCGAATATCCCTGTAAACATGACACTGTGTGAATCCCTGGGTCTGGATGAAGACAACTACTCCATCTCCATCCCTCTGGGTGCTACAATCAACATGGGTGGTGCTGCTATCACAATCACAGTTATGACTCTGGCTTGTGTAAACACACTGGGTATGGAAGTTCCTCTGGCAATGAAGATCCTGCTGTCCTTCGTAGCAGCAATCTCCGCTTGCGGTGCTTCCGGTGTAGCTGGTGGTTCCCTGCTGCTGATCCCTCTGGCTTGCTCTCTGTTTGGTATCCCCAACGACGTTGCAATGCAGGTTGTAGGTATCGGTTTCATCATCGGTGTAATTCAGGACTCTTGCGAAACAGGTCTGAACTCTTCTACAGACGCTCTGTTCACAGCAGCTGCTGAATTCCATGATATGAAAGCTGCAGGCAAAGATATCATGGCTTGGAGAAAGAAATAATTTCTTCCCCAAAACTTTAGTAACAAAACAACATACATAAATTCATAAAATATTACGGTTGGTACGAAAGCCCCTGTCTTTTTAGACAGGGGTTTCTTTTATGGTTGTTTTTTCTTGCATATTTCTTTATAATAAGAACAAGTCATACAAAGGAGGAAGATGCGTGGTTGTATTGATAGCAAAAAATATATTACAGGAAGGAAAGCAGGAGGAATTTGTCCGCATTGCCGAGAAAATGGTAGAGGAAACCAGAAAAGAAGAAGGCTGCATTTCCTACGATCTGGCGAAAGATGAATCAGACGATGCGGTTTTCTATTTTATTGAAAAATATAAGGACGAAGCAGCTTTGGAAGCCCATAGAGCAAGTACGTATTTTCAGACTTATGTTCCGATGCTGGGGGCGCTTCGCACAAAGCCTTCCGAATTATCTAAATGTGTAACCATTGATTTTTAAGGGGAAGAGAGAAAAGAGTGGTATCATGACACTGCCGAAGCTTTACAGAAAGAGATTTATGCCCAATGAGATCGTGTATTTGAAGGACGATGTCATCACCCATCAGGAGGATGCCTTGATGGTGACAAAATGGGATGTGCTCCATCCCAAGGCAAAGTTCAGCCATGGTGTATCCTGCTATTACATGGATAAAGGCTGGAAAATTAGTAAATTCTTAAACAAAAATGACGAACTTGTTTATTATTATTGTGATATTATAGATACAGCATATGATGCAGCAGAAAACACCTATATCTTTACAGACCTGCTGGCAGATGTCATCATTTATCCCGATGGTGCAGTCAAGGTGGTAGATTTGGCGGAGATCGCCGATGCGCTGGAAGGGGGCATTATCACAGAGGCAGAAGTGAAACTGGCTTTACGCAGACTGGATGGGCTTCTGGAAGTGATCTATGGCGGTGGCCTGCCGAATTTGCTGCGCTATATTGAAGCAGAGGGTGTAGAAAATGGGCAGTAACGTACATGATGGGCATAGGGATCGAATGCGGGAACGCTTTTTGTTGGCAGGTCCCGATGGTTTTGCAGATCATGAATTGCTGGAAATGCTGTTGTATGGGGTGATCCCCAGAGGGAATACCAATGAGATTGCCCATCGGCTGCTGGATGAATTTGGTTCCTTTTCCAATCTGATCGAATCAGACCCCTATGAGATTCAAAAGACTGCGGGCGTAGGAGAAAAAAGTGCGATTTTTCTTTCTATGCTCCATGAGTTGTTCCGGCGATATGAAAAAGAGAAGTTGGAACAGAAACCAGCTTTGACCTCCATTCCCCGTGCTGCGGAGTATTGCACAGCATTGCTGGCATACTGTGTGACAGAGCGGTTTTATGTGATTTGCCTGGACAGCAGAAGAAAGGTCATCCATACAGCGAAAATTGCAGAAGGCACAGTTGGTCAGGTATATGTGCAGCCAAGAGCTGTATTGGAAAAGGCATTGCGATACTATGCAACGGGTGTTGTGCTTTGCCACAATCATCCCCGTGGCTCAGTGAAACCATCCAATGCGGATGTTCATCTGACAACACAATTGAAATTGATGCTGGAACCACTTGATATTGAAGTCGTAGACCATATTATTGTTGGGGAAGGGGAATATTATAGTTTCTTCAAGGATGGTATGTTGAAAGATAAAAGCTAAAAATTAGGAGGGATTTTTATGAATAAAAAATTATATCGTTCTAAAAATAATGTGAAAATTTCAGGCGTATGTGCCGGCATTGCGGAATATTTTGGTATTGATGCGACGATCGTGCGTCTGATCTGGGTCTTGGGTACATTGTTGAATCTGTTCATCGGCATTGTGGCTTATGTAGCCTGCGTGTTTATCGTTCCGGAAGATCCCGGCTGCATCGATGTGGATTATGAAGAAAAAAACTAAATGAGAAGAGATAAAATGAAGGAGTGTTAAACATGGCGGAAGAACAGAAAAAACGTATTTTCAGCGGCATGCAGCCCTCCGGTGTCATCACACTGGGTAACTACTTAGGTGCGCTGAAAAACTGGACAAAGCTGCAGGATGAATATGACTGTTTGTATTGCATCGTGGATATGCACGCGATCACAGTCCGTCAGGACCCTGTGAAGCTGCGGAAACAGGCAAGGGATCTGCTGGTGCAGTATCTGGCAGTAGGTTTGGACCCTGAAAAGAATATCATGTATTATCAGTCTCATGTGCCTCAGCACGCAGAACTGGGCTGGATCCTGAATTGCTACACATACATGGGCGAACTGAACAGAATGACACAGTTCAAGGATAAATGTGCAAAGCACGCAGATAACATCAATGCCGGTCTGTTCACCTATCCTACCCTGATGGCAGCAGATATCCTGCTGTATCAGACAGATCTGGTACCCGTTGGGGAAGACCAGAGACAGCATCTGGAACTGACCAGAGATATCGCCAGCCGCTTCAACGGTGTATATGGCGATGTGTTCAAGGTGCCTGAAGCATATATTGGCAAAGTGGGGGCTCGTGTCATGGCTCTGCAGGACCCTACAAAGAAAATGTCCAAATCTGATGAAAACCAGAACAATATCATCACATTGATGGATGACCCCAAAGTCATCATGAACAAGATGAAACGTGCCATGACAGACTCCGATAACGAGATCCGTTTCAGCGAAGACAAACCCGGTATTTCCAATCTGCTGAGCATCTACTGTGCTGTAACAGGCAAGACTATTCCAGAAGCAGAAAAAGAATTTGCCGGCATGGGCTATGGCACATTCAAAACAGCTGTAGGGGAAGCGGTCGTTGCGGATCTGGAACCTGTGCAGAAACGTGTGAAGGAACTGGAAGCAAATAAAGACTATCTGGATGCCATCATCAAGAATGGTGCGGAAAAAGCAAGCCGTCTGGCAGACAGAACCCTGACAAAGGTGCAGAAAAAAGTGGGCTTTCTTCCCCGTGTGAGATAAAAAGGAAACGAAATAAATAGAAGGATTCGGCGCGGTACAGTGGCGTTCCGTTTAGGAGATCAATGCATTTATAAAATGATGTTTTCTGAACGGAGCCTGCTTATGTACCGTGCTTTTTATTTGGATAAATATTACATGATTGCATGCTTTTCCAAACAAAAATATGAACATAGAGTGAACAAAAGTGCAGCGAATGAAAACTTTTTGTTAAGAAGTCTTAACATACATTGACTTGATTTTTACCAAATGCTAGAATAAAAGAAAAACCTAGTAAAATTAGGTGAATTTGATCGTAAAAATTGTTGATTTGAGCTAAAACGAAGAGATTTGGACAAATTTAGTCTGATTTGCGAAAGGGGGAGAGAATTTGCTGCATAATTTAAAATTAAAAGAAAAAATATTTGAATCACTGGCATCTGTTCTTCCGCTGACAGCTATCGTGTTATTGCTCAGCGTGACGCTGATGCCCCTTTCTTCTGGTGCATTGGTGCTTTTTTTGTTTGGTGCGCTGATGCTGATTTTGGGCATGGGCTTTTTTACCTTGGGGGCGGATATGTCCATGATGTCTATGGGTGAGGGCATTGGCGTGGAAATGAGCCGAGCCAAAAACACCATCGGCCCTTTGGCAGTCTGTTTTATCCTGGGGATGCTGATTACGATTGCAGAGCCTGACCTGCAGGTTTTGGCGGAACAGGTACCTGCTATCCCCAATATGGTTTTGATTCTGGCTGTGGCAGCCGGTGTAGGGTTCTTTCTGATGGTCGCTCAGATCCGTATCTTTTTTCATATCCCTTTGGCGAAGATGCTGGTATTCTTTTATACCCTCATATTTGGGCTGGCGATCCTTGCGCCGGATTCCTTTGTGCCGGTCTCCTTTGACAGCGGCGGCGTTACGACAGGCCCGGTAACTGTTCCATTTATCATGGCTCTCGGTATCGGTATGGCGACTTTGCGAAGCGATAAAAATTCCCGGGAGGACAGCTTTGGTCTGATCTCCCTCTGCAGCGTTGGGCCGATACTGGCGGTGCTGCTGCTGGGAGTCTTCTATGAGCCTGATTCCGCATTGTATTCCCCAACAGAGATCCCTGTGGTGGAAACGACAAAGGATGCGGCAGTTTTGTTCGCCCATGCCTTTCCGGAATATTTGCGTGAGGTAGCAATGGCATTGGTTCCTATTATCCTGGTATTCATTGCCTTTCAGCTGCTCTATAAACGATATAAGCATCATCAGCTGATGCGGATCGCCACAGGCTTTGCCTTTGTCTATTTTGGGCTGAGTTTGTTCCTTTGCGGTGTGAATGTTGGCTTTATGCCTGTTGGGCAGATCATTGGTGCAGGCATTGCGGAAAGCAGTCATGCATGGCTGTTGATCCCCATTGGTATGGTCATTGGCTATTTTATCGTCGCGGCAGAGCCTGCCGTACACGTTTTGACAAAACAGGTAGAAGAGATCTCCAATGGGTTTGTGACTGCGAAAATGATGCAGAGCGCGCTGTCCATTGGCGTCTGTGTTTCTGTCGGCATTGCCATGCTGCGTATTTTGACCGGAACCTCTATCTTGTGGTTCCTGATTCCCGGGTATGCCTTTGCGCTGCTCCTGACCCGTCATGTATCGCCGATCTTTACCGGTATCGCCTTCGACAGCGGCGGCGTATCATCCGGACCAATGACGGCAACCTTCTTGCTTCCATTTGCCATGGGGG
The DNA here is from genome assembly GCA_004557645.1 of [Eubacterium] saphenum. Classification (GTDB taxonomy): domain Bacteria; phylum Bacillota; class Clostridia; order Lachnospirales; family Anaerotignaceae; genus Anaerotignum_A. The sequence goes on along the minus strand of SFGI01000016.1, from coordinate 7,026 downwards.
CATGTGAAGCGGCAGGCGGCAATATCATGACAGATGCCTTTGGTATCGTTGCCATGGTAGCGATGACGCCTCTGATCACCATTCAGCTGATGGGTCTGCTGACCCAGATGAAGGAAAAAGCAAAACAGCGTTATATTGCAGTGCAGCTTACTCAACTGGAAGATGATATTCTATATTTTGACTGAGATGAGGTGACGAGATGAAAACTTTACCAATGGAACCTATGAAGCTCATCGTTTCCATCGTGGAACGGGGGCAGGGCAGAAATATGATCGAGTTATTCAATGGACAGAAGGTCACCCATCATCTGCAGTGTGCAGGAAAGGGAACAGCGACTTCGGAGATCATGGATCTTTTGGGGCTGGATAGTTTGGAGAAGGATGTGGTATTCAGCATTGGCAAGGCCACACTGGTGAATCAGCTGATGCGGGATCTGAATCATGAATTGCGAGGCAATGCCCGTTCCAAGGGCATCGTATTTGATATGAAGATCACAGCCATGTCTCACGTTTTGGCATTGGCGATCCTGATGCCCGTTCGGGAAGCGCAGGGAAGGGAGGATATTATGATGGAAGAAGGAATGGAAAACAGCATGATCCTTGTGACAGTCAATCAGGGCTTCACAGAGGAAGTGATGCATACCGCCAGAAAGGCGGGAGCCCGTGGCGGCACCATCATCCGTGCCCGCTGGGCAGGCAGTGAAAGCACAGAGGAATTCTATGGCATCACGGTACAGCAGGAAAAAGAGATCATCGCCATCGTATCTCCTTCCAGCAAGCGGAAGGACATTATGGAAGCGATCAACAGCCAGCATGGCCTGAAAACCGAAGCGAGAGGGACAGTTTGTTCTTTGGCAATTGAAGATATGGTGCGGTTGGGCTAAAGAAAATTGACAGAACCGCAGTTTCTGACTATGATGAAGAAAAACGAAAGGATGATTTGTATGATTTTAGTGAATACAGATTATGTTGCGGGGAAAGAATTGGAAATGCTGGGGTTGGTAAACGGCTCTACCATCCAGTCCAAAAACATTGGACGGGATCTGGGCGCAGGCTTGAAATCCATTGTGGCGGGGAACTGAAGGCTTATACGGAAATGATGGAGGAAGCCAGAAAGATCGCTCTGCAGCGTCTGATTGAAAATGCAGAAAAGCTTGGGGCGGATGCTGTGGTAAATATCCGCTATTCTACAAGTGCGATCATGGCAGGGGCGGCAGAAGTTATGATCTATGGCACAGCAGTAAGATTTAAATAAGATATGAGGCGGCGGGGAACCGCCGCTTTTCTTTATGATGGTCGAGAGAAGGGAGGCGACACCATGTATTATATCATCGGAAACGGCGTCTGGCAAAAGAAGTCAGAAGCGTCAGGGCAGGAAGAAGGACTGCTGGGGATTTTTCCCTATGAGGATATGCTTTCCTGCGGAAAAAAATGGGGGATTGCGCCGGAAATACTGGAGGATGCCAGACGGTTCAGCTATGCCAGATATGATTCCTTTGAGAATTTTGACTGTGTGAGCCTGGAAATGCTGGATTTCCAGAATATCCTTTTGAGCCGGGGAAGCGTTATTCTGTATTTGGAAAAAGGAAAGGCTTTTTTCTTTACCTCCAAGATGGAAGAGGTGATCTCCCTTTTGGAAAATTGTATGGAAACCTTGGGCGAACGTGTGACTTTGAATCGTGTGATCTATTTGTTCTTTGAAATGCAGACAAAGGAAGACGATATTGCCTTTGACGGGATCGAAAAAGAGATCATGGATCTGGAACAGGCACTGATCTCTACAGGAAAGCGGGACTGCGTTTCGGAGATCATCAGTCTGCGAAAACGGCTCATGGTTTTGAAGAAATATTATGAACAGTTTTTGAATGTGCTGGATATTCTGGTAGAGAATGAGAACGGCATTTTTGATGGAAAGACCCTCCGTTCCTTCAAAATGCTCTACAGAAGAACGGAACGCCGCTTCCAGAATGTACTGAATCTGCGGGAATATGTGACCCAGGTTCGGGAAAGCTATGAAGCAGAGGTGGATATCAGCCTGAATACGACGATGAAGATTTTTACGGTGGTGACCACCATCTTTCTGCCTTTGACCCTGATCGTAGGCTGGTATGGCATGAATTTCGATATGCCCGAATATGACTGGAAGTATGGCTATCTCTTTGTTACGCTGATCTCTGTGGTCTGCATTCTGGCAGTCATTGCCATTTTCAAAAAGAAAAAGTGGTTCTGATGTACCCTCTCTGCGGACATATGTAAAATTGTACAGAACAAATTTCTAAAAAACTGTTGACAGAATGTTACAACATGGTATAATTAGCAATGTGTAAAACACAAGATATTGTTAATGCGTTGATGAGGACAGTAGTCCTCTCCTGATGCCACAGAGAGGGATGCCTTGGAGCTTCGGTTTCATGGGTGTGAGCATCCTGCGAGGGAGAGTGTATGAAAACCACCTCTGAGCGGCTCTAATACAGCCCGGTGACTCCGTTATCGTCAAAAAATGAGTGGTTTTAATGGACAATTAGGGTGGAACCGCGGGAGTATATGCTCTCGTCCCTTTTCGTAGAGGAAAGTGGATGATGGGCTTTTTCTTTTGCCCAAAAACATCTGCTTTCGAAAAAAATGTTCTGATAAAAAGGAGAGAAAAACTATGAAAATCACACTGAAAGACGGCGTTGTAAAAGAATTTGACGGCGCTGTATCCGTACTGGAAATCGCAAAATCCATCAGCGAAGGTCTGGCAAGAAACGCTTGCGCAGGTATCGTTGACGGCGAAGTAAAAGACCTGCGTTACGTTGTAGACAAAGATGCAGAAGTTTCCATCTGCACATTCGAAGATGAAGCAGGTAAGCTGGCATTCCGCCACACAGCATCTCATATCCTGGCACAGGCAGTTAAACGCCTGTACCCCGAAGCAAAGATCGCCATCGGTCCCGCTATCGCTGACGGCTTCTACTATGACTTCGACAGAGAAAAAGCTTTCACACAGGAAGAACTGGAAGCTCTGGAAGCTGAAATGAAGAAAATCGCAAAAGAAGATATCGCTATCGAAAGATTCGAACTGCCCAGAGCAGAAGCGATCAAATACATGGAAGAAAGAGAAGAACCCTACAAAGTAGAACTGATCCAGGATCTGCCCGAAGATGCGGTTATCTCCTTCTACAAACAGGGCGACTTCACAGACCTGTGCGCAGGTCCTCACCTGATGAGCACAAAGAACGTGAAAGCCATCAAACTGACATCCGTTGCCGGTGCTTATTGGAGAGGCTCCGAAAAGAACAAAATGCTGTCCAGAATCTATGGTACAGCTTACCCTAAGGCATCCGAACTGGAAGCTTACCTGAACATGATGGAAGAAGCAAAGAAACGTGACCACAGAAAACTGGGCAAAGAACTGAAACTGTTCGCTCTGTTGGATGAAGGCCCCGGCTTCCCCTTCTTCCTGCCCAAAGGCATGGTACTGAAAAACACACTGCTGGATTACTGGAGACAGATCCACAAAGAAGCTGGTTATGTGGAAATCTCCACACCCATCATCCTGAACAGAGAACTGTGGTACAGATCCGGGCACTGGGAACACTACAAAGATAACATGTATACAACAGTCATCGACGATGAAGATTATGCAGTAAAACCCATGAACTGCCCCGGCGGTATGCTGGTTTACAAACAGGATATGCATTCCTACAGAGATCTGCCCATGCGTGTGGCTGAAATCGGTCTGGTTCACAGACATGAAAAGAGCGGTGCGCTGCACGGTCTGATGCGTGTTCGCTGCTTCAACCAGGATGACGCTCATATCTTCATGACAGAAGAACAGATCAAAGATGAAATCTCCGGCGTAATCAGCCTGATCGACGGTGTATACAAACTGTTCGGCTTCAAATATCATATTGAACTGTCCACAAGACCTGAAGACAGCATGGGTTCCGACGAAGCTTGGGAAATCGCTACAGCTGGTCTGCAGAATGCTCTGGATGAAAACGGCATCGATTATACAATCAATGAAGGCGACGGCGCATTCTATGGTCCTAAGATCGACTTCCATCTGGAGGACTCCATCGGCAGAACATGGCAGTGCGGTACAATCCAGCTGGATATGCAGATGCCCGAAAGATTTGAACTGGAATACACAGCAGCAGATGGCACAAAGAAACGTCCTGTAATGATCCACCGTGTATGCTTCGGTTCCATCGAACGTTTCATCGGTATCCTGATCGAACACTTCGCAGGTCAGTTCCCCGTATGGCTGTCTCCTGTACAGGTTAAAGTTCTGCCTATTTCCGAAAAATTCGCAGACTATGCAAAGAGCGTAGCAGATGCACTGGATAAAGAAGGCATCCGCGTTGAAACAGACAACCGTGCAGAAAAGATCGGTTACAAGATCAGAGAAGCAAGAAACGAAAGAGTGCCTTATATCATCGTTGTTGGTGAGAAGGATCAGGAAGCAAACATGGTTTCCCTGCGTTCTAGAAAGAACGGCGAAGAAGGTCAGGTTGCTCTGGCAGATTTCATTGCAAGAATCAAAGAAGAAATCGAAACAAAGGCTCTGGATTGATTTTCAAAATGAAAAGAATTACAGCAGGCGAGGGGAATTCCTCTCGCCTGTATTTTCTGAAAAAAATTCAAAAAAATGTGAAAAAAGGTTTGACATAAGGGTGTAGGGATGGTATACTACTACGGTAAACAAAGAAGAAGTTCCGCTTCTCACCTTATGGCATGAGCAAATAGGGTTAATACAGTATTTGAAACAGGGGTTGGCTCTGTTTTTCTGTGTGCGGCGGATTCTTCCGGCGCTTTTCTTTTTGTCGTGAAAGTCCCGGAAAGCGGCTGAGCGGGTGTGTAAGCTTTCTTAGACAGACGCTTAGACATTTTACGGGCTGACGGCATGAGTAAGGAGAATCCTTACGAATGCCGATGGCTGCGTAGCAGCCGACTTTCATAAAAGGAGCGCATGTGGATACAGTCTATTTGGGAGGTGCTTGACAATTACTGAATTAATGATTAACGAACAAATTAGGGACAAAGAAATCAGACTGATCGACGAAAACGGCGAACAGCTTGGTATCGTTTCCTCTAGGGAAGCCCAGAAAATCGCTGACGAAAGAAAGCTGGATCTGGTAAAGATCGCACCAACAGCGAAACCCCCCGTATGCCGCATCATGGACTACGGTAAATACAAATTCGATCAGGCAAAGAAGGAAAAAGAAGCCAGAAAGAAACAGAAAACTGTTGATGTAAAGGAACTGCGTTTGTCCCCCAGCATCGATACACATGATGTTCAGGTAAAAGTCAAAAAAGCAAACGAATTTTTGAAGGACGGCGACAAGGTTAAGATCAGCATCCGTTTCAGAGGTCGTGAAATCGGTCATTTCAAAGTTGGCATGCAGATCATGGAAGATTTTGCAAAAGCAACAGAAGAATTTGGCGTAGTGGATAAACAGCCCAAAATGGAAGGTAAGAGCCTGGTTATGTTCCTGGCACCAAAGAACTGATCCGCAAAGCGGAAGGAAACTATCACAAAACATTTTTAGGAGGATAATACAATGCCTAAGTTGAAAACAAAAAAAGCAGCAGCAAAAAGATTTAAAATCACTGGCACAGGTAAACTGAAAAGAAACAAATCCAACACACAGCACATCCTTGGTAAAAAGTCCAGAAAGAGAAAAAGAAACCTGAGACATGCTACAACAGTTGACAGAACAGTTGAAAACAAAGTGAAAAAGACACTGCTGCCTTACGCATAATCAAGCAGTCTTGGGACAACTATTTTTCGAGTATATTTAATTAGGAGGACTTTACAATGGCAAGAGTAAAAGGCGCGCTGAACGCTAGAAAAAAACATAAAAAAGTACTGAAGCTGGCTAGGGGCTACCGTGGTGCTAGAAGCAAACAGTACAGAGTTGCAAAACAGTCTGTAATGAAAGCAATGGCATTTGCATTCGCTGGCAGAAAACAGACAAAGAGAGAATACAGAAGCCTGTGGATCGTAAGAATCAATGCAGCAGCTAGACTGAACAACATTTCTTACAGCAAACTGATTCATGGTCTGAAAGTAGCTGGCGTAAACATCAACAGAAAAATGCTGGCTGAACTGGCTGTATCCGATCCCGCTGCTTTCACAAAACTGGCTGAAACAGCAAAAGCAAACATCTAATTCATTTTTATGAATGAAATTAAGAAGGCTTCCTTTCAAGGGAGCCTTTTTCTTTTACAAAGGAGGAACTGCTTTTGGAAACTGTTTTAGTCAAAGCCTTTGGCTTTTTATTTATGATCGCATTGGGCTTTGCGCTGAAGAGAGTTGGATTATTTTCTTTGGATGACAGCGGACTTCTCAGCAACCTGGTATTGAAGATCACACTGCCCATGGCTATCATCAGTAATTTTCGGGGACTGGAACTGAACCGCAGCTATTTGCTGGCCATTGGGGTCGGCTTTGGGGTACATATCGTGGCAATTGCTGCAGTCCTTTTGCTGACGCGGAAAAAATCTCCTGCCCATAAAGCTTTCTATATCATCAACACATCAGGCTACAATATCGGCCTTTGCACGCTGCCCTATATGTCCAGCTTTTTTGCGGCAGATGCGGTGGCGTTGGTTTGTATGTTCGATGTGGGCAATGCCATCATGTGCTTTGGTATCACCTTTACCATTGCTATGATGATCGCAAAGGGGAAAGAGGGCATCAATGGGAAGGAAATTTTTAAGACGCTGTTTTCTTCTATGCCCTTTGTGACCTATCTGGTGATGATCCTGCTTTGTGCAGGGAATATTCAGCTGCCTGAGCCTGTTTATACCGTTGCAGGGATGATTGGGCAGGCAAATGCCTTTCTGGCGATGCTGCTTATTGGTATTCTTTTTGAACCAAAGATCAATAAAAGTGAATTGAAAGACATGACAGGGGTATTTATCCTGCGTATGGCTCTTGGTATTGCCTTTGCGCTGCTGATCTACTATTTCCTGCCTGTACCATTGATGTACAGACAGATCTTGGCTATCATCGTTTTTTCGCCCATTCTCAGCGTTG